>CAXTWN010000159.1:0-8007 GCA_964248055.1 uncultured Acidobacteriaceae bacterium | reverse complement strand
CGGTTCCGTGCG
Organism: uncultured Acidobacteriaceae bacterium; assembly: GCA_964248055.1. Lineage (GTDB taxonomy): Bacteria > Acidobacteriota > Terriglobia > Terriglobales > Acidobacteriaceae > Granulicella. The sequence continues at coordinate 7,995 of CAXTWN010000159.1, read as the reverse complement.
CCCGATCGGCTCAGCCCAGCCCAACGCAGCCGAGCCCAACCCCAACAACACCCCTGCAACCCAAAACCGCATCACAAACGCCGTTCGACTCAGGACAGCAGCCGCTACATAGAGGAATGGGGATGACGGTGAGTGACCGTCATCCCCACGGAGAGTATCAGAAGCTGAGGCGTGCGCTCACCTGCACGTCACGGCCGCCAATCTGTACGCCGGTGATGGGTTCGTTGGAGACACTGGTATACGGGGTCCCAGGGCCATTGCTGTCCTGGAGCCCACCGGACGGAGGACCGAAGGACGGGTGATTGAAGGCGTTCGTTGCGTCGCAGCGAATCGAGAACTTGATTCCCTCCCAGGGCAGGTCGAAGTTCTTGAGCGCGGATAGGTTCACGGTGTAGAAGCCGGGTCCGACGAGCGGGTCGCGACCTGCGTTGCCGAAGGTAGCGGGACCCGGATCAGAGAAGGCCTCAGGGTTGTACCACTCGGCGAGGGTCCGGCCGCCTCTTGGAATCGGGCTGATGCCAGTAAGGTCCGGATATTGGGAGGCACCGGCATAGGTGTTTTCGTTCCCGTAGACCTGGAACGGGTTCCCGGAGGAGATCACGACGGTACCGGACAGCTGGAAGCCCCCGATGACCTCGTCCGCGAGCAGGTTCTTGTTGAAGAAGCTCCGGCCGCGTCCGAAGGGAAGGTCGTACACGGCGTATCCCTTGAACTGGTTGCGGGTATCAAAGTTGGAGGGGCCGTAGTTCGCGTAAGCACGGTTGAACTGCAGCGTGCTCTCCTGCTGGTTGGGTTGTGGACCGGCGTGGGTACCCCAGCCGGAGGAGTCCTGGTCATCCAGCATGTGCGACCAGACGTAGTTGAAGCTCGCGCTGAAGCCGGTGCTGAGGCGCTTGGTGATGACCGCCTGGAGCGAGTGGTAGTTGGAGATCGCCTGGTAGAGGTTGCCGCCGATGCCCTGATAGATCGGGAACTCAGAGGTGCATGTCGCCGAGGAGACGCCCGAACCGCACGTGGAAGTATCGCTGGAGCTCAGGCGGGTGTAATCGGGCGCGTTGAGGTTGGTCGGAAAGGTCAGGTTGTAACCATGGCTGCCGACATAGGAGAGGGTGAAGGCGACGTTCGCTCCCACCTGCTGCTCAATCCCGAGATTCCACTGGTAGATCTTCGGGATTGGGGTGTGGAAGTCGTTGTAGCCTGCGCCCTGCCCGTTGAAGCGAGTCGGATCGGTGGAAGCTGAGGTGTAGGGAAGAGGCGCCGTCGCTCCGCCCCCGAGCGGGAAGAGGGTTCCTGTTCCACCGAACTTTGTCACGGGATAAATACCATTCGACTGGTCGCCATAGCCGCCTGAGGAGCCGAAGGCCTGGCCGATGCCGCTGCCATAGTTGTCGAGGCTGAAGTTATAGGTGTAGATACCAAACCCGCCACGGAAGGTGGTTGTCGGCTGCACGAGCCAGGAGAAACCTGCACGGGGAAGGACCGAGTTATAGACATTTGCCTGAAGTGCGGTGCGGCCATTGGTATGGGTGGAGTCGAACCAGTACGCTCCAGGTGTGCCTGTGGCGGGGTTGATGATGGTCGGGTCGAAGCTATCCTCATTGCCCTTTACGTCGTTGAAGCCGTGACTGATCTCGTAACGGACGCCTAGGTTGAGGGTGAAGTTCGGCCGCAGCTTGATGTCGTCCTGAACAAAGACTTGCGGCTTCTTCAGGCGCGAGCCGGCTTCCGGTGTGATCCCTGCGCTCCAGCTGCTCGCGTAGCCCAAGAGGAAGTCCGCGTACTCTTCGCCGGAGTTCTGGTTGGGAGAGGCAACCATCTTGGTGGAGTCCGTTTTGGACGGGGACAGGGTCCAGTTTTCGGTATAAGCACCGTCGAACTGCAGGGTGCCCGCGTTGATGTTGCCCCAGTTGGTGGCGTCGTCGCGATAGAAGGCGAACTCGCCGCCGAAGTGGAAGATGTTCTTGCCGCGGATCATCGTAACGACGTCCGACGGATCGAACGTGAATTCCTTATAGGACGCGTTGGTGGCGGGCCCGATCCAGGCGTAGGGGTAGTTCCGGAGGAACTGGACTGAGGGCAGAACGTCCGCCTTGGCGAACTGCCATCCGAGCTTGGCCGGCAGACCGGTGTTGGTGCCGGAGTCGGCGAAGAAGTTCAGTTGGTCGGTGTAGCCCATCCGGACTTCGTTGATGGTGCGGGGGCTGATGTTCCAAACGTCGGTGACCTGGGCGTTGTTGTTATCTACGTCGCCGATCTGGCAGCCGATGGGGCAGGCGCTGACCGGATTGTCGCCGTTTTCAAGCTCATCGCCCTGCGTGTCCGAGAGGGTCAGGCGATTATTCGGCGTGATGTCGTAGTCCAGACGGCCGAAGTAGCGCTTCCAGGGCCGGGGAACCGGGTATTGGGAGTAAAAGTTGTTCACCAGAACGCCGGCGGCGTTCACCTTGGCGGTGTCGGTGAAGTTGCCGTAGGGGATGTGGCTCGAGGTAGTCGGATAGAACTGCTGAAATGCGGCGGAGACCTTGTCGATCATGCCGGCCGGGATGGCGTTCGTGCCATATTCGCTCTGGAACGATTTACGCACGGGGTATGGATTGCCGAGATCATCGTGCGCGACGGTTTGGGTGGTCGGATCGTAGATCGTGTAACTGCCCGTAAAGTCGCCGCCCATGATAGCGGGCGTCGGGATGGTGTTGAAACCAGAGGAGACACCGTTATCGACGATCTGGTCGTAGCCGAAGAAGAAGAACGCTTTTTTGCGGAGGCCGGTGTGCGGGATGGCTACCGGACCACTGAAGGTGCCACCGAAGTCGTCGTAGCGCAGGAACGGAACCGTCTGCTTGACGCCGAAGCCGTACGGCGCGGCATTCAGCGCATTGTTCTGAAAGTATTCGTAGGCCACGCCGTGGAACTTGTCCGTGCCGCCCTTGGTGATCTGGTTGATGACCAGGCCGCCGACGCCGTACTGGGCCGAGAAGGAGGACAGGGAGACCTGAAGCTCGGCGACGTCCTCAAAGGTGGCGGGGTTGGCGTTCTGGCTGCTCGGCAGGGTGGTGGAGGCGCCGTCCTGCAGCACGTTGTTGAAGGGCATGTTGCCGTTTGTCGAAACCGTCTGTCCGGAGTTGTAGTTGTTCGACTGATTGCTGCTGCCGGAGTAGGTGCCGGTTGCGCCGGGGAAGAGAATCATGAAGTTTTCCCAGTCGGGGCCGTTGGTGCCGCCGACATTGGGGAGCTGATCCATATCCTTGGCTTCGAGCACGGCCGTTTGGTCGCCGCCCTCGGTGTGCAGCAGCGGAACGTCGGTGTTGACCGTGATCTCTTCCGTGGTGGAGCCGACCTTCAGGGGGCCGTTCACGGTGGTGAGGCCGACCTCGACCGTGATGGGACCGCGGGAGTACTTGGAGAAGCCGGTCTTGGTGAAGGTGACCTGGTAGCTGCCGGCGACGATGGAGCCGGTGTCGTACACGCCGTCGTGATTGGTGGTGTAGTCCTTGGAGACGCCGGTGTCGACGTTGAGGACGGTGACCGTGACGCCGGGGATGAGCGCGCCCGAGGCGTCGGTGACGGTGCCTCGGATGTCGCCGGAGTTCGTTGCCTGTCCGTAGGCGCTGCCCAGCCCACCCAGACAGAGGGCAGCGAGGAGAACAAGCTCCCATGCTGACCGAAGTGATTTCATAGTGCCTCCAAAATAGTTGCAGTCCGACCGATGTTGTTGAGACAAACGTTTTTTCCTTTGAGCTGATCGAGGGCGCTGATCATATTTCTCCAACTCTCCGCCCCTGTCAAGCGCCCCTGTGAACCGTTGCATACCCCTGGCTTCTCTGCTGAAGCGGTGGTGAGGTGCCCCCGTGGGTCCTCCGCCGCTCCCGATCTTCCTCAACCGCACGATCACGCTGAGGCTCGACCCCAAATAATCTCCTGCCGGCCCGCGTCTCCTGTCCCCAGCTTGCGGCGGGTCAGGACAAACGCTTATCTGGTTCGGCATGCCGGAACATCTAAGCGGACCGGTGCTGCAACTGTCAAGCAAATTCGCGCACCGGGTGCCGGACGGGACACGCCGTTCCCAAAATGGAAGACAAAGGTTTTTCTTCGAGACTTGCAGCAAACGCGCCCTTGACACTGCCGCGCGGCCAAGTGCTTAATCAGCACTGCCCTAAACGGCAGCTGGTGCTTCGTTCCCGCGACTCACCCGGCGCGTTGCGGGCGGGCGTGAGAGGTCCTGTGCGTTCCCTGGTTCCCGCTTTCTTGATCCCCGCCGTTGTGCTGGTCAGCACTGCCGTGACTCCGGTCGCGCAGGCGCAGGCGCACGTGCAGGTTTGGCTAACGGACAGCGATCGCAGCCAGCTGGTCGCAAGGCAGTCCCCGGAGCCGGCGATCCAGGCGTCCGACGCGCAGCCCAAGACGATCACGGTAGACGACAGGCAAGTGCTGCAGACGGTGGACGGCTTCGGCTTTGCCATGACCGGCGGCAGCGCGCAGCTGCTCCATCACATGGACCCGGCGCAGCGGCACAGGGTGTTGCAGGGGATCTTTGGGCGCGGTCCGGACGAGGCGGGGGTGAGCTACCTGCGGGTGAGCATCGGCTCGTCCGATATGAACGACCATGTGTTCACCTACGACGAGGTGCCCGCGGGCCAGACCGATTCGGCGCTGGCGCACTTCACGCTGCGGGAGGACGAGGCGGATCTGATTCCGGTGCTGAAGGAGGTTCTTCAGATTGCGCCGGGGATGCAGATTCTGGCTTCGCCGTGGAGCGCGCCCTCATGGATGAAGACCAACGGCGCGCCCAAGGGCGGCAGCCTGCGGCCGGAGTTTTACCCGGTGTACGCCGCGTACCTGGTGCGTTATCTCCAGGCGATGCAGCGGGAGAGCGTGCCCATTGCAGCCATCACCATGCAGAACGAGCCGCTCAACGCCAACAACACGCCCAGCCTCCTGATGCAGCCGGAGGAGCAGGAGGCGTTTCTGCGCGACAGCTTTGGGCCGGCGTTGCGCGCGGCCGGGCTGAAGACCCGCGTGGTGCTGTACGACCACAACTGCGACCGTCCCGACTACCCGCTGACCATTCTGAAAGACCCCAGGGCGCGAGAGTTTGCGGACGGCTCCGGCTTTCACCTCTACGGCGGCGAGATCACGGCCATGTCGCAGGTGCATGACGCCTTTCCGGAGAAGAACCTGTACTTCACCGAGCAGATGGTGGTGGAACTCAGCCGCGACGGCAAGCTGATGCCGGTGGCGTATCCGGTATCGCGCATCGTAATCGGCGCGATGCGCAACTGGAGCCGCACGGTGCTGCTGTGGAACCTGGCAGCCGATCCCCAGTTTGGTCCGCATACGAGTAATGGCGGCTGTCCGATGTGCCAGGGAGCCATCACGGTGGACGGTAACAACGTTACGCGCAACATTGCGTTCTTCGCGATCGAGCATGCGTCGAGGTTTGTTCCGCCGGGCTCGGTGCGGCTCGGCTCCACGGAGCCGGATCCGCAGCTTGCGAACGTGGCCTGGCGCACGCCACAGGGGCGGCACGTGCTGCTGGTAACCAATACCGGCGCGGAGGCGCGGAACTTCACCGTGGGCTTTGCGAGCGGGCAGTTTAGCGCGGCGCTCCAGCCGGGCAGCGTGGGGACGTTCGTCTGGCGAGCTTCATCGTGGTGAGTAAGATCGACAACGCACGGAGACGTTCGGATCAGGCTCACCCTAGCCGCTGGAGGCTGCTGCAGACCCTTGCTTGTCTTCGGTGCTGCTGCAATGGCTCCGCCCTTAACGCATTACTGAGCCTTCCCGGGGCTGTCCGGTTTGTCGTCCGACGGCGGAAAGGCCAAATGTAAACGTTTTCCGTGTCCTATACTGGCGGTACTTTCTCTATGCCACGCTCCACGCCAACCCAGGATCGCCCGGTCAGCCTGAAGACGCTGGCAGAACATCTGAACCTGAGTCCGGCCACGGTCTCGTTTGTGCTGAACAACTCGCCGAATCGCTCCATCCCGGAGACGACCCGCGAGCGGGTGCGGGCCGCGGCGCGTGCGTTCAACTACCAACCGAGCATGGGGGCGCGGCAGCTTCAGGGCAAGCGTTCGCAGACCGTGGGCATCCTGCTTCCGGAGCTGGGCGAGGGCTACCATGCCCAGGTGCTGGCCGGGGCGGCAGACGTGCTGATGCGGGAGGGATACTTCTTTTTTACCGCGCACCATCGTCACCGGAAGGACCTGGTGGAGGAGTACCCGAGGCTGCTGGGACAGCGAGGGGTGGATGGCATTCTGGCGATCGACACGCACCTGCCCAGCGCGCCGGCGGCGCCTACCGTGGCCGTTGCGGGGCACAAGGCGTTGCCGCAGGTGACCAACATCGTACTGGACCATGACCGCGCCGCGGAGCTGGCGCTGTCGTACCTTGTGAAGGAAGGGCATCAGCGCATCGTGTTTATGCGCGGCGCGCCGTTCAGTTCGGATTCGCACAGCCGCTGGCGATCGATCAGCCGGGTGGCGCGACGGCTCGGCCTGGCCATCCCGGAGACCCACGTGATCCGGCTGGAAGCGGATGTGAACACACCGGAGCTTGGCTACCCAGGGGTGGCGGAGTTACTCAAACGCTCGCGCGATTTTACGGCGGTACTCTGCTTCAACGACATCTCGGCGATCGGCTGTATCCGCGCGTTGCATGACGCCGGGCTCCATGTCCCGAAGCAGGTGTCGGTCGTGGGCTTTGACGACATCCAGGCAGCCTTGTTCTATGTGCCGAGCCTGACGACAATCCGGCAGCCCCTGCAACAGATGGGGGCGTGTGCGGCAGAGCTTCTACTGAAGAAGCTGCGCGGCGAACCCACGGATAGCCTGGTAAAGATCGAACCCGAACTGGTGGTGCGCGAGTCGACGGCAGGTCCGGTGCGGCGAACGGCAGTCGCGTGCACGGCGGCGGACCTGGAGGCGAGAGAACCTGACGCTCTACGGGGCGGTCGCCAGGGTGAACGTGGCATGCAGGTTGGCAGTGGCGTCGGTGCCGACCCAAAGATCGAAGGTGCCGGGCTCGAGTACGCGACGCCGTAACGAGGCGCTCCAGTAACTGAGGTCCTGGGCATTCAAGGGAAGCTCGACGGTCTCCGTGGCTCCGGCGGGCACCGTGATCTTGCGAAACGCTTTGAGCTCACGCACCGGCCGAGAGGTGCTGCCGGCGCGCTGATGCGTGTAGAGCTGGATGACTTGGGCCCCGCCGATCGCCGAGCGGTTGTGCACCGAGACAGTCGCGCGCAGGGGTGTGCCCGGTTGCAGGCTGGTGGAGGAGAGCTTCAGGTCGGTGACCTCGAAGTCGGCGTAGCTCAGGCCGTAGCCGAAGGGGTACAACGGGGCACTGGAGAGGTCCCAGTAGCGACCGTTGGGATCGTCTGGAATCTGGGTGAGATTGCCGTTGTAGAAGAGCGGCTCCTGACCCGTGGCACGCGGCCAGGTGACGGGCAGATGCCCGCTGGGAGTCGCGTCGCCGAAGAGCAGGTTGGCGACGGCGTGGCCGCCCTCGGAGCCCGGGTACCAGGCGTTCAGGATGGCGCCCACATGCGTGGAGGCCCAGGTGATCTCGAGCGGGCGGCCGGTCAGGAGCACCAGGATGACGGGCTTGCGGAGGGCGACTACCGCCTCCAGCAGCGCTTCCTGCTCGCCGGGAAGGCTGAGGCTGGCGCGTGAGGCACGTTCGCCGTTCATGGTCTGCGCCTCTCCGAGCACCAGCACGGAGAGGTCTGCGGCGCGGGCCAGATCGAGGGCGTGGGCGAACTCTGTTTTGCGGGCGGACTCGGTGGTAAGGGTGGGCGGCGGGGGCGGGACCTGTTCGTCAAAGATCGTGGGTGCCCCGCGCTCGATCTCGACGCCCTTGGTGACGGTGACGGTGGCGGACGGAAGCTTTTCGCGGATGCCCTGGGCGATGGTGATCACCTGGTCGCGGTCGGCGTGAATGGCCCAGGAGCCGAGGGTGTCCAGCTTGCTGTCGGCGAGCGGCCCCAGCACGGCG
>CAXTWN010000158.1:0-8016 GCA_964248055.1 uncultured Acidobacteriaceae bacterium | reverse complement strand
CGTGTTCGCTGCCCGATCGAGGCCAGCGTCTCGTCGTAGGTTGGCCGCAGGGCGAGGTAGTCGGGGACGGTGCGCTCCCGGGCCGCCCAGCAGAAACGCATGCCCGCCGCTCCCAGCCGCCGTGAGGCATCGGTCGGGAGGTCCGTCTCGGAGCGAAACGAGAGCAGAACAGCGTGGGCGCCGGAACGGAGGAGATGTTGCCCCACGGCGATAGCCAGCTGCCCGCGGCTCCCCTCGGGGGCCAGCAGCGTGCTTCGGCCGGAGCGATCGTTGGTGGTGTACACCCCGGTAGAGATCCCGAAGATCCTGTACTCGTACACCAGTGCCGCGCCCGCGAGTTCCGCGGCGGCTGGACGGGCGCTGAGGATTTCTCCCTGCGGCGCAAACAGCAGCAGCACCGGCGTTCGACGCAACACGCCCGGCTTTCCCAGGAAGTAGGTAAGATCCGCAGTGGCCCCGCGCTGCCCGCACCGCACAGCGAGCTCCGCGAGCGTGCCTGCGAGGGCCAGAACCCTTTCCCGGCCGCGCACTACGCGCACCTCGGGAGGGCACGGCTCTGGTTCAGTTCTCCGCAGATCAGAAGAAAGAGACAGCATAGGGTAATCGCGGGAGCCTGCCGCAGCGGCTCCTCTTCGTTCAGGCTCTCGTTTTCGGAGGAGCTTGAACCTCTCCAGCCTAGCCGGAGGTCAGGTCGCAGCCAAGAGAACCTTGGTAACTGGCGCCTACGACTTTAGAAGCCCCGGCGAGAGCTGGCGCCGTTCGGTCTCCAGGTACGTGTACCGGATGCGGTGGATCACCGTCACGGTCGACAGCGCGGCTAGCACCCAAAGCGCCGGCGCCATCGCATCCCAGCGCTGAAACAGCGCTCCCAGAATGATCAGCACCACACGCTCCGGCCTCTCCATGAAGCCCACCTTGCATTGCCCGATGAGCGCCTCGGCGCGAGCGCGCGTGTAGCTCACCATCAGGCTCGCCGTCATCACGAAGGCCACCAGAATCACGTAGAAGTAACGGTTCCCGCGCGCATAAAACACCAGCAGGCCGAAAAACAACGCCACATCCGAGTAGCGGTCCAGCACGGAGTCGAAGAACGCACCGAAGACCGACACCTGGTTGGTCTGCCGCGCCACCCGCCCGTCCACCATGTCAAACAAACCCGCGCCGATGATTACCAGACCCGCATACAGGAACATGCGCACATAGTTGTCCGCCCGGGCGTAGCCGAACAGAACAGCCGCGAGCACGTTGATCAGCAGGCCGATAAAGGTGAGGGTATTGGGCGAGATGCGCGACAGGGCCAGGCCGTTGACGATCTTCTGCAGCAGCCAGCCGGAACCCTTGCCAAACGCGCTAGTCCAAGTCATTTCGCCCAAGGGCGTCACCCAAACGCCCGATTCAGTGTAGCGCGCGCAAGATCGGACATCTGCGATGACTTGGGCTGCGGCCAGCCGGCGTCCGCCATCCGTGCATCCAAACCAGCAGAAGGCGACCGAGAACGGCCACGCCGGATGGGCGTGGAAGCCTGAGAGGAACTCAAGCATGGCAAAAGTGGACAGCGTAAAGAACGGGTTGAATCCCAAGACGGTGAAGCGCATGTACAAGAACCGGGTAGCGCTCCCGGACGATGTCAAGGAAAAGGTCGTCGACGTCATGAACGTGTCCCTGGCCGCGTCCCTGGACATGTACTCGCAGGCGAAGTACGCCCATTGGAACGTGAAGGGCTTGAACTTCTACCAGCTGCATCTGGTGTTCGACGCGGTGGCGAAGACCATCTTCAAGCAGATCGACGAGATCGCCGAGCGCATCACGCAGCTGGGCGGCACCGCCAATGGCACCGTGCGGATGTCGGCCGCCAACTCGCCCATTACGGCCTACAACGTCGAGGCGCTGAGCGGCCCGGAACACGTTGAGGCGCTGGCCAACTCGCTCGGCGAGTACGCCAAGCAGTTCCGCGAGGCCTCTGACAAGATTGACGAGCTCGGCGACGGCCCGACCTCAGACTTCTATAACCAGCTCATCGTCGACGCGGAAGAGGAGCTGTACTTCCTGGAGTCGCACCTCGAAGCCGGCAAAGACGTTCAATAACCTGCGCAGCACAGCGGGCGCCGGAGCCAAGAGCTTCGGCGCTTTTCATTGTTTGGGTCCTGCTCAGCGGGGTGCAACGCCCGTGGCAGCCGGCGTCTCAGCGCGCGTGTAGGTCTCCCGATGCCGAAAGACAAAGGGCTCCGTGGATCCTGCAGGACGCACCTCCTCCATCCAGCTGAGCAGATTGCGTCGCACGGTCCAGATCGTACGAACCTCGGCGGGTTTGTTGTTATCCGTACCAGCCCCGGTGAGGATCAGCTGACCCCGGCCGTTTTGTAGCGACTCCGCGCCGGAGATCTGCCAGTCCTGCAGCACCGCGTCCGTCCCTATCACCTTGTATCTTCCCTGGGCTAGGTCCAGCACCAGCGCTTCGTGCTCGAACAGGACTTTAGAAGGGCCATCGTCGTAGGTCGTCTCCAGAAAGACACCTTCAGGCGCCTTGCGGATCGTGAGCCAGGCCGGCACGGAGACGCGCTTGGTCGAGTTTGCCGGCTCACTGTAGTCCCGATACTCCAGAACGCCGACCCAGTGACCGACGAGGGCTGATGTTAGCGCCTCCTGTGTTGCTACGAGCGCAGGCGCAGAGACGGCAGGGAGCACCGACGGCGCGGCCGTTTGGGGAACGCGCAGCAGGAAGCAAAGGAGAAGGGAAAGCACGCCAGAAGCGTACTGCCTTTTGCGCCTGCCGGCGACCTTTCTTTTCTAAAGGGAGGCTGCGTCGTGGATGGTCGTGAGCTTCAGCACCTCAAGCTCGCGCTTGCCGTTGGGCGTAACCACCGTGGCCATGTCCCCTACCTCTTTGCCGATCAGGGCGCGGCCGATCGGAGAGGTGGTCGAGATCAGCCCTTTGGACACGTCCGATTCCTCGCTGGTCACGAGCTTGTACGTCAGCGTCTCGTTCTTCGCTTCATCGTGCACCTCCACGGTGGAGCCGAAGCCGACCTTGTTGCGGGGGATGTTGTCGAGGTTTACCAGCGAAAGCTCGCCCATGCGCCGCTTCAGCTGGCCGAGGCGCGCGTTCACAAACTCCTGGCGCTGCTTGGCCATGTGGTATTCGGCGTTTTCGGAGAGGTCCCCCAGCGCGACGGCCTTCTTTATCTCGGCCGGAAGTTCGGTCGTGAGTTCGTATTCGAGCTGACGAATCTGCTCGTCAAGAGCTTTCTTGATGTCCTGCATGGGTGTGTTCTGCCTTGCGCCGGAGTGGCGCTCAGGCGAGCGCGGCGGCGGGAAATCAAGCACCATTATAGCTCGCCGGGCGGCCCGACCGGGCGCCGCAACCCGCCGCAGAGCGCGGGTCTAGCCCGGATCCGGCAACAACGCCGGCCCTTGCTCCCGGCTCAAAAACGCCTCGAGCAGCAGCGTGGCGGCAACCTGATCGATCTGCTCCTGGCGGGAGCGCCGATCGGCCGCACCCCGGCGCACGCCTCCTTGGTCCAACAGGGCGTGGGCCTCGCGGGTGGTCAGCCGCTCATCGAGCAAATGATGGGCCAGCCCCGGATGCTCGGCAAACAGCGCCGCCGCAAAGGCCTCGGCCTTGGCCGACTGCGGGCTCGGCGAGCCGTCCGCGTGCAGCGGCTGGCCCACCACCAGCACCGTCACGTCATGCTTGCGAATAAACCGCCCGATCGCCTTCAAATCGGCGCGCAGGTTTGTCCGGTGCACGGTAAACAACGGCTGTGCCGTCAGGCGGAGGCCGTCGGTGATCGCCAGACCGATCCGGCGGTCGCCCACATCCAGCGCCAGAATGCGGCCTTCGCGCATGGACACAGTGTAGGCGCGCTGCCGTCACCGCCACGGTCATTCCTCGCGATCAAAGGAGCAATCGATGCCAAACTAACCTCATGGCCATCACGCGGCGAACCTTCCTTCACGGCGCCTCTCTCCTGGGCGCGGCGGCAAGCCTCGAACTCGCCGGCTACGCGCAAGCGCAGGCTCACACGCAGCCGCAGACCCAGACCGCCGCGCCATCCGCCCGCACGCTGCCTCCGGGTACGCCGGCGTACCAGGCGAGCGTTCCGCCGCACCTGCCCACGATCCGCGAAGCGGCCAGCAGCCGCAATCTCCTGGTCGGCTGTGCCGTCACGGTGCATGCGCTGGGCACCGACGAGCTCTACACGCAGCTCCTTCGGCAGCAGGCCAACATCGTCGTCGCCGAAAATGAGATGAAATTCGGCCCTATCCATCCCGAGCCCGGCCGCTTCGCCTTTGACGGCCCCGATCGACTCTTCGCGTTCGCCCAGGAAAACAACATGAAGGTGCGCGGGCACAACTTCGTCTGGCACCGCCAGCTGCCGCGGTGGTTTGCCGGCTACGTTACGGCCGCAACCGCGCCCTCCGTGCTGGTGAATCACATCGAAACCGTGGCGAGCCGCTATGCCGGCCGCGTGCACAGCTGGGACGTGGTGAATGAGGCCATTCAGGTCGAGGATGGCCTCCCCGGCGGGATGCGCAACTCGCCTTGGTACCAGCTGCTCGGCCCCGGCTACCTCGACCTCGCCTTCCGCACCGCGCACCGCGTCGATCCTACTGCGCTGCTCTGCTACAACGAGTACGGCATCGAAGGCGAAGGGCCGGCAGACGCCGCGAAACGTGCTGCCGTGCTGGAACTGCTGCGCGGCATGCAGGCGCGCAACGTGCCTCTCCATGCGGTCGGCATCCAGGCGCACATCGCTGCGGGCGGCAACCATCACTACGGCCCGGGCTTGCAGCAGTTCATGCAACAGGTGCAGGCCATGCGCCTCAAGATCATGCTCACGGAGATGGACGTCAACGACCGCGCCCTTCCACCCGATATCGCCACTCGCGACCAGGCCGTCGCCAATACCTATCGCGACTTCCTCAACCTCACGCTCGCAAACGCAGACGTGGTCGCCGTGCTCACCTGGGGCCTCACCGACCGGTACACCTGGCTGAACGGCGAAGACGCCCGCGCGGACAGGCTGCCCGAACGTTGCCTGCCCTTTGACGCCGATCTGCACCCCACGCTGGCCTACACGGCCGAGGTGCAGGCCATCCAGGCCGCGTCCTCACGCGCCTGAGGGCGATAGGAGACTACGCTGCGCCCTGCGCTCCAGGCTTGGGCTTCTTCAGCAGAAACGCCCCGGGCACGCAGATCGCCAGAATCGGCACCATGTACCGGAACACATCCACATAGGCCCACAACTGCGCCTGGTTGGTCAGCCCGGTGCTGGTCAGCTGCAGCGCGCGCAGCGACGCGATTCGCGGCCCGGAGTGCGTGCCCAGCTGCATGGTGCGCAGCTCCAGTGTTCGCTGATAGATCCAGTTGCCGCTTGAAAACCAGTGCAACAGCTCATAGCGATGCGACTGGGCATGGCGTTGCGAAATCGTGTTCGCCGCCGAGATGCCGACGCTGCCGCCCACATTGCGCATGAAGTTGAACACGCCGCTGCCGATGCCGGACTGCTTCTCCGAAAGCGTGCCCAGCGCCACCTTGGAGAGCGGCACAAACACCATGGACAGGCCCACGCCGCCCAGGGTGATCGGCCAGAAGAGCGACCAGGGTGAAATGTCGAGCGTGAGAAAGCCAAGCCACAGCGTAGACGCCGCCAGCACGGCGAAGCCGCCCGCCACAATCTTGCGCGGATCGAACTTGCTTGTCGCCGCACCCACCAGCAGCGCCGCCACAAACGATCCCAGACCGCGCGGGCTTACCGCCAGTCCCGCCTTGTACGCGTCATAGCCCAGCGAGTTCTGGTAGAAGATCGGGAGAATCGTGGTCAGCGCGTACAGGCCGATGCCGAGGATGAAGATCAGCACGCAGCCAAACGCCAGGTTGCGATTCTTGAATACCCGAAGATCCACCAGCGGTCGCGGGTGAAACAGCTCACGCAGAATAAACAGAATCAGGCCACCGACCATCACGCCGATCGCCCAGCGGATGCGCAGATCGCCGAACCAGTCCTGCTCCTGCCCTTTGTCCAGCATGTACTGCATGGCGGCGATCCAGAGCCCCAGCAAGCCCAGGCCCACGCCATCCAGCTTGCCCGGCTTGGCGTTCTTGATCGAGGGCGGATCTTCCAGGAACCGGCCTTGCAGCAGCAGGGCGAGGACGCCGATCGGCACGTTGATATAAAACGCCCATCGCCAGGAGACCGCCACGGTAAGGTAGCCGCCGAACGCCGGCCCGATCACCGGCGCCAGCACCACGCCCAGTGCATACAGCCCCAACGCCTGTCCCTGTTGTTCCGGCGGAAAGCTCTCAATCAGGATGGACTGCGACAGCGGCTGCAGCGCGCCGCCCGCCGCTCCCTGGATGATGCGTGCGGCAAGGATGAAGCCCAGCGACGGCGCGATGCCGCAGAGCACCGAGGCCACCGTGAATACCATGATGGAGCCCATCAGGAACTTCTTGCGCCCGAAGCGCTGGGCAAAGTAGCTGCTGGCCGGCAGAAACACCGCGTTTGCCACCAGGTACACCGTCAGCACCCACTCGGCCTCATCGGTCGTGGAGGCCGTCGAGCCCGCGATGTAGGGCACGGCGACCGACGCGATCGAGGTGTCCATCACCTCCATGAACGTCGCGATCATCACCGCCACGGCGATCAGCCATGGATTTGCCTTCGGCTTCCAGCCGGCATCCGCTCCGCCCGGCATCAGCGACGCTCCCCGGGCGCAACCGCCGTCACTTGACCCACACCTTCGGCTCCACCGACATCCCTGGTGTCAACCGATCCTCTCCCGGCTGCCCCGGTTTGAAGCGAATCCGCACCGGCAGCCGCTGCACCACCTTCACATAGTTGCCCGTTGCGTTTTCGGGCGGCAGCAGGCTGTAGATCGCGCCGCTTCCACCCGGCAGCGCCTCCACATAGCCCTGAAAGTTCATCTTCAGGGCATCCACATAAATCACCACCGACTGGCCCGGATGCATGTTGGTGATTTCCGTCTCCTTGAAGTTCGCCGTGACCCAGATGTCGTTGGTCTGCGTCAGCGCAAACATCTCCTGCCCAGGCGTCACCTCGGAGGAAAGCTGCACATTCTTGTCGCCGATGATGCCGTCCTCGGGCGCATAGATCCGCGTGTACTCCAGGTTCAGCTCGTCGCGGTCCGCCTGTGCTTTGGCCGTTTCTTCGCTCGCCTGGCGCTGCTGGAGCGTCGCGCGTTGGATTGCCACCTGCCGGGGCAGATTCTGCTGCGCCTGCTTTAACTGCGCCTGCGCCTGCCGCAACGAGGCCTCGGCCTGCGTCACCTGCTTGGCATCCGCCGCTGCGGTCTCCTGCCGCGACGCGACTACCGCCGCCTGTGCGCGCGCGTCGGTCTCATGCTGGTCATACTGCTCGCGCGAGACCTCTTCCTTCACCACCAGCAGCCGGTAGCGCTCCGCCTCGCGATCGGCGTTCGCCTGGTTGGCCTCCGCCTGCTGCAGATCTCCAACCGCCGAGCGATACCGCTCCTCGCTGGCCAGCACATTGGCCTCCGAGCTGCGCACGTTCTGCTGAGCCTCGACCACCTGCGTCGACTGATTGGTCGCGGTGATCGGCACGTTCGGCAGCTGCGCGGCCACGTTCGCCTTGGCCTGCGATAGATTGCTGGTCGACTGCTCCTTGTTCACCTGGTAGTCGCGCGGATCCAGCTGCACCAGCAGCTGTCCCTTCTTTACCCGGTAGGTGTTCTCCACATACACGCCCGTCACAAAGCCGCTGATGCGCGCGCTGATGGGATCCGTGTGCCCCTCCACAAACGCATCGTCGGTGCTTTCGTAGCTGCCCAGGTAGTGAAACAACCAGATTGTTCCAATCACCAGCAGCACAAACGCGAGGACGATGGCGCCCGTGCCAATCGGATGCTGCTTTACCCAGCCAGCGGCGCGGTCCTTCGCGGGTGGCTTCTTCTCCTGATCGTCCTTCTTGTCGTCCTTCTTGTCGTCCCCGCCTTCCTTCTCGTCGTCGCCCCCTTCGCCGCCCTCCTTCTTCT
>CAXTWN010000157.1:0-8026 GCA_964248055.1 uncultured Acidobacteriaceae bacterium | reverse complement strand
GGACCAGCCCGTCCAGCCTGCCCTCGGCGCCGACCTCGTCCGCGCCCTCACCCACCACCATCACGCCCGCGCCGCCCGCCACGCCCCATCCGTAGCGGCGGGCCAGCTCCGATCAGCTTTTGCCCTGCACCGGGACCGGTGCAGCGGAGGCTTCGGATGGTAATCTAGAGAGAGTTATGGCACCTTTGAAGACGCTTCTTCTGAACCCTCCCTCCTTTGAAAACTTTGACGGTGGCGCCAGCTCCCGTTGGCCCGCCACCCGCGAGATCGAGTCTTACTGGTACCCCGTTTGGCTCGCCTATCCCGCCGGCATGCTGGAGGGTTCGAAGCTCCTTGACGCGCCACCGCACCACATCTCGGCCGACGAGGTCATCGAGACCGCCAAGAGCTATGAGTTCCTCGTGCTCTTCACCTCGACCGTCGGCTGGGCCGGCGATCACGGCCTCGCGCGCGCCATCAAGGCCTCTAATCCCTCCATCAAGATCGCCTTCGTCGGCCCTCCGGTGACCACCGATCCTGACCGCGCCCTGAACGAGTGCGAAGCGATCGAGTTTGTCTGCCGCCGCGAGTTCGACCTCTCGGTCGTGGAGTTCGCCAACGGCAAATCACTTCCCGAGATCCTCGGCATCAGCTACAAGGACCCGGCTACCGGCGTCGTCCAGCACAACCCCGACCGCCCGCAGATCGAAGATCTCGACGCCATGCCCTGGGCCACCAAGATCTACAAGCGTGACATGGACGTCACCAAGTACAACGTGCCGTTCCTGCTCCATCCGTTCGTCTCGCTCTA
Source organism: uncultured Acidobacteriaceae bacterium (assembly GCA_964248055.1). Classification (GTDB taxonomy): domain Bacteria; phylum Acidobacteriota; class Terriglobia; order Terriglobales; family Acidobacteriaceae; genus Granulicella. Next base: position 7,236 of record CAXTWN010000157.1, on the reverse strand, counting down.
CACCACCCGTGGTTGCCCTGCACAGTGCACCTTCTGTCTTTGGCCGCAGACCCTCTCCGGCCACGCCTGGCGCAAGCGCTCCACCGATGACGTCGCGGCCGAGATGAAGTGGGCGAAGGAAAACTTCCCTGAGGTCAAGGAGTTCTTCTTCGATGACGACACCTTCAACATCCAGAAGGCCCGCACCATCGAGCTGTGCGCCAAGCTCAAGCCGCTCGGCCTCACCTGGTCCTGCACCTCGCGCGTCACCACGGATCGCGCCACGCTGCAGGCCATGAAGGATGCGGGCTGCCGGCTGCTCATCGTCGGCTTCGAGTCCGGCGATCCACAGATCCTCAAGAACATCAAGAAGGGCGCCACGGTCGAACGCGCCCGCGACTTCGTCAAGGACTGCCACGACCTGGGCCTCGTCATTCACGGCGACTTCATCCTCGGTCTCCCCGGCGAGACCAAGGAATCCATTCGCAACACCATCAACTTCGCCAAGACCCTGGACTGCGAGACCGTCCAGATCTCCATCGCGCACGCCTTTCCCGGCACCGAGTTCTACGAGTACGCCGAGAAGAACAACTTCATCACCAACGGCAACGTGATGAGCGACGCCGGCGGTCACCAGATGGCGCACATCGAGTACCCCGGCCTGCCCGCCGAGTACGTCTTCGAGATGCTCCACAAGTTCTACGACGAGTACTACTTCCGGCCCAAGGCCGCCGCCCGTGTCGTGTGGAAGGCCATCGTCAACCGCGACGTCCCGCGTCTCTACCAGGAGGCCAGGAGCTTTATGAAGATTCGGGGCGAGCGCAACAAGATGGTCCGCGAGGCCAAGGAAAAGAACGCGCTCCGGCAACAGGAATCGGTCAGCATGAACGCCTAGCCGCGGCCGTTTCCAACTTTTACGTGCAAAGGATCGCTTCAACAGGAGTAGTAACGGGTGCTCCTAAGAAGTTGTCATCCTGAACGTAGTGAAGGATCTGCTTTCCGCTTCATGAGTCAGGGTCACGTCGGTAGCGTCTAGGCCTAACAACCACCTCACCATCTACCCGGGTCCGAAAGCCCTTCGGAACCCGGGTTTTCACTTGCAGAACTCCATGAAGCATCGCCTCAAGCCCTCGCAATACGCGATCCTCGTCGCCGTCATGCTCACCGCCTCCGTGGGTGACTCGCTGCTCTCGCGGGGCATGGCGCAGATCGGCCCGGTCGACCCTCACCACCTCGGCCTTCTCTGGCACGCGCTCTTCAACCCCTTCATCCTTGCCGGCATTGTGCTCCTGATCGGCTTCTTCGCCAGCTACATGACCGCGCTCAGCTGGGCCGACCTCACCTTCGTCATGCCCGCCACGGGCTTCGGCTACGTCGTGCTCGCTCTCATCAGCCGCCTGTGGCTTCACGAACACCTCTCCGCCTATCGCTGGACCGGCATTCTGCTTATCGTCTCCGCGGTCGGCTTCGTCGCCGGCGGGCCCTCACGCACCGACTCCACCCAGAATCCGCAACCTACCGCCGAACTCGCCGCTCTGGACGTCGGAGCCGGCCGTTGATCTCCCTCCAGGCCCAATCCCAGAATCAGCTTCCGGCCCAGCTCCAGACCCACGCGCACCTGTACGGCCCGCAGATCGTCCGCGGGTGGGCCGCCATCCTCCTGGTCGCCGCCCTCGCCATCTCCGGTGAGTGCCTGATTGCCGCGGCCATGCGCCGCCTTGGCGACCTCGATCTCATTCGCCAGCGCGCCGGCCTCCCTGGCACGATCCGCGCCGTCCTCGCCAGCCCCATCTTTCTCGCCGGCGCCCTCTGCATGGCGCTCAATTTTTTCGCCATGCTCTACACCCTCAGCCTCGTGGACCTTTCCCTCGCCGCCCCCGCCATCGGCGCCTTGAACTACATCGGCAACGCTGTCGCGGCCAAGCTCTTTCTTCATGAGAACGTCGACCGCCGCCGCTGGCTCGCCGTCGGCTTCGTCGCCCTCGGCGTTGTGCTGGTCTCTCACTAAAGCACGCTTCGTGAAAGTTGCTTGCAGGTAGCGGTTGGCTTGTAGCTGTTTGCGTGTAGCTGTGGGCGTGTAGCTGTCTGCGTGTAGCTGTCTGCGTGTAGCTGTCTGCGTGTAGCTGTCTGCGTGTAGCGGGTACAGCTGTCATCTCGACCGGAACGAACGGGTTCATCGTTCGTGGAGCGGAGAGACCCCTGTATTTTGCTTCCCGCAGCACACCACGGAGCCGCGAAGAGTCGCTCCAACCGACCCCTCTCACTGCGCGACGGTCAGAAACGCACCGGCGCTATACTCACTCCCATGAAGCTGGAGCACCGTCTTCCGCCGCATCGGCTGGCTGCGCTCGGCCTAGGCGCCAGTCTGATCCCCTTTGCCGACGCCTGCTGGGCCGCCTGGCCCACGCGCTCTTCGATCCACGTGACCCAGTCCCACCAGAGCGTTCTAAAGTTCCTCTTCGGCTTCGCCTTTCCCTTCGGCCTTGCTCTCTGGGCCGCCTACAGCAGCGCCGCGGCCCTGCGGCGCGGCATCGATGAGGCGCTCTGGCCACCGCCGACCCTCGAACTCCTGCGAACAAGGCTGAACGCCACGGCACTTTCCGTGCTGGCCTACGGGCTTACCCTTTTCGGTGTCGGCGTTGCTGTTACCAACCTGCTCGTTTCAAGTCCCCGCAACGGAGCCGGCGGCAGCTTCGCGTACTTCCTCGCCTTCCCCCTGATCACGCTGTCCAATCTTCGCAGAGCCCTGGTTCCGCGCACCGCACCGCGGACCACCATCTGGGCGGACATGAAGCCGGTCTTCTCCGAACTCTGGGGTCAGCGCCGGCCCCAGCCCTAAGCCTGGCGCAGGCCCATCACACCAACCAGCGCATGGCTCCGCTGGCGGGCAGATCCGGCACGACAAACCTTCCGCCCCCACCCTGATCCCTGCGCATCGCCTCGGCCGCCAAGCGCCCGCTGCGCACCGCGCCCTCCATGGTCGAAGGCCACCCTGTCCGCGTCCAGTCTCCCGCCAGATACAGCCCCTCACCGAGCGCATCGTTCGCCGGCCGAAACCGATCCAGCCCCGGCACGACGGAAAACGTCGCCCGCGCCTCCTTCAGCACGCCGGATTTCACCAGCTTCGCCTCCCGCACCTTCGGGAAAAAGCGTGCGAACTCCGCCAGCGCTGCCTGCAGGATCTCGTCGCGCCCCATGCGGAGCTCAGCGAACGACGCACTGATCGTCAGCTCCAGGTACTCCCCCGCACCCTCGCCGCCGCCGCCGCGGATCTGTGTCTTGTTGAACATCCACTGGATGCGGGTATCCAGCAGCGCCGCATGGTCCATCTCCGTCACCGGTCGATCGAACCAAAGGTGCACCGTCGTGATCGGCGCATGCACAAACTGCTTCAGATCCTCGCAGACCTCCCGCACCCGGGCGGAACCTGCGAACCCGCCCAACAGCTTCGCTGTGCCCTCAAACGGTAGCGCCAGCAACACCTGCTGAGCCTCCACCTCCGAGCCAGCGCTCACCCGAACCCGCCACAGCCCATCCGGAGTGCGCGCCAGCGCTTCCACGCTCGCGCGCAGTCGCACCTCGGTTCCCTGCCGTTCGGCCAGCCGCGCGAACGCCGTGTAAAAGCTCGATAACGGCTCGGTCGGTATCCCCAGTCGTCCGCCCTCCGGGTTCAACAGAAATGATTCATGAAACACCTGCCCCGCATAGCGCGTGGAGCAGCGATCGAACGCATCGTTCAGCGCCCCCACCACCACCGGCTCCCAGAAGTGGCGTATCGCAAGCTCCGTCTGCCCCGTGCGCGTCAGCCAGGCCGAAAACGGCTCCGCGTCGCCCGCGGGGTACCCTCGCACGAACTCCGTTAACCCCCGCGCAATCGTGATCTTATCGCGCATCCGGAGCATCGGGGCGCGCAGGAAACTTAGGGCCGAGTGCGACGGCGCGGGCAGTGTACCCGCACCGATCTCACTGGCCTGCACTGGCCGCGCCTCGGTCGCAGGCTCAAGAAACTGGATCCGGTCATACCAGCGAAGCTTGCCACTCGCGCCGGCCAACGCGCACAGGTCCACCAGATTTGTGCAACACCCCAGCATCACGTGCTGCGAGTCGATCTCCTCTTCCAGCGCCGGATGCACGTACGAATAGGCCCGCCCGCCTACATACGGCTTGCGTTCCAGCAGCGTCACTCGCGCCCCCGCACCCGATAACGCCACCGCGGCAGACAGGCCCGCCAGCCCCGCGCCAACGATCAGCACATCCGGGGTGCTCTGGGCGCTCACGAGCGCCTCGCCAACAAAGAACCCACCATTCCCCGGCCAAGGATCCCCAGCTTCTCCGCCGTCGGCACCGACACCCGCTCGCGAAACACAGCCTCGGGATCGCTCGCAATCCGTTTCAGCAAGCGGTGGTAGATCGTCACCAGCACCCGCATGGCGGGCCGCGCATCCGGGTCGATGAGCGGGATCAACTCGTAGCCGCTCCGGTAGTACACCTCTGCCCGCGCGATCTCTTTTTTTTTTAATGATACGGAGTCCTGCGAGATCTACACGTTTTGCGTCGCACGCAACAAGTGCTCCGGTGGCACGTTGTTGCTCGCGAGATCCTCCAGCGGCAGGTACACGCGCCCGCGCTCCGCATCTTCCCGCACATCGCGCAGGATGTTGGTCAGTTGAAAGGCAACACCCGTCCGTTCCGCCAGGATCTCGGCCTGCGGGTCGCGATACCCGAAGATCCGTATAGTGACGAGCCCCACCACCGACGCCACCAGGTAGCAGTAGCGATACAGTGCCTCGAAGGTCTCGTATGCCAGGTACTCGCCGCCGCTCACCCCGCCCTCGGTGAGGGTTGTCTCGCGCAGCCGCACCGTCCCCTCAGGCTGCGGCTGCAGGTCCATCGTCGTTCCGGCCACAAGCTGCTCCAGCAGCGTATCGGAGATCCCAAATCGCCGCTGGGTGTCGTTTACCGCAAGAAACAGCGGCTCCGCTGTCCCCGCCCTGCGCGACCGGTGCCATGCCTCCGTCCACTCGCGCATCGCCTCGCACCGTGCCTCGACCGGCATCGATTCGTCATCGGCTAGATCGTCCGCCTTGCGCATAAACGCATACACCGCGCACATCGCGTCCGACTTGTGCCGTGGCAGCGCACGAAACGCCCAGTAGAAGTTCTTCGCCTCGCGCCGCGCAATCCCCCGGCAGAACGCGTACGCCGAATGCAGTTCGGAGCTTTGCGCCTCGCTCATGCCACCCGAGCCCGCGCCGGCTTCGCTCGGGAGACCGAGGACGCGAGCTTGCCCACCAGCGCCCCGCCCAGCAGGCGCAGCTTGGCGGCGTTCGTCACCACCGGCCGCTTGTGGAGCGTGTCATACCCCTGCGCCGCAATGGCATCCAGGATCGCCAGTCCACCTTTGGCAAACAGCGACAGCGTCGATGCGAGATCCCGCTCCACCAGCGTCGCGATGCGCTGCCCACGCAGAAGTCGTGCGCGCGCATCCTCGACCAGAAACTCCATTAGTCCGCGAAAGTGCTCATCAAAGCGCCGCTCCGCGATCTGCTGATCCGTCACCCCGAAGCGCTCCATCGCATCCGCCGGCAGATACCGCCGGTCGTGATCCACCCAATCGGTCACCACATCCTGCCAGAAGTTCGCCAGCTGCAACCCCGTACAGATCTCATCCGAAAGCCGCAGGATCTCAGGGTCCTGATATCCGCTCAGCAGCAGCACCAAACGTCCCACCGGGTTCGCCGAGTAGCGTGAGTACTCCTCGAGCGTGGCGAGGGAGGCATGCCGCGTATACACCTGATCCTGCTCAAACGCGGTGATCAAATCGTCGAACGGCTCCCTTGGCAGCCGGCACGAAGCGGTGGTCGGTTGCAGCGCCACGAACACCGGATGTCGCGACTGCTCCGGGTGCGCGAAGCACTCGTGCAACATCGCTCGCCACTCCGCTAACAGCCGCGTCGCTACGGCAACATCGCCCACCTCATCCCCCAGATCGTCCGAGGTTCGGCAGAACGCATACACACTGTGAAAATGTGACCGTAATTTCAGCGGCAGGAAGAAGGTCGCCACGTGGAAATTTTCATAGTGCGTCTCCGCCAGGTGCTTGCACCATGCCTGCGCCTCCGGGAGCGACGGCCGCGTCGCCGGCGTGCGGTACACCTCCGGCGCGCCCTCCAGCGAACCCGTCGCGTACGCGACCCCAAGACTCATCGCTGTGCCCCTGCTGCTTCCATCGCCTCACCCGAATGCCGCGCCGCGGAAGCAACCGCCCCCGGATACACGACCGTCTTGATCTGCGCTGCGACGCCCTCGGCCGGTCGCGTCAGCATGCGCTCGAAGACCTCCGGCACCTCCTCCAGCGTTGCCGTCCCGGTAAGAAACGACTCGCAGTCGAACCGCCCCGACGCCAACAACGCAAACGCCCGACGCGCAGTCCCTGGCGTGTGGTGGAAACTCGCCTTTACCGTCAGGTCCGAGTAGTGCAGCAGATTCGTATCCAGGCTCACCGTCGTGCCCGCAGGCGGCCCGCCGAACAGGTTCACGACTCCACCCTTGCGCGCCATCGCCACCGCCCACTGCCAAGCCTCCGGCGTCGCTACGGCCTCAAACACCACATCCGCCCCGCGACTCTCCGGCGTTAACGCCCGCGCCGCCGCCACCGGGTCCGCCACATCACCAACCCGCAGCACCTGATCCGCCCCCAAGCGCGCCGCGGTCCGCACCTGATCCGCGCGCTTTACCACTGCGATCACTCGCATGCCTTCCAAGGCGGCCGCATGCACAAACAGCAGCCCAATCGGGCCCGCGCCCAACACAATCGCCGTCTGCCCCGCACGCGCGCCCGTCTCCTCCAACCCGCGCACCACGCAGGCCAGCGGCTCGCTCAAAGCCGCATGCTCCATCGGCATCGCTTCCGGTACCCGCAAGGTGTTCTTCTCCACGATCCGCGCCGGCACACGCAGAAACTCCGCATACGCCCCGTTATTGAACAGCAGATCGTCGCACAGGTTCTGCTGCCCGTTGCGGCAGAAATAGCACGTATCGCACGGCGCCGAGTTCATGGGCACCACCCGATCCCCCACCCGAAAGCCCGTCACGCCCTCTCCGCACGCGACCACGGTTCCTGCCGCCTCATGCCCAAACAGCCGGTCCGGCGTCAGCATGCGCGCATGGTAGCCGCGTCGATACACCTTCAGATCCGTGCCGCAGGTCAGTGCCGCCTCCACCCGCAGCACCAGCTCCCCCGGGCCTGCCACCGGC
>CAXTWN010000156.1:0-8078 GCA_964248055.1 uncultured Acidobacteriaceae bacterium | reverse complement strand
TGCTGCGGCTGTGCAGCCGGGTCGCCCTTCTGCACGAGGGCCGCATCCAGGAATGCCTCCCTGTCCAGGAGGTCCCGCGGGCTACGCATCCTGCCTTGCAACGGCTTCTGCGCACCCTTCCGGTACCCGCCGATGTCCTGCTCCAGCACCTCTCTCCCACGCCCGAGCGACCTGGGCATCACCCGGTTACTGAAAAGTTACTCACACCTTCGTTGCAATAGCGCCCCAACGGTTGTATTGGCGATCCAGTGGCGCGAGCTTACTTTCAGGAAGTCCCCGGGCCTCAAAGACACACTTTCGCTGCCTCCTCCGAGCCAGCCTTTGCTTTCCTGCATCTCGTCCGCCTCCGGGCAGCGAAGAAGCAGCTGAACCACTTCTCTTGGAGCTGTTTTCATGACCGCATGGTCTCGCGCATCCCGTTTCGCCCTGGTGTTCACCGGGGCGATCTCGATCTCACTCTCAGCCTCAGCGACCTGCAAACATCCGAAGTGCTCGGCGGATGTGGATGCTGCCACGACGCCCACCGTTCCGGTCATCGTGCAGTACCTGAGCGATCCGTCCGACGATGAAGCCACCGCGGTCAGCAACCTCGGCGCTCTCTCCCACCGGATGCACTCCATCAAGGCCCTCGCCGCCAACGTTCCCGCCTCACAACTGACTGCACTGGCGAATCGCCCCGGGGTAGCGTACGTCTCGCTGGATCGGCCCGTCGCTGCCCGTCAGGTGCCGACACCCACACCTCCGACGCCCCCCACACCTCCGACTCCGCCGACACCCCCAGCAGGTCCCGTCGCGCCGACACCGCCCGCCGGCCCGGTAACCCCCATCGGCACAAGCCCTGAGTTCACCGCAGAGCCTATCAATGCGCCCTGGGCGATCTCAAACGGCTACAACGGTCAGAACGTGGGTGTCGCCGTCATTGACAGCGGGATCAATGCGGTCGACGACTTGAGCCCCTCGAAGAAAAATGGTCCCGCCCGCATCGTGTACAGCCAGAACTTCGTGCCCAACGAAACGACGACGGCAGATGCGTATGGTCACGGCACGCACGTCGCCGGACTGATCGCGGGCAACGGCACGGACTCCACCGGCAAGGGCTTCTCGCACACCTTCCTCGGTATCGCGCCCGGTGCCAACCTCATCAACCTCCGCGTGCTCGACGAGAACGGCGAAGGCTCCGATTCGGCCGTCATCGCCGCTCTGGAGACGGCGATCACCCTGAAGAACATCTACAACATCAAGGTGATCAATCTCTCGCTCGGTCGCCCGATCTACGAGAGCTACACGCTGGATCCGCTTTGCCAGGCTGTAGAGCAGGCATGGAAGGCCGGCATCGTCGTCGTGGTCGCCGCCGGCAACGACGGCCGGGACCTCGCGCTGAACAACGAGGGCTACGGCACCATCGAGGCCCCCGGCAACGACCCCTATGTCCTCACCGTGGGTGCCACCAACACCATGAACACCGCCGTCGTCACCGACGACGTGATGGCGAGCTACAGCTCGAAAGGCCCTAGCTTCATCGATCAGGTCAGCAAGCCGGATGTGATCGCGCCCGGCAACCTGGTCACCAGCACCCTCGCTTCTCCCACAGCCAACCTTGCGGTGCAGAACCCCACCTTCTACACGCCGCAGAGCTGGTACATGACCCCGGGTGGTCCGGCAGCCTCAACCACCTACTTCCCCCTGAGTGGCACCAGTATGGCAACCGCGGTCACCAGCGGCGCCGTCGCCGACCTGGTAGGCATCGCAGGCTATCTCAATCCGGATCAGATCAAAGTCCTGATCATGGCCAGCGCGAACAAGGGCGTGATTCCGCAGCTGAATGTGGTCACCGACCCGATCGGCGGGCTCAGCTATACGGCGCACAACGACGTGTTCACGCAGGGCGCGGGCTACCTCGACCTGAAGCAAGCGTTCGTGTACACCTACCTCTACGGCTGGGCCATTCCCTCCACCGGCTACGCCATGTCGCCGATTGCCACCTACGATCCGGTGGCCGGGAACGTCACGCTGGTAACGTCTTCCACCGCGCTCTGGGGCAGGACAATCCCCGCCTCCGCAAGCGCGATCTGGGGTGCCGGTAACATCTACGGGCAGAATGCCTTCGTCTCGAACGGCGCGACGGCACTCTGGGGAGCGACCGCACTCTGGGGTAGAAGCGATCCGCAAGCGTTCACGGCTCTCTGGGGCGCCACGGCTCTGTGGGGCCGCGCCACTCCCGACGCCGCTACCGCACTCTGGGGACGCTCCAGCACCGACGCGTCCAACTCGGGCAACGGCTCGACAGCCCTGTGGGGCCGCTGGACTCCCCTGGCCCAATAACCTGACCCAATCACTTCATACACACCAAAGGAGCGCCGTGATCCACGGCGCTCCTTTGGTGTTTGGCCTCTCACTCGGGCGCACATGTGCTCTTCTGCGTGATCGTTCCGGTGACAGACTCGGCTTCCTTACCGCCGGTCCTGTATTCTGCCCGACGTGTCGCCCTCCGGCTCCTCCGGCCCGTCATACTGGAGGAGTCCATCCAAGGAGCTGGTTTGAAACGACGGACCTTCCCCATTCGTTCCCTACTCTGCACCGCTGCTGCAGTCCTGTTCGCCCCGCGTGCCCTTGCTGCCCAAAGCGTCGCGACGGCCAGTCGCACCTTTGAACCCTCAGCGTTTGTCGGGATCACTGGCACTTTCACCGGGCTCGACGGTGGCCGTAACGCCGGCATCACCGCCGGTCTCGATCTCGGCTTTCACCCCTTCTTTGGCTTGCTTCCGGCAGTCGAGGTTCGAGGAACCTACCCCATCAACAGCGGAAGTGTGGTCGGTCAGGAGAGTGTCGCGGCGGGCCTTCGGGTGCAGAAGCGCTACCGCGGCTTCCGGCCCTATGTGGACATTCTGTTCGGCCGAGGTCAGCTGAACTACCAGAACGGCGGTTACATCGTTCAGGCCCAGGACTTCCGCTACCTGCAGAGCACCACCAACATCTTCTCGCCCGGACTGGGCTTTGAGGCGGATGTCACCCAGCACTTTGCCGTGCTTTTTGACGGTCAACTGCAGCACTGGGACATTCCCTTCACTCCCAACAGCACCAGCACGGCGAGCAGTTCGATCCTGTCCTCCGCCGGAACGATCGGAGTGGTCTACCGCTTCGGCTGGCTGCAGCACGGCCACCCAGGGCCTTAGGCAAACGCGTCAATACTGCGTGATTACCTGAGGATGCGAGCGCAGCCACCAACAGGCGCCCGCTCCCGCCTCCGGCAGCATGGATCGGCTGCACGCCACCGGAGCCTGATCCTGCGAGTACACCTCAAAGTGGTTTCCCTTGAGCGTAGCAGCCGTCGTGGAGGTCACGGTCACGTTGTCCATGCCGCCGCCGAAGGCCATACGAATTCGCCAGATCGCCCAATCCACGGGGTAAACCAGCAGCAAACAGAGCACCAGAACGAGCGCTGCTCGCCCCACCACTGGGCGCAGATCGCCTGTCTTTGCAACCGCCATGCCCGGCAGGGTAGCAGATCAAGAAGGTCCCGAGATCTCTGGTGGAGAACAATCTCCGCAGGGCAGCCCGAAACTCTGGCCCCACCCCGAGCGTTAACATAGAAGGCTACTAGTGAAACAATCTCTGTTGGTCTTCTCCCTCTTGGTTTTTGCCCTCGGATGCGGGCCTCTCTCGGCACAGACCGTCACCGACGCATCGGTGACGCTGCCCGAGGCACCCCTGCCGCAGAGCTCTTCAAGCAGCTCCGCGCCCCAGGACGCGCCATCGCAGACGACAGCGCCGGCACCCGCCCAAGGCGCAACCACCCCTGCACCCTCCGCGAAGCAGAAATCTGCGGACCAGCTGAAGGCCGAGGAGAAGCAGCGGCTGCTGGGCATCGTCCCCGCCTTCAACTCCGTGCAAAGCGGAGAGGCCGCGCCGCTGACCAAAGGGCAGAAGTTCGATCTTTGGTACCACTCCTCCATCGATCCCTTTACCTTCGCGGTGGCGGGCATCGACGCCGGCATCGAACAGGCTCAGAACTCCTATCCCGAGTACGGCCAGGGCTTTGTCGGGTTTGCCAAGCGCTACGGCGCCTCGTATGCCGACAGCGTGGACGGCAACTTCTGGGGAAACGCGGTCCTGCCCTCGCTGTTGCACCAGGATCCACGCTACTTCCGCCTTGGGCACGGCTCCGCGAAGCGGCGTCTCTGGTACGCTGCTATCTCCACGGTACGCTGCAAGGGCGACAACGGAAGATGGCAGCCCAGCTACTCCAACATAGCCGGAAACCTGATCGGCGGCGCCATCTCCAACGTGTACTACCCGGCGTCGGATCGCGGTGTCGGACTCACTCTGGAGCGCGGATTCACCGTGACGGCCGAGGGAGCGATCGGCGCGGTGGCCTTTGAGTTCTACCCCGACGCGATTGCGTACCTGAAGCGACGTCACCAGAAGAAGGCCGGTGCGACGGTACCCCCGAACACAGCGACCACGACCCCTGCGCCCACTGCCCCGACTCAGCCTTAGCGGCTACGGTCTCATAGCTTGAACAGCTCGCGCAGGCGTTTTGTCTGCGATCGGCTCACCGGAATTTCGGTGCCCTTCCGGTCATCCATGCGCAGCTGATAGCTTGACTTGAACCAGGGCACCACCTCGCGAATGTGCTGCAGGTTCACCAGGAATGACCGGTGTGCCCGCCAGAACTGCGCAGGGTCCAGCTGCTCCGCCAGCTCCTCCAGCGTTCGGACGTTGGAGTCACCCTCCAGCGTCTTGGTCACCACGGAGATTCGCCCCTCCTCAATCGAGGCAAAGCACACATCCTTTTGATCCACCAGCAGCAGCCGGTTGCCCGCACGCACCACCACGCGCCCTGTGCGGCCCGGCACGACCGTCGTCGCCGGAGCGCCACCTGCCGCCTGCTCCTCTACCATCCGCAGCAGCGCATCCAGCTTTGCCTGGGCAACATCCCACAGCCGCACGCGGCTTGAGCCCTGCGGCTCTGGAACCCCCAGGCGCTCTGCTTCTGCCACGCGTTCGCCCGGTGCTGCTCCGTCCGGATCCTGCACGATGGACTCAGACGGTTCAAGACGTTCAGCGCCTTCCGTCTCGGAGAGCCCTCGTTCCTCGTCTGCAGCCTCGGTTGGCCGCACTCGCGCTCGTACCTTCTCCAAGGTCCGCGTCAGCCGCTTGCTGTCGAAGGGCTTCAGCAGGTAATCGACCGCATTGACCTCAAAGGCCTTGACGGCATATTGATCGAATGCGGTCGCAAAGACCACCTGAGGCAGGGGAAAGCGACGATCTGCGGCCAACAGCCGGCGCAACACCGCAAAGCCGTCCAGACCCGGCATGCGCACATCCAGAAACACCACATCCGGCCGGTGTGTCCGAATCAGGTCGACCGCCTCCACGCCGTTCGCCCCCTGCGCCACCACGGAAACGCCGCCCGCGCGATCCAGCAGGTACTTCAGCTCCTGGCGCGCCAGCGGTTCGTCATCGATGATCAGGGCGGTCAGTGCGGCGGAGGCCATGGAAGCTGCTGTCGACTATACGAGAAACTGCAATCGCACCGGCGAAAGGTCAATCGCTGTACGCGCGCAGCCGCCCAGGCGCGCCGTCTTCCGCGAGATCATGCCCGCATTGGGTGCAAAACACGTCCGTAATCTTCACGCCGCGGTGACAGATGCCGCACACCGGCGCCATCTGGAACTGGCACTGCGGACAAAAGTGAAACGAGCTCGCCGTCGGGGTCGCGCAGTTGGGGCATCGCGAAAGCACCGGCTGCCGCAGTAAGAAGTACACCACCGCCCCAATCCCGCCCGGCAGCACGATGCACACCAGCATCCACAGCCCGGCAGACATATCCCGCCGCTTCACATCCTGGCTGACATAGCCCAATAGCAGGGCGTAGCTGGCCACCAGCTGTCCCCAGGCGTAGCCCATCATCAGCCGCAGGGGCAGTAGCTCGTGCTTGTGGTGCGGCATCACCGCGTGGAAGACATACTGGGTCGCCGCAAACAGCACCAGCGCCAAGGCCATCGACCACCGCGGAATCATCCGCAGCTCCTCGTCGCCGGTCGAAAGCTCAGGGGCTCGCGTCGCCGACCACGAACTCATCGAATCTGCTCCCCGCTGCTGCTTCCACGGTTACGGCCCAACCAGATCATCCCCAGCACCACCACCGTGATCGGCAACGACCACAGCAGCAACAGCAGCATCTGATCGCTGGCATCCGGCACCGCGGTCGGGGTCAGGTCATACCCCGCCATCATGGCCCACACGGCGTAGCAGATCACCAGCAGCAGCGCGGACGAGATAAACAGCGGCGCCAGCAGACTGCGCGATCGCCGCCGCTGCTCGCGCATGTGCAACGCCTGATCCCGCACCACCCGATGTGTCCGGTTCACAATGGCCGCGCGCGCGCCCGGCATCTCCACCGCCGATGCCGCCACGTTTTCTTTTCCAGTACCGTCCAGCGCTGTGCCCTTCCGCCCCTTGCCGTTCATCGGAGCTCCTCCGCCCCCTTAGGACGTGCGCGCAAACTGAGCAGCGCCGGCTTCAGCGCGGCGAGCCCACGGTACAGCCGTGACTTTACGGTGGAAAGGGGAGCCCGGGTCAGCGTTGCAATCTGATCCAGCGACATCTCCTCGTGGAAGCGCAGGGTCAGCACCTCGCGATAGCTCGGCTCCAGGCCCTGCAGCACCTGGGCCAGCTCCGCGGCATTCTCTTTGAACTCGTACTGATCCAGCGGCGACGGGCTCTCCTCGGCGATCTCGAACGGCCGTTCGTCCTCGCCGCCCTCCCGCATCTCGTCCAGCGAGGCCATGGTGCGTTTGCGCGAAAGATCGATCACCAGGTTGCGGGCGATGGTGAAGATCCAGGTGTCGAACCGCGCCTTGCCGTTGTACTGCGCACCCCGCCGCAGCACCCGGATCCAAACCTCCTGGAAGAGATCCTCGGCCACCTCGCGCTTGCTGGTCAGGAACATGAGGTACCGCATCAGCCGGTGCTGGTAGGTCTCGATCAGGTGGTCCAGCAGCTCAGGATCCTGGCGCTTCAGCCCGCGCGCAATCGCCGCATTCTCGCGCTCGACCTCCCGCGCGGCTTCGGCCGTCAGTGTCTTGGAGGAATTCACAGTGATTTTGACGCCCACTTCCTCTGGAAAGTCTCGCGGCGAAAAACAAATCGTGGCACGAGGTACAACCAGCCTATCAAGCTCCCGCATCCTTGGCGCGCTCCGATTTGCTTTGGTAGTGAGTCCGTTTAAAACTGACCCACTATCTTTGCTTTCGTTCTCGCTAAGTGGCACGGTGGCGTCATCTCGACCGGAGGGAACGGCGTCATCGTTCCCGCAGTGGAGAGACCCCCGCATTGTGCTCGCGGCCGCAGCAAGCCGAAGCGGAACCACCTCAGCCCTCCAAATTCCGTCCCTACACCCCCACCAAGCCCGCCCGGTACACTGGCCGGATGGAGATCCTGTACGGGATCCATCCCGTAAGCGAGGTCCTGCGTGCCCGGCCCGGCGCCCGTCTGGAGCAGCTGCTCGCCCTCTGCACCACCCCGGGCGTCCGCGTGGACACCGAGTCCCGCGACCAGCTCACCCGCTACGCCCGCACCGATGCCCATCAGGGTGTCGTCGCCTTCGTCCGCGAACGGAGCTTTCTCGCTCTGGAAGACCTGCTCGCGCCGACCGCCAACCACCGTGACCGCTTCTTTCTCGCCCTCGACGGCGTCGAGGACCCCCACACCCTCGGCGCCCTGCTGCGCTCCGCTGACGGCGCCGGCGTGGACGGCATTCTCCTCCCCGAGCGCCGCTCGGCTCCCCTCAGCGCCACTGTTGCCAAAAGCTCTGCGGGCGCCAGCGAACACGTCCGCATCGCCCGGGTTACCAACCTCACCCGTGCCCTGGAAGCCATGAAGGCGGCCGGCGTCTGGATCGGCGGCCTCGACGAGCGCGGCACCCCGGACTACACCGACTTCGACTTCCGCGGAGACGTCTGCCTCGTGCTCGGCTCGGAGGGCACCGGCCTGCACGACCTCGTCAAGCGCACCTGCGACCCCCTGCTGCGCATCCCCATGGCCGGCAGCGTCTCCTCGCTGAACGTCTCCGT
>CAXTWN010000155.1:0-8090 GCA_964248055.1 uncultured Acidobacteriaceae bacterium | reverse complement strand
CCTGAAGGATCTGCCGAAGTCCAAGGCCGCGCTGATCTATGGGCAGATGACCGAGCCGCCGGGGGCGCGTTTGCGCGTGGCGCTGACCGGGCTGACCGTCGCCGAGTACTTCCGTGACGAGGAGCATGCGGATACGCTGCTATTCATCGACAACATCTTCCGGTTCACCCAGGCGGGTTCGGAGGTGTCGACGCTGCTGGGCCGTATGCCGTCGGCCGTGGGATATCAGCCCAACCTGGCCACCGAGATGGGTGAGCTGCAGGAGCGGATCACGTCGACCAAGAGCGGTTCGGTGACCTCGGTGCAGGCGGTCTATGTGCCGGCTGACGATTTGACAGATCCGGCGCCGGCCACGACATTTGCTCACCTGGATGCGACCACCGTGCTGTCGCGGCCCCTGTCGGAGCTTGGGATCTACCCTGCCGTCGATCCGCTGGCTTCGACCTCGCGCATTCTCTCGCCGCGCGTGGTCGGGCAGGAGCACTACGACGTGGCCCAGGGCGTGAAGAAGATTCTGCAGCGCTACAAGGATCTGCAGGACATCATCGCGATTCTGGGTATCGATGAGTTGTCGGAAGAGGACAAGCTCACCGTCTCGCGCGCGCGCAAGGTACAGCGGTTCCTTTCGCAGCCGTTCCATGTGGCCGAGGTCTTTACAGGCATTCCGGGCGCGTATGTGAAGGTCGAAGACACGGTGCGCTCGTTCAAGGAGATCATCGAAGGCAAGCACGATGCGATCCCGGAGCAGGCCTTCTACCTCAAGGGCGGGATCGAAGATGTGCTCGCGGCGGCCGAGAAGATGAAGGCTGCGGCGTAACGAGCTTCTTACCGCTTAGCTCTTAGCTGGCAGCTAGGCGCTGGGAGCTAAGCGTGGAGAGTTGAGAGTAGAGATGGCTGAGGCGGGAAACAACTCGGGGCTCTTGCAGGTACGGCTGGTGACGCCCGAGCGCGTGCTGCTGGATGCGACGGCTGAGGCGGTAGAGCTGCCCTCGATGAGCGGCTACCTGGAAGCGCTGTATGGCGCCGCGCCGCTGCTCGCGGAGCTTGGCGCGGGTGAGGTGCGGCTTCATGGCGGCAGCGGGGGCAACCAGACGTTCTTTGTGGCCTGGGGCTTCGTTGAGGTGCTCCCGGAGCGCGTGACGATCCTCGCCGAACAGGCACTGAAGCCGAGCGAGATCGACGTGAACGAGGCGCATGCTCAGGAACGGCATGCGCAAGAGCTGTGGGAGCAGGCGGGCGACGACGGGGACAAGTACGACGAGGCGAACTCTGTCGCGCGCGTGGCGGAGGAGATGCTGGCCTCGGCGCAGGCCAAGGCCAGCTAAGGCGTCGCTCAGGTCTGGTGCTAGTGCTGGCCTTGACTCCTCAGTCGCTCTCTCCAACAAAACACCTACGCCCGTCAGTAGCAATCTCCCAGATTGGTCTCCGAGTTCATGCCGGAGCACCTTTGCACTCGCTTCGGGTCGTACGAGAAGTGAATGAGATCGTCGCGATAATCGATCTGCATGGTGAGTTCGTGCAGTGTCTCTGCCCCAAGGAAGCCGGCGATCTCGACGCCCACATCCCGGCTGACTGCGGTGTTCTCCAGGCCGAGCATGCCTTGTGAGGGGTACCGCATGTTGGCGAAGCTCAGGGTGACTGGCCCGGTCGTGTAGGTTTTGTTGACCTTGCCGGAGATTCCAACGATGTCCACATAAGAGCCTTTGGATATCTTGCCGACCTCTCTTGCAGCCTCAGGGGAGACGGAGTCGAACTGGGCGCCTGTGTCGACGATAAAGAGCCGCAGCGGTCCGCTGTTGATGCTGATGGGCAGGATGAGATCGTGGCCTGACCGGAAGACCCGGGTCCAGCTCTTCAGGGTCGGATCGACGTAGACGTCGCGTGCCGGAGCGTCGGTGGCGGAAGTGGAGCCCGTTTCAAGCGTCGGGGCGCCTGCGCTTGCCTGTGCATCGGGCAGGGGCGGCAGGGGATCGAGCTTGAGAAGACGTCCAGGGAAGTCGAACGTGAGAATGAAGTTCGAGAAGACATCGCCCCCGATGAGGCCGTCCTGGGTGGCGAGCGCCTTGGAGTCGGCTTCCAGGATATCGACATCGCAGTTCTCGAACTCAAGACCACCGATCTTGATGCTTTCAACGTGAGAACGATGCGACGAGAGCGCACCCTCGTCGCCCATACCGAAGGACTTGCCTTGTTCCAAGGGCTCAAGATGCAAGGCATTGGCCGCCGAGCGGCTGAGGAGAAGGCCGTGTGCGCCGGTGTCGATCTCCAGGCGTCGCTGCTTGCCGTTAAAGGCGACGTCCAGGCCCCAGTAGACCGGAGCGTGCGGTCCGTTCTGTATGCGTTGAAAGGGGATGGAGGTGCTGGTGACGGAACTTTTGAGGTGGCAGGCATCAGAGGGTGGAGCGCTGAGGCGATCGCGCCAGCGTTCCAGGGACTTGCGGCGTTCGGGGGTAAGGGAGTCAGCGTGGGCGAGATTTTCTTGGACGTTCTGCAGACGCACCGCCCGGGGCTGTACCGCGTCCCAGCGGCCGGTGATGTCAGGGTCGATTGGGTCCAGTTCGTGGGCAAAGTTGAGCTGGACGGCGGCGCTGGCGTTCATGCCGTAGAGCTGGAAGAAGGCCGCTCGATTCGCGGCTAGGCGCGCATTGCACCGGCCCACTTTGGCCGCGGCGTTGAAGAGCTGAAGCGCCTCGTTGATCTGCCCCCTGCGCCAGGCGACCTCGCCGACGGAGGCCAGCGCCAAGCCGTTCTGGGGTGCGGCGGTGTGCCAGTCGGCGGCCACCCTTTGTGCCTCGTCGAACTTCTCCTCGCGAAGCAGGGTGCGGACGAGACCATCGCGGGCACGGTCACCGTCTACGCCAGGAGCTTTGCTTTCTTCGCGGAACAGTGACTCTGCCTTGGAAAGATCGCCTTGGGAGAGCGCCTCCTCTGCGGGGCTGGCCGGCGTTTTGCGTACCGGGCAGGTCTGCGCGCTTCCGACGGCAGGGGTGGCCGTCTGAGCCGCCTGGGCCTGGGCGGCGGCAGAGAGCAGAGCCGAAAACACAAGAAGAGCAACGCGAGCGGAGCGTACCAAGCCGTAGCCGTGCATGGCGGCAATGGTACGGGGCGAAAACTGCATGTCAATCACCTTTGAGCATCGAGGCTCAACAACGCTTCCTCCGGCTGCCGAAGCCATGGCCGTATACTTGACTTATGTCCATACTTGGCAATGCCGCCGCGATCGCGAAAGGAATGGGGATTACCCTGCGCGAGACATTTCAGCCCACCGAGGTGGAAAACTATCCGGACGGCAAGGGGCCGCTGCGCGGGGCGGTGTTCCAGGAGCGGTATCGCGGCAAGCACCAGCTGCAACGGGACGAGAATGGGCTGGAAAAGTGTGTGGCGTGCTTTTTGTGCGCGGCGGCCTGCCCGGCGAACTGCATCTACATCGAGGCAGCGGATAATACGGCTGAGCAGCGCATCAGCTCGTCGGAGCGGTATGCGAAGGTTTATAACATCGACTACAACCGGTGCATCTTCTGCGGGTACTGCGTAGAGGCCTGCCCGACCGATGCGATTACCCATGGGCACGGCTTTGAGCTGGCCAGTCTGAACGCGACCAACATGGTGATGCGCAAGGAAGACATGCTGGTGCCGATCTCGAATGCGCTGCCGCATACCCAGCACGAAGAGGTTGAGGTACTGCGGTAGGTGCGCGTGGTCGGCGCAAGCTCTCCGTTTCTGAAATCATCCGTAGGCAGGTTGTAGCTCCTAGCGAGACGGAGCTCACCCGCGCTCACGACCTGCTGTGAAGGCTTGGATCCGGGTCGTTGGGCTGTGCAGCTCAGGGATCGGCCAAGCAGAAGGTCAGCACGACAATGTCTCCAGCCAAAGAACATCCGCTCGCAAAGGTGCTGCAGCGGCGCATTGCCATCATCGATGGCGCCATGGGAACCACGATCCGCACCTACGGCATGACCGAGGCCGACATGCGGCGTGGGCGCTTTGAGGGGGCGAAGAAAGACCTGTTGAATAACGGGGATCTCTTTTCATTGACCCAGCCGGAGATGATCTGCGACATCCATCGCCGCTTCCTGGAAGCAGGGGCAGACATCGTCGAGACGAATACCTTTGGCGCGACGAGCATCTCGCAGAGCGAGTTTTTCGTGGACGATCCGCGCGAGTTTGGCGGGCGCAAAGATCCGGAGTTTTACCAGAAGATCATTGAGGATGCGTCGTTAAATGACCTCGCGTGGGAGATCAATGAGACCTCCGCACGGCAGTGCCGCGAGTGGGCGGATCGGGTAGGGAATGCGACGGGGCGGCAGCGGTTCGTGGCGGGCGCCATCGGGCCGCTGACGGTGTCGCTTTCGAACTCGCCCGATGCGGATGATCCGGGCTTTCGCGTGGTGACCTTCGACCAGGTGAAGGACGCCTATGTGCACCAGGTGCAGGCGCTCCTCGCCGGGGGCGTGGATGTGCTGCTGGTCGAGACGATCTTCGATTCACTGAATGCCAAGGCAGCGCTGGTAGCGATCCGCGAGGTGTTTGACGCAGAGCACAAGGACTTGCCCGTGATGATCTCGGCCGCGGTGGGGCGCGGCGGAGAGACGATGATCTCGGCGCAGACAGTGGAGGCCTTCTGGACGGCGGTGCAGCATGTGAGGCCCTTATCCGTGGGGCTGAACTGCTCGCTGGGGCCGGACCTGATGTACCCGTTTCTCGAAGAGCTCTCGCAGAAGGCAGATGTGGCGATCTCGTGTTATCCGAATGCGGGATTGCCGAATCCGCTATCGCCGACTGGCTTTGATCTGCAACCCGCGGACATGGCGCGTTACCTGACAGACTTTGCAAGCGGCGGGTTGATCAACATCGCCGGGGGCTGCTGTGGCAACACACCGGAGCACATTGCGGCAATCGCCAAGGCGCTGGAAGGGCGCGAGCCGCGGGCGTTGCCCAAGTGGGCGGTGGCGGCGTGAGCGGCGGGGAACAGCAGATCTCCTCCGAGAATAACCAGAGAGGCAGGGTCCCCGTGGCGCATGTACGGCCGTTGCGCTTGTCCGGGTCGCAGCCGTTTACGCAGCAGCCGGGCGTGTTCATGCTGCTGGGCGAACGGACCAACGTGGCTGGCTCGCCGAAGTTCGCGAAGCTCATTCGTGAGGGCAAGTATGAAGAGGCGGTGAGCGTCGCGCGCCAGCAGGTGGAGAACGGCGCTAACGTGATCGACATCTGCATGGATGAAGGGATGATCGATGGCGTGGCGGCGATGACGCGCTATCTGCAGCTGCTTGCGAGCGAGCCTGAGGTGGCCAAGGTGCCCTTCATGGTGGACTCTTCGAACTGGGAGGTCATTGAGGCGGGGCTGAAGTGCCTGCAGGGCAAGGGCATCGTGAACTCGATCTCGCTGAAGGAGGGCGAGGAGCGCTTTCGCAAGAACGCGGCCATGGTGCGGAAGTACGGCGCGGCCGTGGTGGTGATGGCCTTTGATGAGCAAGGGCAGGCCGCCACCTACGAGGAGAAGATTCGCATCTGCGAGCGGGCGTACCGGATCCTTGTGGATGAAGTGAACTTCCCGCCTGAGGACATCATCTTCGACCCGAATGTGCTGACCGTCGCCACGGGCATCGAGGAGCACAACAACTACGCGTTGGACTTCATCAACGCGACGCGCTGGATCAAGCAGAACCTGCCGCATGCAAAGGTGAGCGGCGGCATCTCGAACGTGTCCTTCAGCTTTCGCGGCAACAACAAGGTGCGCGAGGCGATGCACTCGGCGTTCCTGTACCACGCGATCGCGGCCGGTCTGGATATGGGCATCGTGAACGCCGGGATGCTGGAGGTGTATGAGGAGATTGAGCCGGAGCTGAAGGTGCTGGTCGAGGATGTGCTGCTCAATCGTCGCCCTGATGCTACGGAGCGCCTGGTGGAGTACGGCGAGGCACTGAAGGCCGCGGGCGGTGGCGCGGGCGCTGAGGTGGAGAAGAAGACCGAAGAGTGGCGCAACGGCACCGTGGAGGAGCGGCTTTCGCATGCGCTGGTGAAGGGCATCGACGCCTACATCGATGCGGACACAGAGGAGGCGCGCGCCAAACTGGGACGGCCGCTGCTGGTGATCGAAGGTCCGCTGATGGCGGGTATGAGCGTAGTGGGGGATCTGTTTGGGGCGGGCAAGATGTTTCTGCCGCAGGTGGTGAAGTCGGCGCGCGTGATGAAGAAGGCCGTGGCCTACCTGACGCCGTTTATGGAGCAGGAAAAGGCGGAGATGGCTGCGGCCGGGCAGGAGGTGCGGGCGCAGGGCAAGATCGTGCTGGCGACGGTGAAGGGCGATGTGCACGATATCGGCAAGAACATCGTGGGCGTGGTGCTCGCGTGCAACAACTACGAGGTGATCGACATGGGCGTGATGGTGCCGGCGGAGAAGATCCTGGCCCGCGCCAAGGAAGAAAACGCCGACATGATCGGGCTCAGCGGGCTGATCACGCCATCCCTGGACGAGATGGTGCATGTAGCGCGCGAGATGCAGCGCCAGGGCTTCACGATGCCGTTGCTCATCGGGGGCGCAACGACCAGCAGGGCGCATACCGCGATCAAGATTGCACCGCATTACAAGCAGCCGGTGGTGCATGTGGTCGATGCGAGCCGCGCGGTGCCGGTGACCACAAATCTGCTGAGTGAAGACAGCCGGGCGCTGTTTCTGGAGCAGCATGAGGCCGAGTATGAGGCGCTGCGCAAGGCGCATCTGGCGCCCAAGCAGGTGCTGGTACCCATTGACGAGGCGCGGGCGCGTAGAACGCGGATTGAGTGGCGCAGCGAGGACATCCCGCAGCCGTCGTTCACCGGCGTACGCGTGCTGGATGACTTTTCCCTGGCGACGCTGCGAGAGTTCATCGATTGGTCGCCGTTCTTTCACACCTGGGGCTTGAAGGGGATCTATCCACGCATCCTGGACGACCCGCGACAGGGCGAAGAGGCACGGCGCTTGTTTGCGGATGGGAAGGCAATGCTGGATCGGATTGTGGCGGAGAGGCTGCTAACGGCGCGCGGCGTGTATGGGCTGTTTCCGGCGAATGCGGTCGGCGACGACGTGGAGCTGTACGCGAACCAAATGCGGAACGACGTGCGGGAGCGCTTTCATTTTCTCCGCCAGCAGGCCAACCGCGAGGGGAGTGAACCGTGCCGGTCGCTGGCCGACTTCATCGCGCCTAAACAGACAGGACTGCCCGATCACATTGGGGCGTTTGCCGTGACCAGCGGGATCGGGCTGAAGGAGCTTAGCAACCGGTTCAAAGCGGAGAACGACGACTACAGCGCCATCATGGTGGAGGCGATCGCCGACCGTCTCGCAGAAGCCTTCGCGGAGTGCCTGCACAAGCGGGTGCGCGACGAATGGGGCTACGGCTGTGAAGAGACGTGGACGCCGGCGGAGTTGATTCAGGAGAAGTATCGCGGCATTCGTCCTGCGCCCGGGTACCCGGCTTGCCCGGATCACACGGAGAAGGGAACGATCTGGCGCCTGCTGCAGGTGCAGGAGAACACGGGCATGCAGATCACCGAAAGCTTTGCCATGTGGCCCGGCTCGAGCGTGAGCGGGATCTACTTCGCGCATCCGGAGTCGCGCTTCTTCAGCCTGGGCAAGATCGGGCGCGACCAGGTGATGGATTATCAGCAGCGCAAGGGATGGCACCTGGCCGAGGTGGAACGATGGCTGGGACCGAATCTGAACTACGACCCGGAGGCGCGGACCGCCGAGGAGGGGCGGTAGCGGTTGTTGCGCTACGTGGTGCATGCTGCCTGATCATGACGGCTACATGGAAACCAGCTTGCAAAACTTGGAAGCCGAGCGGCATCCCACGCAAGGAGGTACGAGATGGCCACCAAGAAATCTGTCGCGAAGCGGGCGTCTGCAAAGAAAGGCGCAGCAGAGAAGATTCCGGCAAAGGCATCTGCGGCGAAGCGATCGGCGACCGGGAAATCTGCTGCGAAGAGCACTGCTGCCAAGAAAACTGCTGCAAAGAGGTCCAGCGCCGCTCGCAATGGCGCGCAAGCAGGACAGCATGCGACAGCCAAGAAGACCGCCGCGCGTGGCAAGCAGGACGACAACTACACGAAAC
>CAXTWN010000154.1:0-8098 GCA_964248055.1 uncultured Acidobacteriaceae bacterium | reverse complement strand
CCCCCCGCTCCCCCCCGCGTCCATCGCCCGCACACTTCCATCTAAACTGGAGACGGCCGCATCATGCACGCGCAGCCTCCTGCTGACTCATGGATCTCCTCGCCAAAATCCGCACCATCCCCACCCAGCCCGGCTGCTACCTCTACAAAAACGCCGAGGGTGAGGTCATCTACGTCGGCAAGGCCAAGAACCTCCGCTCCCGCGTTCGCAGCTACTTCCTCGAGGCTAACCAGCGCAACAACCAGAAGACCGGCTCGCTCATGCGCGAGGCCGTGGACGTCGACTACATCACCGTCGCCAACGAGCGCGAAGCCCTCGCCCTTGAAAACAACCTCATCAAGCAGCGCAAGCCCCGCTTCAACATCCTCCTCCGCGACGACAAAACCTACCCCTACATCAAGCTCACCCTCACCGACCGCCACCCCAAGGTCTTCGTCACCCGCCGCCTGCGCAAGGACGGCTCGGCCTACTTCGGCCCTTACTTTCCCGGCAACCTCGCCCACCGCCTCGCCGACGTTGTCCGCAAAAGCTTCCTCATCCCCGGTTGCAAGGTCGACCTCGGGCGCTATCACCAACGTCCCTGCCTGCAGTACTACATCAAGCGCTGCACCGGCCCCTGCGTCGAAGGCCTGATCTCCCAGGACGACTATCGCGCCATCATCCGCGACGCGCAGCTCTTCCTGGAGGGCAAGACCGACGAGCTCGAGAGCCGGCTGCTTGGCCGTATGGAGGCCGCTGCCGAAAACATGCAATTCGAGCTCGCCGCTCGCCTCCGCGACCAGCTCGGCACCGTCCACCAGGCCGGCGAACGCCAGCGCATGGACACCACCGACACCGACGACGCCGACGTCTTCGGCTTCCACTTCGAGCAGAACATGCTCGCCGTCAACCTCTTCCACATGCGCGGCGGCAAGATCGTCGACCGCCGCGACATGTTCTGGGAAGACCTCCCCGACTTCGAGCAGGACACCACCGCCTCGCTCCAGGAAGAGCAGGAGGACGAAACCGATCTCGAAGCCGATCCCTACCTGGAACCCACCCCCGCGGTCTCCGCGCCCGGCATCGTCGAGGATCAATCAGAGTCAGACCAACACTCTGTCCTGACCTCGCCCTTCGATCCATGCGAGGGCCCAGGGCTCAGGGCCCAGGGCCCAGCAAGCCAACGTTCAACGGACCAGCAGCCACAGCCGGAGACTCACCAATCCAGCGGCGACGATGTTCCCTCGACCGGAGGCGCAGCCGAAGTGGAGAGACCTGCGGGTTTCCCCGGTGTTGAACAGCAGGCCAGCCTCACAACCTCGCCCCTCAGCCCTGCGCCCTGGACCCTGGACGCTGGACCCTGCTTCAGCCCTTCCACCTTCTTCTCCGCGCTCCTCAAGCAGCTCTACCTCGACCAGACCTACGTGCCCAAGCACATCTATGTGCCCGTCGACTTTCCCGACCGTGCCGTCCTTGCCGACCTCCTGCGCGAGCGCAGCGGCCACAAGATCGAGCTCGCCGCGCCGCAGCGCGGGGACAAGCGCTCCCTCGTTGACCTCGTCTGCCAGAACGCCAAACAAAGCTTCGACCAGCGCTTCCGCGTGCTCCAACCCAGCGCCAAAGCCATGGCCGAGGCCCTCGGTGACGCCCTCAACCTCCCCGAAACCCCCGAGCGTATCGAGTGCTTCGACATCTCCCACATCCAGGGCGCCGAAACCGTGGCCAGCATGGTCGTCTGGGAAAACGGCGCGATGAAAAAGGCCGACTACCGCAAGTTTCAGGTCAAAACCGTCGCCGGCGTCGACGACTTCGCCTCCATGCGCGAGATCGTCACTCGCCGCTATAGCAAGTTCGCCAACGGCGCGGAGCCTACGGGCAAGGACGCCGTCCTGCCCTCGCTCGTGCTCATCGACGGCGGCCTCGGCCAGCTCCATGCGGCCGCCGAAGCTCTCCAGGCCCTCGGCCTCACCTCCCAACCGCTCGCCTCCATCGCCAAGCGCGAAGAGGTCATCTACCTCCACGGTCAGGAGGACGATCCGATCATCCTCGACCGCCGCTCGCCCGTGCTCCACGTCATCCAGAAGATCCGCGACGAATCGCATCGCTTCGCCATCGGCTACCACCGCAAGCGCCGCGAGATGCGCGACCGCACCAGCGAGCTCGACGAGATCCCCGGCGTAGGCCCCACCACCCGCCAGCGTCTCCTGGCCCACTTCGGCAGCGTCCGCGCCCTCAAGGCCGCCGCCGAAACCAACCCCGACGCGCTTACCGCTGTGGTCAGCCAGAGCGTCGCGCAACGCATCGAGGCGCATTTCCGAGGCCCCGCAACAGAAGCCGTCTCAGCCCCAGAACTCCCCATTCTGCAAAGCTGATCCCCTCGCCAGGATCCCAGGGAGCGGTCGCCTTCACCGGCTCGACAACACGAACTGGTTCCCCTCCGGACCGGCAAAGATCGCCGACGTGCCCCACGCCTCCTGCGGCGCCTCTCGCACCAACGGCACCGCACGCTGCTCCAGCGCCTCGGCGGTCGCGAACGCCATACAGCGGCCACTGGCCCGGGCTTTGTGCGGAGAGCGTCAAAGTTCCGAGGCTTAAAATCCCACTGGCTTCCCGCCAACAGCCTGTTACCATTCCCCGAAATAGCAAACCGGAGGGATCATGAAAGCAGCGTTGGCTTCTTTGCTGTTGGTAGCTTGTCTGTCCTTGCCTACGAGCAGTCACGCTCAAGCACCTGACGACACAGCAGCCATCCATGCGATCGTTCAGGAGTTACGAGACGCCTGGAACCGGGGCGATGCCCAGGCCTTTGCCACGCATTTCGCAGGCGATGGCAGCTTCACCAATGTGGTCGGCATGCAGACCTATGGCAAGGCACCCTTCCTGAAGCAGCACCAGCGAATCTTTTCCACCATTTACAAAGGAAGTCACAACGAGTTCACCCTGGGGACTCTCCGTTTTGTACGCCCCGATGTGGCTATAGCGGATGTCGACTCCGTGCTCAGCAAAACGGTAGCCCGGCCACCCGGCATACTGGCGTATCCGGACGGTTCCGTGCACACGAGACTGCAACTGGTGCTCTCCAGGGAACACGGTACCTGGCAGATTGACGCGTTTCACAACGTGGCCATGAATCCCGCTGTTCCGGCCGAACCTCACTAGCGTCCCCTGCTATCGCCTGGGAATGTTTGAACACCCCTGTGAACTGGTCCGTGTTCCGTCCCAGCGCAGCCTGCGGTTCGCCGCTACGGAGCGCTCCGCCGCCCCTTGCGAGCGAGTGCAGGCGTACCTCGTGCCCTCCACGAATTCACCATGGAGACGAATACCTGCAGAACACGAGCGAAAGCCCGACCAGAGAAAACAGATGAAGTACCGAGGCACGCCCAATACCCGAACCGGAACGCGCATCATTGGCGCGATCAGCTTTTTCCTTCTCTGCTTGACGGTCCTTGTGGGAGGACGACAGGCCGCGTTCGTCTTTCGTGCTTCGAAAGCGACCGCAACCTTCGACGGTGCCATTGCACGCACCGGCGGTAACCACGGCGGCACCTTCCTCTACCCACAATTTAAGTTCGTCACAAAGGATGGTCAGGCTGTCGAGATGACCAGCAAGATCGGCTCAACCGATCAGCCTTACGACGATGGCCAGAAAGATTCCGTGCTGTACGATCCGCAGCATCCCAGCCAGGCAGTCCTCGATCACTTCTGGATCCTGTGGGCTCCAACGGTTGTACTGGGGCTCATCACGTTCATTCCAGCGTTCCTCTTCGCCGCGGACTGGTTCTCTGCATCTCGATCCCTCAGAACGCCGGACCGATCCCAAACCTGGTGAGCAGGGCGTCTGGTTCTTCCCCCAGCAGCTACTCCGGAATAGATCCATTCTCACTCCGCCGTTCACTGAAGTTCACCCCGAACGGTCCGTCTGTCCGGATTGGTCAACACTGTGCGACTTGTCGCTACAGATCCAGGCGAAGGCAAATGTACGATATCCGAATTAGTGGTCACCTTTCTCAAAATGCCGACAAGAATGGCGGCTTCCTGGGAGCTCAACGAGGCGTAGCTCATGGTGCCTCGGTGTACACCTTGATGAGATTCTCCCACTCCTCAGAATTCTGGCATACCCTTTCTTCGCCGGAAGGGTACGTGACCGAGCATTTGTCCGGCGCAACCTCCCAGTACTTCTTGCCTCCAGGATTTACCCATTCGTAAGTTCCGAGGTCTTTTCCCTCGAAGGCATCGGTGAGCCAGGAACTTGTAACGATGATCTGGCCGTTGATAGTCGTGCTTTTAATTACAACGAAGCAGCGGCCGAAGTTCGAACTGTAGTGGTTAGTGAAATCTGCCAATGCACCTACGCTGAAGCCCTGCTGTCGAAAGTACGTCTGCGCTTGCTTAGCGCAGCTGGCTTGAAGCTCCAGATTCGGGGCTGGACCGGCGATGTGCTGAGCCTGTTGCTGCTGCAAGGCCCTGATGGCTGTGGACTGTAAGTGGAGCCGGTACAGCAAAAGTGTCATGGCTGCTGCCAGGACCAGGATCAAGAGATTGCGCATCCCGGCAGTTTATCGGTGGACAGGATCTGTAGCCATTGCACTAATGTTGTCCTCGAGTAGGACAACTCAGGCGTTGTGAGCGGCAGACACTTCTAGATCGATGTCTGGGCGACATCTTGGGCGTCGCCAGCTAGCCCTTGAAGTGATCTGCGCTTCAATCTACGAGCTAACGACAAGTCCAAAGTGGACAGGACCATTCAAACACTCGATTGGGAACGACAAACGCGGTTAGCGTCAGTTGTCGCCAACTCGGCTTCTTGAGCACTTGAACCGAGTGTCGAAGCAGAGCCTTTCCCGTCACCGATGCCACAAGGCGAGCGCACCACCGCCGTTGATGGAAACAGCCTTCTGAGACAATGAAGGGGTCTCCGGAGTCAAACCTGCGTGCTGTCGAAAACTCGTCTTGCCCCCTTCGCTCTTACCCTTGCCTTCCTCAGCGCGCACGCGCAAGCCCCCGGCACGGATGCCAACGTCACGCGCGCCACGCTCAAAAACGGCATGCGCGTGGTCATCGTCCGCGACGCCCTCGCGCCCGTGGTCACCGTGGAGGCCAACTTCATGGTCGGCGGCGATGAGACCCCGCAGGGCTTTCCCGGCATGGCCCACGCCGAGGAGCACATGGCCTTTCGCGGCTGCACCGGCATGTCTGCCGATCAAACGGCAGCTATCTACGCCCAGCTCGGCAGCGATAACAACGCCGATACTCAGCAGACCATTACGCAGTTCTACGCCACCGTCCCGGCCGCAGACCTCAACGTCGCGCTGCAGGCGCAGGCCGCCTGCCTGCGCGGCGTCGACAACACGCAGGCTGAGTGGGACCAGGAGCGCGGCGCCATCGAGCAGGAGGTCTCCCATGACCTCTCCAATCCCACCTTCAAGTTCATTGACCGCCTGAATCAGGACATGTTCGCCGGCACCCCGTACGCGCACGATCCGCTCGGCACCCGGCCCTCCTTCGATGCCACCACCGCCAAGCAGCTTCACGACTTCTACACGCAGTGGTACACCCCCTCGAACTCCATTCTGGTGGTCGCCGGCGACGTCGATCCCACTGCCGCGCTCGCCGAGATCCGCACCCTGTACGAGCCAATCCCGAGCCACGCCATCCCGGCGCACCCCGCGATCAACCTCCAGCCCATCAAGGCGGAGACCTTCACCCTGGACAGCAATCTGCCCTACGTCCTCGGCTTCCTCGCCTTCCGTCTCCCCGGCACCGACTCGCCGGACTACGCCGCCGCACAGATCCTGGCCGACGTACTCGCCTCACAGCGCGCCGACCTCTACGCCCTGGTGCCCGCCGGAAAGGCGCTCGCGGCCCAGTTCGCCTTCGCCGAGAGCTACCCAAAGGCCAGCGTCGGCTTCGGCCTCGTCGCTCTGCCCGCCGGGGCGGATCCCGCCGGACCGGTCGGCGAGATGCGCCAGATCCTCACCAAATACGCCCAGAACGGCGTTCCCACCGAGCTGGTGGACGCAAGCAAGCGCAGCGAGATCGCCCAAGCCGAGTTCCAGCGCAACTCCATCCCCGGCCTCGCCGCCGAGTGGTCGGACGCCCTTGCCGCCGAGGGTCGCAACTCGCCCGAAGAGGATATCGACGCCATCCGCAAGGTCACGGTCGACGCCGTCAACCGGGTCGCCAGGCAGTACCTGCTCGCCCCCAGCATCACCGCCACGCTGATCCCCAAGCCCACCGGCGAACCCGTCTCCGAGACCGGCTTCGGCGGCGGCGAAAAGGTCACCTCCGCTCCCACCAAGCCCGTCGTCCTGCCAGAGTGGGCGGCCACGCAGCTCGACCAGCTCAAACCCCCGACCGAGTCCCTCACGCCCAGCGACTCTACGCTCCCCAACGGCGTCCGCCTGATCGTTCGCACGGACCACACCAGCCCCACCATCACGCTGGTCGGGGCGGTCAAGAACAACGCCGATCTCGAAACCCCCGCCGGCAAAGAAGGCGTCTCCAGCGTTCTTGACGAGCTCTACTCGTACGGCACCACCTCGCTCGACCGTCTCGCCTTCCAGAAGGCCCTCGATGACATTGCCGCCAACGAGAGCGCCGGCGATCGCTTCTCGCTGACCGTGCTCAAGGAGAACTTCAATCGCGGCGTTCAGCTGTTGGCCGACAACGAGCTCCACCCCGCGCTTCCGGCCGAGGCCTTCACCGTCACCCAGCAGCAGACCGCGCAGTTCGTCGCCGGCAACCTCCAAAGCCCCGGCTACCGCACCTCGCGCGCGCTCGAGCTCGCGCTGCTGCCGAAGACCGATCCCAGCCTTCGCGAAGCGACTCCCACCACCGTCAGCAAGCTCTCCCTCGACGACGTCCGCCGGTACCACGACATCACTCTTCGCCCCGACCTCACCACCATGGTGGTGATCGGCGACATCACCCCCGAAGAGGCGAAGACCGTGATCACGAAGTGGTTCGGCGACTGGCACGCCAGCGGCCCCAAGCCCGAGACCACGCTCCCGCCCGTCCCTGAAAACAGGCCTGCCGCGCAGACCGTCGCGGACGCCGAGCAGGTCCAGGACTCGGTCACCCTCGCCGAAGAGCTCCCGCTCAACCGCTTCAGCCCCGATTACTACCCGCTCCAGCTCGGCACCCACGTTCTCGGCGGCGGCTTCTACGCGACGCGCCTCTACCACGATCTGCGTCAGGTTGCCGGCCTGGTCTATAGCGTGGACGTCTCCCTTGCTGCCGGAGAAACCCGCGCCACCTACACCGTCGACTACGGCTGCGACCCCGCCCACGTCTCCAAAGCCCGCGCCCTCGTGGAGCGCGACCTGAACCTGATGGCGACCGAAGAGGTCTCGCCCGCCGAGCTGCATCAGGCCAAAGCCCTGCTCCTGCGCCAGATTCCGCTCGGCGAATCCAGTGAAGATGCCGTCGCCGGCGGCATGCTCGGCCGCGCCCTCATCGGCCTTCCCCTGGACGAGCCCATCCGCGCCGCCCAGCGCTACACCGCGCTCGACGCAGCGGCCGTGAAAGCCGCATTCGGCCGGCAGGTGAAGACGGCCAACCTTGTCCAGGTAGTACGCGGACCCGCACCCAAGTAGAAACCCTGTCCCGGGGCGTCATTGCAGAGCACAAGCCAACCTGCGACGATGTCGCATGGACCGTCGCACGTTCGCCTTCGCTGCCCTGTCCTCTGCGACCTTTCTCTCCGGCTGTCACGCCGAGAAAGAACCCGGCCCCTCGCGCGACGCCACGCTGCTCCACAACAAAAACGTCAGCGAAGCCGTGGACGACCTCGATCGCGCCATGAACAACCTCGATCTGCGCCTCCAAACCTTCAACGCAGAAAACTGGCAGGACGCCCTCAACCACGTGCAAACCGCCACCCAACAGGTTCACAACGGCGTAGACAATCTCAAGCGCGCCCTCGGCTACGACGAAGCGACCTAAGCTTTTGGATCGTCAGCCTGCTCTTCGCTAGCCCTTCTATTTGCCAGCCTTCTATTTCGCCAACCTTCTATTTCGCAGCCTTCTATTCGCCAGCTTCTATTCGCCAGCCTTCTATTTCGCCAGCCTCTTTCGCTGCGATTACGCCAGCCATAAAAGTGTCATCTCGACCGGAGCA
>CAXTWN010000153.1:6563-8696 GCA_964248055.1 uncultured Acidobacteriaceae bacterium | reverse complement strand
GCCCAAACGCCTCGAAGGGATCGCGACAACGCGACACGTTGAAGGATGTCATCAGAAAGACTGTCATCCTGAGTGAGTCGGGGTCCCCGGCGAGCTTGCTCGCTGGGGTGAAAGCGAAGGACCTGCTACTTGCACTCAGATGGAGGATGCGCAACCAACCACCCAGAACCTGAGCCCAAAGACTCACCTGAACTCCTCAGCCCAGGTCTTGAGAGATAGGTCCAATCCCCCGAAACACGGCGCTGAGCTCGCGTCCTGAAACAACACCATTCCGGAAGCTCCGCACCGCAAGTTTCGTAACCTGCCAACGTTTCCTCCAGGAATTCATGAAGATTCTCAAGACCTTCGGCGAAAACGCCAAAGCCGCCGAAGCGGCCATCAAGCAGATCGAACAGCGCGGCGCCCTCAATACCGCCAAAGTCGACGTCGTCGTCCACAAGATCCTCGCCGAGGTCCGCCAGGGTGGCGATGAAGGCGTGCGCGAGTACGCCGTCCGCTTCGACGCGCTCACCCCCGACCAACCGCTCCTTGTCGCCCGCGAGGAGATGGAGGCCGCCTGGAACGAGACCTCCGAAGAGCTCCGCGCCGCCCTGCGCCTCGCGCAAGCCAACATCCGCGCCTTCGCCGAAAGGCAGCTGCCCAAATCCTGGAGCTTTCGTCCCCAGGACGGCATGGAGGTCGGCCAGATCGTTCGCCCGCTCGGCTCGGTTGGCTGCTATGTCCCGGGCGGACGTTATCCCCTGCCCTCCACGCTGCTCATGACCGTTACCCCCGCCCAGGTCGCGGGCGTCGAACGCATCGTCGTCACCAGTCCCAAGCCGGCCCGCGAAACGCTTGCTGCGGCCTATCTCGCCAACGTCACCGAGTTCTACCGCATCGGCGGCTCGCAGGCCGTCGCCGCCCTCGCCTACGGCACTGAAACCATTGCTGCCGTCGACAAGATCGTCGGCCCCGGGAACCTCTACGTTACCGCGGCCAAGCTCGCCGTCTCTCACGAGGTCGGCATCGACATGCCCGCCGGCCCCACCGAGATCGTCGTTACCAGCGACGAGGGCAACCCCGAGGGCATCGCCGCCGATCTGGTCGCACAGGCCGAGCACGACCCCGACGCCCTTCCTATCTTCATCACCACCCGCCCCGATCTCGCCGAAGAGGTTGCTCTCGAAGCCAAGCGCCAGGCCCAGAACAACGAGATCGCGCAGCAGGCCATCGCCGAACAGGGCTTCGTCTTCGTCACCCAGACCGTCGAAGAAGCCCGCGACCTCACCACCCGCCTCGCCCCCGAGCACCTCACCGTCGATGCCGGCAGCGACCTCCGCTGGGTTCGCAACGCCGGCTCGGTGTTCATTGGCCACCACACCCCGCAGTCCATGGGCGACTACATCTCGGGCCCCAACCACGTCCTCCCCACCGGCCGCCACGGCCGTGTCCGCGGAGGCCTAAGCGTGCTCGACTTCGTCAAGCTCATCACCGTCCAGCAGTACACCCACGACGCCCTCCGCGAGGTCGGCCCCCACACCATCGCCCTCGCCGAAGCCGAAGGCCTCACCGGCCACGCCGAAAGCGTCCGCGTCCGCATGCGCTAGCCCCAACCCCAACCGCACCGCTCTTGCGGTTCCTCTCGCTTCACAGTTGCTTTTGCCTTTCCTTTTGCCTTTGCCTCTCTGGTTGTCATCCCCGAAGGGGATCTGCGTTCAGCCAACACGGCAACGAATCCGAGAAACATCCACAAATCCCAAACCCAGCACATCGCGCTGAAGGCGCGAGCCATCCTAGCCTGGGCCGAAGGCCCAGGTACCGCGTGAAAAGGAACCCAAGCGCTGTAGGTGCGCCTCAAAGCCACACACCACCGAGACGCCATGTGCACAACAACCGCAACCGATGCGTATGCTGAAAACGTCCATGAGCAAGAAACGCATTCGGTCATAAACCACGACCCGTCTTCCACGACGGACTTGCCCACAAGTACCCCGCTAAGTTCCGCATTGAACGTACTTTAGAAAGAAAAGAAGGGGGGAGGGGTACCCTCTCCACCGAGCCAGGCCGTGACCGAACAGACACATCCTCAACCCCGCCCCCGCGTCCTCGCCATGCCCGAGTACCACCCGCCCCTGGCGGGCCGCGACGCCCGCC
>CAXTWN010000153.1:0-6553 GCA_964248055.1 uncultured Acidobacteriaceae bacterium | reverse complement strand
CACTGCAACGAAAACACCCTCGCGCCCAGTCCCCGCGTCCTCGCCAAACTGCGCGAACTCACCGCCGAAGGTCTCACCGTCTACCCCGAACGCGAGCCCGTGGAACGCATCGTCGCCAGCCATCTCGGCCTCGAGCCCAACCAGCTTATCCTCACCAACGGCGTCGACGAGGCCATCCATCTCGTCGCCTGCGCCTTCCTCGACGAGGGCGACGAAGCCCTTATCTGCACCCCCACCTTCTTCATGTACGACGTCTCGATCAGCCTGATGACCACCCAGCTGATCAAGGTGCAGACCGACGACACGCTCGCCTTCCCGTTCGAGCGCTTCCTCGCGGCTATCACTCCCAGGACCAAGCTCATCATCGTCGCCAGCCCCAACAACCCCACAGGCTCGGTCGTCAGCCGCGAGCACCTCCTCGCCATCGCCCGCGCCGCGCCCCAGGCCGTGCTCATGGTCGACGAGGCCTACTTCCACTTTTTCGGCGACACCGTCCTGCCTGACATCGCAGACATTGCCAACCTCGTCGTAGCCCGCACCTTCTCGAAGGCCTACGGTCTCGCCAGCCTCCGCATCGGCATGCTCGCGGCTGACCCGCGCCTCATCGGCTATCTCCGCAAGGTCAGCTCGCCCTACAACGTCAACGGCGTCGCTCTCGCCGTGCTCCCCGAGGCCCTCGCCGACACGGCCTACCTCGACTGGTACACCCTTCAGGTCCACAGGAGCCGCGAACGCGCCATGGACGCTCTCCGCGAACTCGGGATCCGCACCTGGCCCAGCGCCGCCAACTTCGTCCTCATGGACATCGGCCCGCGTCACAAGGAGCTCTGTGCCGTGATGCGCCGGAACGGCGTCCTGCTCCGCGACCGCTCCTCCGATCCCGGCTGCGAGGGCTACGTCCGCCTCACCCTCGGCCCCGAAGAGCACGTCACGCGCGGCCTCGACGCGCTCAAAGCCTCGCTCGCCGAACTCGGCTGGACCCCTGCCGAAGGCCGCCACCCACACACGACAGGCCCCGAACCGCGCGAGTTCGAGTAGTCCGTTCATCCGGAGTTCGCCTCCCCAAGACCTCACGTGGCAGCCGCTGGCTCCTCCCACGAAGGTGGGAGTAGGATATTGCCGGATCAACCAACCTCACCGTGAGGTGTTCTGTGACCTTCAACGAGCGT
This sequence comes from uncultured Acidobacteriaceae bacterium, assembly GCA_964248055.1. Lineage (GTDB taxonomy): Bacteria > Acidobacteriota > Terriglobia > Terriglobales > Acidobacteriaceae > Granulicella. The sequence goes on along the minus strand of CAXTWN010000153.1, from coordinate 5,384 downwards.
CAGCATCGTCTCTCCCGACTTTCGGTCGCCATGGCCGCCATCGCCCTCATCCCTCTTCTGCTGCACTTGCTGGATGCCGTGCAGTTCACGCCCGCGGGCATGCTGCTGTACACGCTCGTTCTGCTCGCGGTCGGTTGCCCGGGGCTCGTTCTGGCGGTCCAGCACGCCCGCGCTCTGCACCGCGATCAGACGAAGTGACCGAAGGTCCTGCGCCCGCGCGTGCTTCGGGTCGTTCGCTGCGCAGCAAGCCCCTGCTTCTCGCCTCGCTCGTTCCCCTCTGGGCGATCCTCGGCATCTACGCCGCGGAGACACTGCGCGGCACCCGCTTCTTGAGCCCCTTTGTCATCGCCTGGGCGCTGCTCGCCGCCGCTTTCTTCGGCTATGTCCTCCGCCAGACCCTCGCGGCGCGCCGTTCCCGCCGTTAAGCTGGTGGTATGAGTGAGCTCTTGCAGGCAGAGGCTGCTGATGCTGTCGCGCCACGCACCGGCACCGTCAACCGTCATACGCTGGAGACAAAGATCGCCCTGCGCCTGAACGTGGACGGCACCGGCCAATACCACGTCCGCACCGGCATCCGCTTCTTCGACCACATGCTCGAAAGCCTCGCCAAGCACGGCGGCTTCGACCTCGACCTCACCTGCCAGGGTGACCTCGACGTCGACCAACACCACACGGTCGAGGACGTCGGCATCGCGCTCGGCGAAGCCTTCGGGGAAGCTCTGGGCGACAAGCGCGGCATCCTCCGCGCCGGCTATTTCTGCATGCCGATGGATGAGACCCTCGCTGTCGCCGCCATCGACCTTTCCGGCCGCGTTGCCTGCGTCGTTGCGGACGAGCTCACCCAGCCTCTTGTCGGCGACTTCCAAACCGAGCTCGTCCCGGACTTCTTCGACGGCTTCGCGCGCGGTGCCAAGGCCAACGTCCACGTCAAAACCATGTACGGCCGCTCCAACCACCACAAGATCGAGGCCATCTTCAAGGCCTTCGCCCGCGCGCTCCGCGGGGCCTGCTCCCGCGACGAGCGCATGCGAGAACTCCTCCCCAGCACCAAGGGCCTGCTGTGACTCTGTCACGACGTCGGCGAGTAGCGTTCGTCCTCGGTCTCCTCTGTCTGCTCACGTCCTTCTAACGTCTCTAGTGCTCGCTCACGCCGCCAGCAAGGATGCAGCGAAGCCTTACTGGAACTAGTTGGAGCTCTCGCCCATAATCCCACTCGAGCTTCCCGAAAATCGCGCAGACGCCTGAGCGATCTACCGCGGAACCATCGGGACTGTACGCCGCGAATTGCAACATTGGGCCAAAGAGAGGCTCAGATAACTGCCGTACCTGCTGGCTATGCCTGAGCTATACTGACGGTATAGACCAGCGGACGGAGAACTCCATGCCACAGACCGCCAAGCTCTTCAAAAACGGACGCAGCCAGGCTGTCCGCCTCCCAAGCGACTTTCGTTTTGAAGGAGACGAGGTAAATATCCGCCGAGACCCCGCCACCGGCGATGTCATCCTGTCACGGAAAACCGATTGGGAGGAGTTCTTCCGCCTCCTGAGCGAGTTGACCCAGGAGGAACGCGACGCTTTCGTGATCCCAAGAGATCCAACCCCACCGCAGCCAAGAGACCAGTTCTGATGGCGCAGTACCTCCTCGACACAAACATCCTTAGTTATCTGGCGAAAGAGGTCTTCCCATCGCTGAACCATCGCTTCCGCAAGATGCCGAAAGAAGATTTTGTTCTTTCGGCCATCAGCGAAGCGGAGGTGCGTTTCGGCCTCGCTTTACTTCCGCCGGAAGCGAAACAGCACCGTATCACCGCGCTCTACCTGAACGGCATCCACATTGAAGCCTGGGACTCGCACTGCGCCAGACGCTATGCCCTGCTCGCGGCCCAGCAGAAGGTCAAAGGAGAAACCCTGAGCCAGTTGGATACGATGATCGCCGCTCACGCCCTCGCGCACGGCTTCGTCCTCGTCAGCCACGATCGCGCTTTCTTTCGCGTTCCAGGCCTTTCCGTCGAAGACTGGACGGAAGGACCGCTCTCCGCATGATCGCCATCATCGACTACCGCGCCGGTAATCTCACCAGTGTGGTCAAAGCTCTCCGCTACCTCGGCGCCGACGACCTCCTGGTCACCCAGGAGCCCGGCGACGTTCGCCGCGCGGGCAAGATCGTCCTTCCTGGCGTGGGCCACTTCCGCTCCACGCAGCTGCTTCACGACCTCGGCCTCACCGAGGCCACACGCGCCGCGGTCGCTGAAGGTGCCCCCTTCCTTGGCATCTGCGTCGGCCTCCAGTGGCTTTACGAAGGCTCCACCGAGGCCCCTGAAACGCCCGGCTTCGGCCACTTTCCTGGCGAGTGCGAGCACTTCCCCGCCACCCACGATGATCACGACCTCAAGAGCCCGCACGTAGGCTGGAACTCCCTCGAAGCGATCCGCCCGGACTCCAGGCTCCTCGCCGGCGTCGCACCCGGCAGCTTCGTCTACTACACGCATTCCTGGCGCGCGCCGCTCTCCGAGGACACCGCCGCCACCACGCACTACGGCGGCGCCTTCACCGGCGCGGTCGAACGCGGCAATGTCATGGGCGTACAGTTCCACCCGGAAAAATCCGGCGACACCGGCGTGCGCGTCCTGCACAATTTCCTCGCGCTCTAGCATCACAGTCAGCAGAGGACGACGCACATATGAGCCTGGCCACCGATCTCAACGACACCGAACAGGACGACCTCGACGGCACCCAAACCCCCTCCGGCTCCGAGCCCACCGGCGCCCGAGTCTCCGCACTCGCTGTGCCGATGATCAAGCTCGACCTCACGAACAACTGGACCGGCGTCGACGAGCTTCCCTTCGATCCCATCGCCGAGCGCGTGCTCGAGATCGAAGCCGCCGGCCCTAACGGCCATGAGAAGGGTGCCTTCTCCGTCGTCTTCGCGCGCCCCATTCTGCTCGAAGGCAAGGGCTGGGCCTGCGTCTTCAGGCTCAGCGCCATGGGCCGCGAACACGCCTCGCCCGCCCGCGGCACCGACCCCGTCGACGCGCTCCAGGCCGCCTTCGCCATGGTGCACCGCCAGCTCACGGGCATGGGCCAGCGCCATCGCATCACCTATAACGGCTCCGACGACCTTGGCTTCGCCTCTGCGGAAGCCGCCGCGCCCAGAGCCGCCGGCTGCCCCGTGATGAACGGCAGCGTGAGCGTGTAGAACAGTTCTCCTGGCAGCGTGGCATCTGACACTGCATGAGCCATGGCTTTCTAGAGAAATCGTTCCCTGACTGCCTTCGCTATACCCCTTCAGGAGAACTGCTGTAGGCCGAGGAGAACTGCTTTGAGCCACGGTAGACTTTGCAAGTGAACTACCCGTACACCCTGCGTTACGACGATTTCAAAGCGGCACAGCGCCTCCACCTCGAAGTCAGCCCTCGTGCGCGGTTCTGGTTCATCGTCTGGCAACGCGTACTGCCGGTCGTGTCGCTGGTCTGCCTGGCCCTCCTCCTGAACGACATCTTTCGTCACCATTTCAGTTATCCACCATGGCTCGGGGGCTCGCTTGCAGGGATCTCCGTGGCTGGCCTGTACAGCCTTGCTCTGCGTCCGTTTGTGATGAGGCGGGCGTTTCGCAAGCTGCGCCCAGATGTCGGGGCCGATGAACACTCTGTAGAGCTTGAGCTGTTCGAAGGCAAACTGATCTCCCGCATTCCCGGCAAAAGTGAGGGCCGTTTCGAGCGGAACGCCATCGTCAACTTCGCAGAAAGCGACGCCATCGCACTGTTCTACCTCGGGGAGAAAAAGTTCCTCTTCGTCCCAAAAAGCGCCTTACCCTCGGAGGGCTGGACCGAGTTACGGGAGTGGATCGGGACGAAATAGCCATGCTGACCAAGCGCATCATTGCCTGCCTCGACGTCCGTGCCGGCCGTGTCGTCAAGGGCATCCAGTTCATCGACATCGTGGACGCCGGGGACCCCGCCGAGCTCGCCCATCGCCATGCCGCTGCGGGTGCCGACGAGGTCGTCCTGCTCGACATCACCGCCACCCACGAGGGCCGCGGCACGCTGCTCGACACCGTCAAGCGCACCGCCGACGCCCTGTTCATTCCCTTTACCGTCGGGGGCGGCATCCGCTCCGCTGAGGACGCCGCCGCGGTCTTCGACGCCGGGGCCGATAAGGTCTCCATCAACTCCTCCGCGATCGCTCGGCCGGAGCTGATTGGCGAGATCGGCGGGAGCTTCGGGGCGCAGGCCGTCATCATCGCCATCGACGCCCGGCGAGGCGCGGGCCCCTCGCGAGCCGACGTCGATCCCATCGCCGCTGCCGAGGTCTACGTCAGCGGCGGGCGCAAACCCACCGGCCGGCGGGTCGTCGACTGGGCTCGCGAGGCCGAACAGCGCGGCGCCGGGGAGATTCTGCTCACCAGCATGGACGCCGACGGCACCCGCGCGGGCTTCGACTGCGAACTCACCGCGGCCGTCTCTGCCGCTGTTCAGATCCCCGTGATCGCCTCCGGCGGTGCCGGCACCGCGGCGCACTTCGCCGATGTCTTCACCCGCGGCCAGGCCGCCGCCGCGCTCGCCGCCAGCCTCTTCCACTTCGGCGTGACCGCCTCCCGCTCGCTCAAGGCCGAGGTCGCCCGCAGCGGCGTCGCCATGCGCCTGCCCTGCTGAACCGGCGAAAGGAACGCTTACCGTACGCGTTTTTCACGGAGTTTCCGGGGTTTGCACCCGTCTTGCAGGCATCCCGCATCTGACAATAGGAAGCGAGAACCCATGGCGACCACCACGAAGCAGTGCAAGCAAGGCAACGCCCGTCCCGCAGCCGGTCTTCCGCCGGTGTACTACCAGCTCCACTCCCTGCTGCATACGTTGCGGGCCTTTGAGCAGCAGGAGGAACACCTTTGCGGCATGTTGGCTGAGATCCAGCGCTCCGGCAAGGTAGGCGCCCGGCTGCGCAAGGACCTCTCGGCCCTGCTCGAAGGCTTGCCCGTGGACGCGCTGCAGGCGGAGTTCGAGGGCACCTGGCAGGCGCTGGAGCAGGCAAGCGAGAGCCACGCCGCCTAACGCAGCCCGCGCTATGCAGCACTGCAGGCCTGCGACAGTCTTCCCTGCGACAATCGGTTCATGCTCATTCCCTCCATCGACCTCATGGGCAGCCGCATCGTGCAGCTCGTGAAGGGCGAGACGCCCAAGCTTTCCTTTGACGACTTCGACTACTGGATCGAGCGCTTTGCGAAGTATCCGCTGGTCCAGCTGATCGACCTCGATGCGGCCATGCGCCAGGGCGACAACCGCGCGCTCATTGAGAGCATCTGCAGGCGGCTACCGTGCCAGGTCGGCGGCGGCCTGCGCTCCGCCGCGGACGGGCGGCGGCGGCTCGCCGCCGGTGCCCCGCGGGTGGGG
>CAXTWN010000152.1:0-8822 GCA_964248055.1 uncultured Acidobacteriaceae bacterium | reverse complement strand
GCAGCCCCGGCGCGCCGCCGTTGCTCGCCGGCAACATGCGCAGCCTCCGCAACACCTTCGCCGACCTGGCCTCCGAGACCTTCACCCAGACCACCCCGGCCACAGCACCCCAGGCAGCCGCGACCGTGCACCAGCAGGTGATCTATCGCTGGATACGGTAACGGGAACGTCGGAGTCGGGCAGTCAGGATGTGGAAGAAAATTGTCATCCTGAGCCGGACGCGAGCAAAGCGAAGCGGAAAGGCGAAGGACCTGCTTTTCACTCGCGGCAGAACGCGGCCCGTGGTAGCCGGCATCGTTGCATGCAGGGTTCCCGATACCTTGGCGGCAGAACGAGAAAAGCAGATCCTTCCCTTCGTTTCACTCAGGGTCAGGATGACAACGGATGGAAGTCGGTCTTCACAACCAACTCACGAGTTGGGCCCTAAACAGCCCTTCGAGTCAAATCCGGACCCGCCTCCACACCGGTCGCCACCAGACCTAGACCTTCGGCTCCCACCCCGGCTGGTAGCTGCGCCGCGTCATCGCGTCGGCGGCCGGGTCGCCGAGAATCGCGTAGCTCTGCGGGTCGGTCTTCAAGGTGCGGCCGGTGAAGTAGGAGATGTTGGACAGCTGCAGCATCGTGACCGCCACGTTGCCCTGCGCCACCGGCTGCCGCAGCGATTCCTTGCCGCGCACCGCGGCGATCATGTTCGCAAAGTGCGCGTCGGTCATGCTGTCGGCGCCGACCAGGTCGGTAGACGAGGTCGGCGGCGCCGGGACGCGATAGCTGCTGAGCACCTTGCCCTTGGGGTCCGAGACCTCGTACCCATCGCGGTCCACGATCACATTGCCCTCGGTGCCATGCACGCACGTGCCGCGGTCGCGGCCGTAGGTGGTGCTGCCGCTGCAGCAGTCGCCCTTCCAGGTGATCATCTGGTCGGGATAGGTGAAGGTCGTCTCCAGCGTGTCGTAGAACTGCCAATCGTCGTGGGCTGCATAACGCCCTCCGCCCGCGGTGACCTCGGTGGGAAAGCCCGCGCCGAGCGCCCAGCGCGCCACATCCACCTCGTGCGAGCCGTTGTTCAGCGTCTCGCCCGTGCCCCAGGTGGTGAACCAGTGCCAGTTGTAGGGGTGCACGTTGCTTTTGTACGCCTGACGCGGCGCGGGCCCCTGCCACAGGTCCCAGTCGAGCGTCGCCGGCACGGGCACCACATGGCCCACGCCGATGGGCTTGCGGCGATTGGTGTACCAGGTCTCCGCCCAGTACGCCCGGCCGATTAGCCCGTTGTGAATCTTCTCCACAATCTCCATGGTGTGCGGCGACGAGCGCTGCTGCGAGCCCATCTGGCACAGCCTGCCGTACTTCGCCTGCGCCGCGACCAGCCACTTGCCCTCCTGCGGGTTGTGCGAGCAGGGCTTTTCCACGTACACGTGCTTGCCGGCCTCGAGCGCCAGGATCGCCATGGGCGCGTGCCAATGATCGGGCGTGGCGATGGTGACAACGTCCACCTCCCTGGAGGCCAGCACCTTGCGAAAGTCCTGCTGCGTCGCCGGCGACTCGCCCATCACCTCCGTCGCATGGCCCGCGTACTTGGCCAGGATCACCGTATCCACATCGGACACCGCGACCAGCCGTGCATCGTTGCGATTGGCCTTCAGCGACGAAAGATGCGCATAGGCCCGGCTGTTCAGCCCGACCACCGCAAAGTGCACTCGCTCGTTCGCGCCCATGATCTGCGCATAGCTCTTGGCGGTGCGCACCAGAGATGTGGCAGCGGCGCCGGCCGCCGCGGTTCGCACAAAACGCCGTCGCGAGATCGTTCGTTCTCCGGGCATGGAGGGCTCCTTATCGCGCACTCATCCTATCCCAGCACACCGGGTGCGGTCCCCACCACAGGGCGTCCTCTCGACCGGAGGCGAAGCCGCAGCGGAGAGATCCTCCGCAGGTGCGGTCCCCACCAGGGCGTCCTCTCGACCGGAGGCGAAGCCGCAGCGGAGAGACCCCTGTGTTTGCTCCTTCCGCACAAGAGAACCGTGGAAGGGGCCCTCAAACCGCAATCGCCCCCACAGCGACCTTTCAGACCAGCGCAATCTCCCGATCCCGCTCCTCCGTAAACGGAGGCACCGTCATCCGCTCCGGCGAACGCCACCAGCCCGGACGGGTCGCCTCCGGCTCCAGGGCCAGACCATTCGCCAGTTGATACACGACCTGCGCCAGCGCCGTCGGTTCCGGCGAGCCCGAGGAGAGGTCAAAGACGCCGGCTTCGTAGCTCCCCCGGTTTGCCCGGCACAGATGGCACCAATCATAGGAGCCCAGCAGCGCCCACACGGTCACGGCGCGCACATCGGCGCCCGCGGCGCGCGCGGCACACGCCTCCCGCCACACCTCGGCCAGCCAGCGGAGCTGCTCGGCGACGTCGCAGCAGCCCAGGTGCGCCTCCGTGATGGCCACCGGCAGCCGGTAGCGCTCCCATGCCTCCCGGAGTACCGCACCCGCCCCCGCGATGCCCTTCTCCCGGACGCGCACGGCCTCGGTGTCGACCAGCGGCTCGTTGCCATAGTCGCCCCCGGCGCGGTCGCCGTAGAGCTCCACCCGATGGTCCAGAAATCGGTCGCTGGTGACGTAGTAGTTCAGCCCCAGCACCGACGGCGGACACGCGTTTTCGCTGAACCAGAGGATCTCCTGCTCGGAGAGCCCATGCGCGCGCAGAAACGGAAACAGCGGATGGTCGCGCGTGAGGAGGCCGCACAGCAGGTCCGTTCCCAGCCAGCGCCGCTGCTCCCGCTCCACGCGAAAGGCCTCCAGCGGTGGCGTGGCGTAGGTCAGCCCGCCGTCTTCCGTGTGCACCAGACGCGCCTCCGGCTGCACCCGCCGGATCGCCTGCATGGACAGCACGACGCCTTTGATCTGGTTGTGCATCGCGCGTACGTAGCTGTGCATGGACCGGTGATGCGGGTACCAGTAACCGTACAGGCAGGAGAAGCGCCCGGTGGTCTGCGCCTCGTTCACTGGCGTGTAGGCCGTCACGTGCGGGTAGCGCTCGGCGACCTTCGCGGCATAGGCGGCCAGCTTCTCCGGGAAGCCGGGGTCGAGCAGATCGGTGGAGCGCGGGCCGCTGCCGTGGTGCACCAGGCCTACGATCGGCTCCATCCGCAGCTGCTGCATCTCGCTCAGCAGGGTGTCCCCGAAGGCCCATGACCCGCTCGCGTCAAAGCTCTCCCAGTGCAGTGCGGTGCGGAAGGTACGCAGTCCCAGCGCTGCAAACTTGGCCAGGTCCTCGGCAACTCGCTTGCGATGTCCTGAACGACGCAGCTGATCGAAGTACCGATCACCCACGCGATTCACCGTACATTCGACGCCGCCCCATAACTCCAGGGGTGAATGGAGGTTCAACAAGGTTCTTTACCTCAATGGCCGGTTTGTAACGTGCAGGTTCTGTGTGAGATGCACCTCACGCCAACCAAGGGCAGAACTTCGCCTTATTTCGTCTTTTCCTCCACAACCGGCGTCTTCCGGCTCTCCTCGTGGTACTCCTGTTCGGTGTTGATCGCCCACACCGCCGCCTTGTCCACGTGCCCCGCGAGTAGGCCATCGACAACGGTCATCGCCGTCAGCATCGAGTGATCCTGGTTGTTGTACTTGTGCATGCCGTTCCGGCCCACCAGAAACAGGTTCTCGAAACGGTCGGTCCAGCGGCGCAGCTCCTCAAACCGGCTGTACGTGCCGAAGTACGCGGGGTACGTCTTGGGCACCCGGACCACATGCGCGTCCAGCACCTCCGCCGTCTGCAGGATGCCGATCTTTTCCAGTTCCGCGGTGGCAAAACGTTTCAACTCGTCGTCCGGCAGCGCCCAGAGCGGGTCGGTCTCGTAGCAGAAGTACTCCAGCCCGATCCAGACCTTGTCCGGATCGGCCACCATATAGGGGCTCCAGTTGTTGAAGATCTGCAGCCGTCCCAACAGTACATCCGGCTCCTGAATGTAGATCCACGTATCCCGGATCAGCCCCGATCCCGTGCTGTCCTGCTCGCGGACGGCCAGCCGGTTCGCCAGCACGCCGACGGTGATGAAGTCGCGATACTGCAGCCCCTCGCTCACGGTGCGCACGTTCTCCGGGACGGCCGCGCCCCCGGACTCCAGCGCCCGCGTGAGCTCCTGCATCGGCATCGTCGAGAAGAAAAACTCGCCCGCAAACCGCTGCCGCTCGCCGGCTGCGTTCACCGCCTCCACCGCCGTCACAACGCCGCCCTCGCTGACGACGCGATCCACCGTCCAGCCTTTGTGGATCGCGCCTCCGCCCGCGGCTACCTTGTCGGCCACGTGCTCCCAAAGCTGCCCCGGCCCGAACTTGGGGTATAGAAATCGCTCGATCAGCGAGGTGTCCGTGTTCTTTTGCGCCACGTCCGGCCCGCCCGCGGCCTTCGCACCCCTGGGCCGCGGGCGACGGCGGCCCGTCTTGCGCATAAAGTGCCGCCCCGCCGTCCCCAGACGCAGCCCCATGATGCGCTGCGCGCCCCACTCGGCCGAGATCTGATCGCACGGCACTCCCCACACCTTCTCCGTATAGCTCTTGAAAAAGGTCAGGTACAGCTCGCGCCCGAAGCGGTTGATCAGAAAGTCCTCCAGGCTGCGCTCCGGCCGGATCGGCCACAGCCGCGCCCCGAGATAGCTGCACCCGATCCGCACCATCCGGACCGGCCCCAGGTTGCGGAGCGTCGTGCCGCTCAGCTTGATGGGGTAGTCGAAAAACCGGCGCAGGTAGTAGATCCGGCTGCGGCGCGGACGCACCAGCATCACGCGGTCTGCGTCCTCGGGCTGCGGCGTCTCCAGCACCACGGTCTCGGTGTGCCCGTGCGCGGCGGGGTCTTCCGCGCCCTCGGCGTCGGTCTCCTCGGTGTCGCTCTCGATCAGCACCGCGGTCAGCGGTCCCATGCCGCGCAGGGGCGGGTGCTCCGGCGAGACCGCCGGCACCGCCACGGTGCGCTGTTTGCCCTGGTAGCTGATCTTCACCGGCTCCGGGGCGGTGTGTGCCTCGCCCGCGCCCGCCTCGTCCAGGGCCGGCGGCATCAACTGCATCCACCACTGCATCACCCGATCGCTCTTGGAAAAGAACCGGTGGCCCCCGATGTCCATCCGGTTGCCCTTGTAGCGAATCGTCCGCGAGATGCCGCCGATCTCCTCGGAGGCCTCCAACACCACGGGCTGGATGTCGGTGCGGCGCAGCAGCTCCAGCGCCGCGGTCAGGCCCGCGGGTCCGGCTCCGATGATGATGGCGCGCCGCTTCCCCAAATCCACTCCGCGGGGACGCGCTCCGTGCTCTCCGCCAACTTCCCGCCTTCCAGCTTAGCGCAGTGCACGAGCGCTCCCCAACGGTCTACGCCGACACCGTGTCCGAGGTCGCCACGGCCGCGGCGCGGTCCGGCGTCGTAAACGCCAGACCGCCGATCCCGTCCACGTCCACCACGACCCGGTCGCCATGCAGCACGCGCCCGTCCAGAATCCGCATCGCCAGCGGATCCTGCACCATGCGCTGGATCGCCCGCTTCAGCGGCCGTGCGCCATATGCCCGGTCGTAGCCGGCGTGGAAGATCGCCTCCCTGGCCGCCTCGGTCAGCTCCAGCGTGATCTTGCGGCCCGCCAACATCGCCTGGAGATCACGGAGCCGCAGATCCACGATGTGCGTCAGCTGATTCTCCCCGAGCGGATGGAAGACCACGATATCGTCCACGCGGTTCAGGAACTCCGGCCGGAACTGCTTGCGCAGCTCGCCCAGCACGCGCTCCTTGGCCTCCGTGAAGCCCTCCTCGCCCTCCGCCCAGGCCGTCATCAGCTGCGAGGCACCCACGTTCGAGGTCATGATCAGCACAGTGTTTTTGAAGCTCACCGTGCGTCCCTTGGAGTCGGTCAGCCGTCCGTCGTCCAGCACCTGCAGCAGCACGTTGAAGACATCCGGGTGCGCCTTCTCGATCTCGTCAAACAGCACCACCGCATACGGCCGGCGGCGTACCGCCTCGGTCAGCTGCCCGCCCTCGTCGAAGCCCACGTACCCCGGAGGCGCGCCGATCAGCCGCGCCACCGCGTGCTTCTCCATGTACTCGCTCATATCGATGCGCACCATGGCCTGCTCGTCGTCGAACAGGAACTCGGCCAGTGCGCGTGCGGTCTCGGTCTTGCCCACGCCCGTCGGGCCCAGGAAGATGAAGCTGCCGATCGGCCGCTTGGGATCGCTCAAGCCCGCCCGCGACCGCCGGATCGCGTTGGCCCCGGCCCGCAGGGCCTCGTCCTGCCCCACCACACGCCGCCGCAGCCGCGCCTCCATTTGCGTCAGCTTCTGGATCTCGCCTTCCAGCATCTTGCTCACCGGAATGCCCGTCCACTTGGAGACGATCTTCGCCACATCCTCCTCGTCGACCTCCTCCTTCAACAACCGGCTCGGCGACGCACCCTTCTTCGCGCTGTCACCCTGAGCCCCTACCTTGTCACCCTGAGCCCTCGCGCTGTCACCCTGAATCCCCACCTTGTCATCCTGAGCCGAAGGCGAAGGACCTGCTTTCTTGTCCTGGGCCACTGCCTCATCCTGCGCCGTCGTCAGCTCGCGCAGCTGCCGCTCCGCCGCTGGAATCTCACCATATTGCAGCTCCGCCGCGCGTTGCAGATCGCCCTTGCGGGTGGCCTCGGCGGCCTGGAAGCGCAGCGCCTCCAGTTTCTCCTTCAACTCCGCGATCCGCCCGATCGCCCCACGTTCCTTCTGCCAGCGCGCCCGCAGACCGGCCGCCTGCTCCCCTACCTCGGCGAGTTCGCGCTCCACCGCCTGTAACCGCTCCTGCGAGTTCGGATCGTTCTCCCGGCTCAGCGCCGCCTTTTCGATCTCCAGCGACACCGCCCGCCGCTCCAGGTCATCGATCTCCACCGGCACCGAGCCGATCTGGATCGCCAGCGCCGCCGCTGCCTCGTCCACCAGGTCGATCGCCTTATCCGGCAGGAAGCGGTCCGAGATATAGCGGTGCGATAGCTCCGCCGCGGCCACAATCGCCGAGTCCTTGATCCGCACCTTGTGGTGCGTCTCATAACGCTCGCGCAGCCCGCGCAGGATCGCGATCGTGTCCTCCACGTTGGGCTCGCCCACGAACACGATCTGGAAACGCCGCTCCAGCGCCGCGTCCTTCTCGATGTACTTGCGATACTCGTTCAAGGTCGTCGCGCCGATCGCCCGCAGCTCGCCGCGCGCCAGCGCCGGCTTCAGCATGTTGCTGGCATCGATGGCACCCTCCGCCGCCCCGGCGCCCACCAGCGTGTGCAGCTCGTCGATGAATAGGATGATCTGCCCATTGGACTCCTCGATCTCCTTGAGCACCGCCTTGAGCCGGTCCTCAAACTCGCCGCGAAACTTCGCCCCGGCCAGCATCGACCCCAGGTCCAGCGAGATCACCCGCTTGTCGCGCAGGATCTCCGGCACATCGCCCTGGAAGATCCGCCGCGCCAGGCCCTCGACGATGGCGGTCTTCCCTACGCCCGGTTCGCCGATCAGCACCGGATTGTTCTTCGTCCGGCGGCTCAGCACCTGCACCACGCGCCGGATCTCTTCATCGCGCCCGATGACTGGGTCCAGCTTGCCGCGGCGCGCCAGCTCGGTCAGGTCCTTGGCATACTTCGCCAGCGCCTGGAACTTGCCTTCGGGGTTCTGGTCCGTCACTCGCTGCGACCCGCGTACCGCCTGCAACGCCTTCAGGATCGCGTTGTAGTCCGCGCCCTGAGCCACGAGCGCCTGCGCGACCGGCTCGTTCTTCTGCGCGGCCAACGCCAGCAGCAGGTGCTCGGTCGACACGAACTCGTCCTTAAAGTTTGCCGCCTCTTTGAACGCCCCATCCAGCACCTTGGCCATGCCCTGGCCCAGCCCCGGCTGCTGCGACGCGCCCTGCACCTTGGGCAGCTTTGCGATCGCGCTGTTCATCTGCGACAACAGCTGCTGCACGGGCACGCCTACCTTTTCGAGCACCGGCAGCACGACCCCTTCCTTGTCCTCCAGCAACGCTGCCATCAGGTGCAGCGGCAGGACCTCCGGGTTGCCGTTCTCCGCGGCCAACCCAACGGCCGCCTGCACCGCCTCCGCCGACTTCACCGTCAGCTTGTCCCACTTGATTGCCATGTCTCTCCACTCCTACACTTGCGGAACCGTCGTGGCTCCTGCAGATAGGATGCCACCTGTGTCAAGTGGTTGCAGGAAATGTGAGTGCATAAGGCTCACATACCCACACCAGAGCGAGCTTATCAACGTCGCTTGAAGCCAGCCATCAGGAGCTACCCATGACCGCAGAGGAGATCAAGCGCACGCTGCACCTGGAGCCGCACCCCCGCGAAGGTGGCTGGTTCGTGCAGACCTACGCGTCCGGCGCCGTTCTGCCTGCCTCGGTCTTCGCGAACTCCCCGGACCCGGTCCGTTACGGCGAGCCCAGGCGTCTCTCCACGGCGATCTACTACCTGCTGGAGCCCTCCACCTTCAGCGAAATGCACCGCCTCGCCTCCGACGAGATCTTTCATCACTACGCCGGCAGCCCGGTGGAGATGCTGCAGTTGTGGCCTGACGGCGGCATCGAACGCGTCCTGCTGGGCAAGGACCTCGCGGCTGGTCAACGCCCACAGCTCCTGGTGCCCAAGGGCGTCTGGCAGGGCTCCCGGCTGCTCCCGCCCTCCAGCCCGGAGGACTGGACCCTGCTGGGCTGCACCGTCGCCCCCGGCTTCGAGTACGCCGACTACGAGACCGGCACCCGCGCCGAGCTCGTCTCCGGCTGGCCCGCAGCCACGGACCTCATCAGCGCCCTCACCCACACCCCGCTCTAGCCC
>CAXTWN010000151.1:0-8871 GCA_964248055.1 uncultured Acidobacteriaceae bacterium | reverse complement strand
GGTCTCGGCGAGGACACGCTCCTGGTCAGCGGCGGCCTTCGAGATGGCGGCCTCGCGCAGGGCGTGGGCGCGGCGAATGGCGGTGTCGCGCTCGGCTTCGGCGTCGGCGATTTGGGCATCGCGACGGATGCGCGCGATGTCCGGGCGGCCCATGTTGGTGATGTACTCGTTCTTGTCGCGCACCTCCTTGATGGTGAACGAGACCACCTCCAGGCCCATCTTGCTCAGGTCATCCGAGCAGGTCGCGCGCATGCGCTCGCCCACCATCTCGGGCTCCTTTACAATCTGCTCCACCGTGAGCTGACCGATGATGCCGCGCAGATGGCCTTCCATCACCAGGCGGATCAGCCCGTCGCGTTCGACCGGGGTCTTCGACAAAAACTGCTCCGCCGAGGTCATGATGGACTCGGCGTCGGACCGAACCTTGATCTGCGCCACGGCTTCCACCGTGACCGCGACGCCCTGCCGCGTGTACAGATCCTGCTGCGGCGCCACATCAAAGCTCATCAGCTCCAGCGAAAGCAGGCGCGCGTGCTCGAACATGGGGAAGATGAAGGTTCCATGCCCCTTCACCACGCGCTGCCCGCGCATGCCATACACAATCAGCGCCTCGTTGGGCCCGGCCTTGCGAAACAGGCGTGCGAGCATGCTCATCAGAAACAGCGTGGCCAGAACGATCAGCCCGATAACGACGATCAGTTGGTGAGACATGGCATGCCTCTCTCCAGAAGAGGCCTTGGGTGCAATGGTTGTGCTGCGTCGAGGTCTGCCGCGCCGCTGCGTTCAGGCGCGGTGCAATGCAGGTTCTACTCCGTACTCAGGTCCGTGCCATGCGCCGCGGGCGAGTCGCCCAACAGGCTCTGCTGCATCTCATCCCAGCGCCGCACATACGCGATGCCGCGCGCATACCGCAGCACCACGACCTCGGCGTTGCGCAGAATCGGGTGCCCATCGTCGGCCGCCACAGGGATTGAGCGCCGCGCGCCGTTCTGGCTATACAGCATCTCGCCGACGCCGCCCGACGGCACCGCCGCGCTCACTCGTCCCAGCACGCCGATGATGGGCGTATCCGCAGGCTCTAGCGCGCGCTCGCGCGGCAGGAGCACCTTGGCCAGGAACCAGAACACCAGACCGCCGCCGCCTAAGCCGCTCAGCGCCGACAACCCCAGCACCAACGCCCACGTAAACACATGGCCATGCGCCAGCAGGTACCCCGTGCCGCCAAACCAGCACAGAAAAGCCACCACCGTGAAGCCGTTCAGCGGCGACATCTGGCCCGCGTGCCCGTGCGCGCCGCCTTTACCAAGTCCGTGGCCGCCCACCCGAAGGTGCCCCACATGCACATGACCCAGGTGCAGCGAGCCGCCCACAAAGGCCACCAGGCTGAGCGACAATCCAATGCCGAAGCAGGTGAGGTAAATCACATCCCAATCAAGGTGCGACAAGGCCGAAGTCATACCGCTGCTCCTTCCACAGACGCGGGGCCGACAAACGCAGAAGACCGTTGTTCCGAGGGCGGCTGGCCACTCGTGCCCGCTCCCTCCGCCGGCCGCAGAACATCGAACAGTCGCTCGGCCAGCTCCGGTGTCTCCAGAATGCTCTCCAGCAACAGCAGGCAGCGGCGCGTGTCCTCGTGACGCGCCAGGGTCAGCAGCGCACGGCCCAGCTCCGGATCTCTCCGAAAGCGCTCGGCGCCCCCGACCAGCCAGAGATCCAGCTTGTCCTCGCTGTCCCGCACGTCAGACAAAAGCTCTGCGTGGTATCCCTCGGGATCATCCACCAGATACCCCGGATGCACCTTGAAGAACCGTGCCAACAGCAGCCGCGAGGTGTTGGTCAGGTGCGGCCGCGTGCCGGATTCGATCTGCGAAAGATAGCTTTGGCTTAGCGACGCGCCAAGCTCCTCAGTAAGCGCCCGCACCAGCTCGCCCTGGGTCATCGCACGTCCAAAGCCGCGCAGACTGCCCTCGATCTCGCGCAGGTACCGGAGCTTGTCACAGAGTTTCATCGAGGCACATCACAATCTGCGATAAAGATATCGCGATCTGCGATGGGCGTCAAACCTGCCGTTGCGGTAAGCAGATGAAACCTGTGACTCACCGCACACGTCCCGCATCTGACGTATCACCCCGCACCTCCGGAGACCCGCATGGCACACCTTTCACGCCGAGATTTTGTGAAGACCGGCCTCGCCACCGGCGCCCTCGCCTCCGCTGCCAGCCTGCCGCTGGTGGCCGAGACCACGGGCAAGGCCACCGACTGGGTCGCGCTCGGGAGGTCCAACACCCGGGTCACCCGCCTTGCCTTCGGTACCGGCAGCTTCAACGGCTCCGTGCAGCGCAACCTCGGCCAGGAGGGCTTCAACTCCCTGGTGCGTTACGCCTATGACCAGGGCATTCGCTTCTTCGAGACCGCCGACTCCTACACCGACATGCACCGCATGCTCGGCATCGCGTTGCAGGGTCTGCCACGGGACAGCTATCGCCTGATGTCCAAAATTACCACCGACGATGACGTGAACCCGCAGGCGAAGTTCGATCAGCTTCGGCAGCAGGCGAAGACCGACTACTTCGACATCATGCTGCTCCACTGGCAGCACACCGCCGACTGGCCGGAGACCAGCAAACGCTGGCAGGACGGTATTCAGGAGGCCCAGGCGAAGAAGATCATCGTCAGCCGCGGCGCCTCCGTGCACGGTCTCCCTGCGCTGCGCCAGGTGCCCGGCAACAGTTGGCTGGAAGTCGCCATGATCCGCATGAACCACAAGGGCACGCGCATGGACTCCGAGCACCACGACACCGACGAGATGGGCAACGTGTCCGAGGTGGTCGCGCATGTGAAGCAGGTGCGCAGCCAGGGCATGGGCGTGGTCAGCATGAAGCTGATCGGCGAAGGCGTCTTCAACCGCGAAGATCGCCAGAAGGCCATGCGCTATGCGTTTCGCAACGCCGGGGTAGACTCCGTCACGGTCGGCTACAAAAACCGCGCCGAGATCGACGAAGCCATCCAGAACCTCAACATGGCGCTCGCCTAGCGACCAGCCTCCCTGTTCTCGCGCTAACCGCGGCGCACCGCCGTCACCTCCAGGTACTCATTGGCGACCAGGGTGTGCTGTTCCGGGTCGGGCGCCAGGTTGGCTCCCGACCAGAGCTCTTCCAGGTCGGCAGCGAAGGCTGCCTTCCCGGGTTCATCGAGCCGATTGAAGGCGACCTGCGTCGGTCCGAAGTACCTCCGGAAGAAGGCAACAGCCCCGGCCGGATTTGCGGGGAGATCAAACTCCAGCGAGATCAGTTCCGTTGCGATCTCCGTAAAGTGCGGCTCCAGGCGTGCCCGGACTGTAGCGTCGTCGCCCCAGAGTACAGGCGCCGGAAGACCCGGCGGTCCGGGCACATGACGACCGCTCACCTGAAACATCTGCCCGGAAAAGCTGGCCGGATTCCAGTTCGCCATCCCCAGCAGGCCGCCCGGCCTGAGTACGCGGGCCAGTTCAGAGGCGACGATCTCCGGCCGGGGCGCAAACATCGCTCCAAACATCGTGACCACCGCGTCGAAGGAGCCGTCCGCGTAGGGCAGTTGCTCGGCATCGCCCTCGTCGAAGGTGATCGCAAGCTGCTCCTGAGTAGCGCGTTCCCGGGCCTGGGCGAGCAGGTTCGGCGCAATGTCCACGCCCGTGACCACCGCCCCGCTGCGCGCGAGCGGCAGCGCAACATTGCCGGTCCCGCAAGCCACATCCAGCACCCGGCTACCGGCGGGAATGGCCAGCCGGCGGACAAACCCCTCGGCGGCCTCGGAGACGGTCTTAGCCACCATACCGAAGTCGCCTGCCGTCCACGCGGCACGCATGGAGTTCTTTATTTGTTCAAGGGAGGGCCCGGAGGTGCTCATGATGCCTCCGATCGGGTTCGCTGAAGATACCCTCAGCCTACATCGCGTCCGAAAGTTGTCAACTGACCTTTTCAGGTCGGCTCAGGAGCCCGTCGGACCGCCGCCCAGCTGCGCCATGGTTGTCCGCAGGTACTTGTGCGGATTGACCGCCGTCCCGCGGATCTGGACCTCGTAGTGCAGGTGCGATCCGGTGGTGCGGCCCGAGTGGCCCACAAACCCGATCACCTCACCTTTGACCACATCCTGGCCGGCGGTTACGTTCCACCCTTGCAGGTGGCCATACACCGTCACAATACCGTTGCCGTGGTCGATCTGGATCTCGCGGCCGTAGCCGTTGCCCATCGCGGCCCTGATCACCCGGCCACCCGCCGGCGCATGGACGGGAGTGCCGTCCGGCGATCCGATGTCGATGCCCTTGTGAAACTCGCCTGTGCCCGAGCCCAGGATGGGATCTTCACGCTGTCCAAAGCCCGAGTTGATCGGACCCAGGATGGGCCACATATCGGGCACATTGCTCCCGACCAGTCCCGCATCCAGGTCCACCCCGGCCGCAAGATCGCCCAGGGCTCCGCTCACGCCCAGACTCGGCGTCAGCGCCTGCGCCGGCGGTGCGATCCCCTGCGCAGCCGTCTTGCGCAGCGCATAAAACGCGTCCAGCGACTTGTAGTAGCTGTCATCGGTAAAGGCCGTCTCGTCCTTCAGCGGCGCCTTGGGGGGCGGGGCCGCCGCCGCCGCCGGGGGGGGGGGGGTCGAGGGGCCCGGGGGGATCGTAAGCCTGCCGGAGGTCAGGCCGTAGATGGCCGAGACCTCGCTTGCCAGAGAGCCCAGACTCGCAGCCTGCACATCACGCTCGTGCGCGGTCTTTTCCAGGTGCTGGTAGTTGCTTCGGCTCATCGCGAGCTGCGCCCGAAGCCGGTTGACGCCCTCCGCCTTGGCCAGCATACGTCCGTACGACCCCGCCAGCCCGGCCAGGGTGAACATGCCCACCACCGCCGACGCAAGGAACACATACACATAGCGCATAGGCACCGAGACACGATCGGTGTCGCCGTTCTCCCCTTGCGTCACGTACACGATGTAGCGCTTGCGCATGTGCTGTCGAACCAGGGCACCCGCAAGGTGCGTAGAAGAATGGACGGGCCGAAAGACCCTGGCGTTGCAGTGTCGTTCACGATTCGCCGCATTTTGCGGAACGTCGAGGACACAAAACAGCTAAGCCCAGGGTAACGGAGCTACGGAGCGCAAACAAGCAAACGCGTGCCATCTCTGTTCAGATAAGGGGGTGCAGGCAGGCAAGCAGCGCGTTCCGGACAGGGTAGCCGCGAAGGCATCCGGTGAGCTCGCCCTGATCGAGCGCATTCGGCAGCGGGCCGCCATGGGCGCCCGGACACCCGAGCTGCGCCTCGGCATCGGCGACGACTGCGCCATTCTGCGCCCCCGGGCGGGCGAGGAGATCGTGGTCACCACGGACTTTTGTCTCGAATACCGGCACTTTCGTCGCGACTGGCACCCGCCCGCCTCGGTCGGGCATCGCACCCTGGCGCGTGGGCTCAGCGATCTGGCCGCCATGGGCGCGCGCCCGCTCGCAGCCTTCCTGTCGCTGGCGGTGCCCCGCACCCTGGCCGCGGACTCAGCGTGGCTGCAGGGCTTTCTTGACGGCCTTCTGCGCCTCGCCGAACAGGCCCGCGTTCCCCTGGCCGGCGGCGACACCGCCGAGGCGCCGGGCCCCGAACTCCTCGCCGACATCGTTCTTCTCGGGGCTGTTCCGTCGGGCCGGGCGCGCCGGCGTGATGGCGTGCGGCCGGGCGATCGTCTCTTCGTCACCGGAATGCTCGGCGGCGCGGCGGCCGAACTGCGCGGATTGGCCTCCGCCAACGCGTCAGCCTCCGGCGCAGCGGGCAAAAAGACAGCCTCGCAGCCGGCTGCCGAAGGTCGTCCCACTCCGAATACCGACCCCGCCGGCGCCCATCCGCAGCTCTTCCCCGAACCGCGCCTGGCCACCGGGCAAGCGCTGCTCCGGCGCAACCTGGCGACCGCCGCGATCGATGTCAGCGACGGCCTCTCCACCGACCTCGCGCATCTCTGCGCCACCTCCGGGGTGGCGGCCGAGGTCTTCGCCGCGCATCTGCCCATCCACCCCCTTGCGAGCGCGCTCGGACCCCAACAAGCCCTCGCGCTCGCCCTGCACGGCGGCGAAGACTACGAACTGCTCTTCGCCGCCGGACCGAAGACCCGAGTGCCCGGCAGTTTGGGCGGCGTCCCGGTAACGGAAATTGGCAGGTTCGCGGCCCCCGGACGCGGCCGGCCCACCCTGGCGCTCATCGACGCGCAGAACCGGCGCCGCACCCTGAAGCCCGGCGGTTGGGAGCATCTCCGATGAGCTCCTCTGACGCGGCGTTTCCCAGTCAGTGGCGAGCCGAGATCCTGTGTTCGCCACCGCTTATCGCGCCCGCCCGCCAGTTCACCTATCCGCAGCAGGTGCCGGGCGAAGAAGAGGCCCTCGGGCGCGGCGCCCTCCTTGTCCAGGTTCGACCCGCTGCGGGCGCCGCCTTCCTCGCCACCTGCGCCCTCGGCTTCAGCGACCCGTCCCTGCCCACCGGCGTGTGGAGCTGCCCTGCGCCCGACAGCCTACTGGCCATCGCTGGCGGCTACGCCTACCTCATCGATACCTGCAATCCCGCCACGTGCGAGTTCCTGCCGGTACGGCCCGTCACCTCGGTGCTGGCGGCAGTCCCGGAGAACCTGCTCCTGCTCGCCGGTTTCCACGCCGTGCTTGCCCTCGGGGCGGAGGGCGTGCGCTGGCAGACAGCCCGGCTCAGCTGGGAGGGCGTGACGCTGCATACCGTGGAGAACGGCCAGCTGCACGGGCAAGGGTGGGACATGTTCGCCGATCGCGAGGTCCCGTTCACTGTGGATCTCGAGACGGGTTCCCATCAGGGTGGCGGCTACCGTCGCTGACGGCATAGAAACTAAGCGCGGCATCCCCCTGCTCCAGCAGCCGCGTCCGGGCCAGCCCCGTGAAACGATCCGGCAACGGCGACCTCCGCGCATGCTCGGCGATCACCACGGCCCCCGAGGCAAGCACCCGGCCCGCCTCCGCAGCCAGCGCCTCCAGCGTCGCCGCGTACTCCGCGGCGGCCTCGTACGGCGGGTCCAAAAACACAAGGTCGAGGCTGGCTTCGGTTCGCGCCAGCTCCGCAATCGCTGCGGAGACCGAACGGCTGTCCAGCCGCGCCCGTCCCGTGAGCTGCAACGCTTCCAGATTCACGTGGATCGCCGCAAGCGCCGGCCCCGCCCGCTCCACGAAGTAGCAGAAGGCGGCTCCCCGGCTCAGCGCCTCGATGCCCACCGCCCCCGATCCGGCGTACAGATCCGCAAACCGAGCCCCAGCGATCCGCGTACCCAGCACGTTGAACAGCGTCTCGCGCAGCCGGTCGCTGGTGGGCCGGGTGGCGGTGCCGCGTGGCGCCACCAAACGCCTGGACCGGAACTCGCCGCCAATGACCCGCATGCTCCCTGAGCATAGCGGGCTCCGCTCCCGAGCTCCTGCACCAGAGCGAAGGATCCGCGTCGCGACCGCACCCCGGCGCTGCGCCTACAATCAAGGAGTGCTCCAGATGGCCATCCCGTTCGGGCGCTGGTTCGGCGTTCACGTCCGCATCCATCTTTCGTTTCTGCTGCTCCTCGCGCTTTCGGCCGGCTACTCGGCGGTCGCCACGCAGAGCATGGTGCGCGGCGTCGGGCTGTGGCTCGCACTCGTAGCCGCCGTTCTGGTGCGGGAGGTCGCGCGCGCCGTCGCGGCCGCGTACGCCGGCATGCCCCTACGCGCGCTCTTTCTGCTGCCGTTCGGCGGCGTCATGGCTCTCCAGCCCAGCCATCGTCCAAGGCCCAGCCAGCGCCTGATCGCGCTTACCGGCTCGTTCGCCAACTTCGGCGTCGCGTTGTTGCTCCTGGGCTTCGCTTATGGCGTAGACCCGCATGTGGCTCTGCTCCGGCAGCCGTGGATTACGGTCGAGCACATCCTGCGCAGCGCAATCTGGTTACAGGTGGCGCTGGGGGTAGTCAATCTCCTGCCGACCCGCACCCTGTCCCTGCAGCGCTTCTTGAGACCACGCTCGCAACGGACTGCCGCGGCCGGGGCTCAGGCGCCGGGCGTTGTCCCGAGCTTCGCCGCGAGCGAGTCCGCCACGAACGACGCAGCGGCGCGCCAATCCGATGTTCCAGCCGCGCTAGCGGGCCGCCGGCCCGCCTTCGGCGTTGGCACCGCGATTGCGCTGGCGCTGATCGTCTCCGGCTTTTTCCTGGCCATGCTCTGGCCGGTTCTGCTCGGCTTTACGCTTCTTTTCATGAACTACGTCGGGCGCCTGGCCGCCGTGGGCTCCGGCGACGCCGCCACGCTTACGGTCGCCGACGTCATGCTTACCGAGTTCACCCCCCTGCCCGCCTCCGGCACCCTACGCGACGCCCTCCGCCGCACCACTCATACCCTGGAAGACACGTTTCCCGTCGTACGCGGGGACCGCCTCGTCGGCTGGATCTCGCGCGGCGCTCTCGCCACGCGGCTGCAGGCCGAAGGCGACGGCTACCTCCAGGGCGTGATGACCCGCTCCCTCCAGCTCGCGGACCCACTGGAGAAGCTCGCCTACGCGCTGCGGCGGGCGGCGACCCTGGGCGCCAGCGAGTTCATCCCGGTCGTGGAAAACGGCGCCATGGTCGGCATGCTCACCCCCGCAAACCTGGAGCGCGCTGTCGGCCAGATGCGCCTCACCCAGCCCTCCCCCGATCGCGGTGCGCATGAGCGAGGCTGAGTCGGCAAACGGCTCGGCCGCACCTCTTCCCTCCACCGAGCCGGACCCGCCGCTGGTCCGCGGGCTTTACCTGGTTGCCACCCCCATCGGCAATCTGGAAGACATCCCCCTCCGGGCGTTGCGGGTCCTGCGTTCGGTCGATCGCATCGCCTGCGACGACACCCGCCAGACCCAGACG
>CAXTWN010000150.1:0-8976 GCA_964248055.1 uncultured Acidobacteriaceae bacterium | reverse complement strand
GGGCGGAGGGATTCGAACCCCCGACCCTCTGCTCCCAAAGCAGATGCGCTACCAGACTGCGCTACGCCCCGACTTCCCCTCATCGTATCTCAATGCCACCCAGGTGCGCGGAGCGTATGCAACAGCGATCCGCCCAGCCAAAGCAGCAGAAGGAACGGCAGCATCGCCATCGCCATCAGCCCCAACCCGATCAGCCCCATGAACACCCAGTCGCGCCACGTGTCGCGCCGCCCATAGGTGAGGCTTCGCTCCAGCAGCGCGTAGTTGCGCCGGTTGGCGCGCCAGCCGATGTCGAACAGGTTCCCCAGCACCGGCACGATCCCGACCACCACCTCGACGCCAAGATTTGCGACCATCCGCGCCACGGTTACCATCGGGACGCCGCGAAAGAACGCCGCTACCACGATCACGCAGCTGGCCAGCCCGCCCAGGAAGTCCCCGATACCCGGCACGAAGCCGATGATCCCGTCCAGCCCGAAGCGGATGTTCGTGCCTGGCACACGGAACCAGGTGTCCAGCAGCCGCGAAAGCATGTCCAGGTTCTCGTTGCGGAACGCGCCGCCCGCCCCACCCAGCCGCGGCCGCAGCCCGCTTACAGGATCATTCACTCGAGTTCCCGGCGGAATCACCACCGGTTCAGCCATCCTGCGTGCCATCGTTCCTCCACCGCAAGCCTGTCGCCGTACCCTGACGCCCGATCCCTGTCCGCTGTTCCCTTGTCCCTGAGATGCTACAATCGATCTCGGTACGGCGGCTATAGTTCAGTGGCAGAACGCCGCTCTGTGGCAGCGGATGTCGTGGGTTCGAACCCCACTAGCCGCCCCAAACCTCCCTCATCGCGTCGCCTGCCGAACACCCGCGTAGCAGGCCGTGCGTCGAGGCACTTCCACTTCGCGTGCCGCGCTCACCCAAGTACATCGCCGTCGCTGCCGACCACCTCGCGCCCGCGCCGGCCGGCCTGTACGTCGGCACCTCCGGCTGGGCCTACTCGACCTGGAAGCCCGGCTTCTATCCGCCAGAGGTCCCTTCCCGCGCCTTTCTGCACCACTACGCCTCCGTGCTCACGGCCGTAGAGGTCAACTACACCTTCCGCACGCTGCCCACGCGCCCACAGCTCGAAGGCTGGCTCACGGCGACGCCGCCCGGCTTCCGGTTCAGCTTTAAAGCGCCGCAAGGCATCACGCACTTCGCCCGGCTCCGCGACTGCGCTGCCCAGGTCGAGCGCTTCCTCCTCGCGCTCGAGCCCGCGCGCGAAGCGGGGAAGCTCGGCCCGCTGCTCTTGCAGCTGCCGCCCAACCTCGCCGCCGACGCTGTCCGGCTGCATGGCTTCCTGAAGCACCCTGCCTTGCACACGGCAGGCGGTCCCCAGATTTCCTTCGAGTTCCGGCATCCCAGCTGGTTCTGCGAAGAAACCTACACGATGCTGCGCGATCATGGCGCGGCACTTTGCGTAGCGGATACCGACGACCTCGCCACTCCGGACGTCTCCACCGCACCGTTTCGCTGTTATCGCCTGCGCCGCGACGGCGGCTATACGCCCGCAGAGCTAGACCGGTTTGCCCAGCGTTTCACGTCCCTTGCCGCGCAAGGCGAGGTCTTCGTCTACCTCCGCCATCAGGACGAGCCAACGGGCGCCCTGAATGCTGCGGCCCTCCTCCAGCGCGCCGCCGAGCGGAAGCCTCCCTCCCCCGCGGGAGCGCGCTGATGGACAAGGCCTGTCCCGGCCAGCCCTGGCCCACGGACTTCCCGCCCTTTCACCCCCGCCGCTGGATGCGCAACGGGCACACACAGACCCTCCTCGGCAACCTGCTGCCGCGCCCGCGCGTGCTTCCACCGCCCACAGCTCAGCTGGTCGAGGTCAGTCCCGGCCACGGTTCGCAGATTGCCACGCAGATCCTGTGCGAGTGCCACTGGCAGCCCCTTTCCGAGCGCCGCTCCCGGCCCACGGTGCTGATCCTGCACGGGCTTGAGGGCTCCTCGCGCTCCCAATACGTGATTGGCAACAGCACCAAATTCTGGAACGCCGGCAGCAACGTTATTCGCATGAACATGCGCAACTGCGGCGGCACCGAACGGCTCACGCCCACCCTCTACCACTCCGGTATGTCCGGCGATGTAAGGGCCGTGATGCAGCACTTTCTGCGCACCGAACGCCTGGAGTCCTTTGCTGTCATCGGCTACTCCATGGGCGGTAACCTGGTGCTGAAGCTGGCCGGAGAGCTGGGCGGAAGCGCCCCTCCGGAGCTGCGCGCCGTAGTCGGCGTCTCGGCGGCGATGGATCTGGCGGCCTCGGCCGATGCGCTGCATCTGCCCTCCAACCGCCTCTACGAGCGCCGCTTCGTGCGCGCGCTTCTCAGCTGTTTTCGCCGCAAGGCCTTTCTCTTTCCCCGCGCCTTCGACCCCCATCGCACCGCCGGCATCAACTCTATCCGCGAGTTCGACGAGCGCATCACCGCACTCTACTCCGGCTTTCAAGACGCGGACGACTATTACCATCGCGCCTCTGCCGCCCGCGTGCTCGACCGCATCCGCGTTCCCACGCTGCTCCTCCACGCCTGCGACGATCCCTTCGTCCGTATCGAGCCGGAGACTCGCGCTACCATCGCCCGCAACCCGCCCATCACCCTGCTGGAGACCGAACACGGCGGCCACTGCGCCTTCCTTGCCGACCCGGCACCCGCGAACGGCGACGATGGCTACTGGGCGGAACAGACCGCCCTGCGCTTCGTGCTCGAACACGTCGCCTGTCCCGTCCCCCTGTAGTCTGAAAGGATGTTGGCGGAGTGGACGGCCGAGTGCGGCCCGGACGATCCAGTGATCACCGTGCCCTGGGCCGATCCTGAAGGCAGCGCCTGGTTCATCGATCTTCGCGCTCAGCCCTTTGACCTCGCAGAGATCGCTGAGGCAGAGGATTACCCCGGGTTGCGCCGTGCCCTACGCGCCCTGAACGGCGCACGCTCCGCCTTCTTCACCTCCAAGTGCGACGCCTGGACGCTCGGCCCGGAGGATGGCGGCGACAAGCTCGAGGCGCTGCGCGTGGAGCTGGATCTTGCCGACGATGAGGTCGGCTACGGCTTTGCCAGCTACATCGACATTCTCTGGCGCGAACGCACCGTCTTCGCCTCCGCGCACCTCGCCAGCGAACGCCTGGACAGGCTGGTGCGCCGCGCCGCTCGGTTGAGCGACGTGCACGCGTCCTTCGAGGCCACGCTCCGTCCCGCCTTTGTGCACCTGAACAACACGGTGGAGGGCTTCGGTGCCACGCTCTACGTCACCGCCGTTGCCGCCGATCCGGAGACCGCCGTCCGGCGATGGGAGGCCGCACTCGAAGCCATCGTGCATCTGCTGCGCGAGCGCGAACAGGCCTTGCCGCCCGGCTCCGCTACAATCGATTAGCCCGCAAACCCGCGCTGCGCGACACGGGCGAGTAGCTCAACCGGATAGAGCACCGGCCTTCTAAGCCGGGGGTTGCAGGTTCGAGCCCTGCCTCGCCTACCATCCCTTTCACCCAAGCTCATGCACGCTGACGCCCGTCAGCTTCACGTCTGCGGTACGTCGGCTCGGCCCCACCGCGTGCACCAATCCGGCACACAGCATCAGGCCTGCGCCAAGCGCACACACTCCGGTCCATCCGAAGCGTTCCCACGCCACGCTCGACAGGGCAGACCCTAACGCGCCGCCGACGAAGTAAATCGTCATGTAGATCGTGTTCAAGCGACTGCGCGCACCAGGATCCAGACCAAAGATGCGTGTCTGGTTGGCGACCTGCATCATCTGCGTCCCTGCATCGAGCGCGATGACTCCCAGCACCAGACCACCGAGGTGAACCGTTCTCGACAGGGCGAGACGTTCCGAGAGCCACAGCCATGCGAACGCTGCGGTGAACGCCGCGCCGGCGAAGGAGATCACGTACCGCGTGCCACGGCGGTCCGCCAGTCGGCCGGCGAAGGGCGCCACCAGGGCTCCCGCAGCGCCCACGACACCGAAGGTCCCGGCGACCCCGGGACCGAGGCCGTAGTGCGCCTGCAGCACAAACGCCAGCGTCGTCCAGAAGCAGGAAAACGCCGCAAACACCAGCGCTCCAATCACCCCGGATTCCCGCAGCAGGGGCAGCCCTCGAAAGAGGGTCCAAAGCGAGCGCATCGCCTCTGGGTAGGTCAGCTTGTGCTTGGGTTCCAGCCGCGGCATGACCCTGGCCATGAGCGGAACGAACGCGAGATTGACCGCTGCGGCCGCGAAGAACACGGTGCGCCATCCACCCAGGTTGCTCACCCAGCCGGCAAAGCTCCGCGCCAGCAGGATGCCCAGCAGAAGCCCCGTCATCACCGTGCCAATCGCCTGCCCACGCCGCTCTTCGGGCACCAGGTCGGGCGCCAGGGGCAGCGCAACATGCGTCACCGACGCCAGCAACCCTGTCAGCACACTCGCGACGAGCATCCACGCAAAGTTTCGTGCCGTAGCCACGAGAAAGAGCGCCACCGCGACCGCGGCATACAGCCGCATCATCAGCCCGCGGCGCTCGGCCACGTCGCCCAGCGGCACAAAGCTGAGCATGCCCGCGGCATAGCCCACCTGGGTCGCCGTGGCCACAAAGCCCATCGCCGTCGGTCCCTTGCCCAGGGAGCGGCCGATCACCAGCAGCAACGGCTGGTTGTAGTAGATCGAACCCACGCCCACGGCGCAGGCCAGCCCCAGGAACGGCAGCGCCCAGCGGTTGGAAAGTACCGGACCCTTCAGGTTGTCGCCCGGTGCGGGGATCTCGGTCAGTACGGCCATAGGTGATGGATGCGGTGTACCCGCTCCCGATGCCTTGTGCCACCGCAAAACGCCGCCGCCCAACCCGGTATCATGGAGGGTGATGCCCGAGCGCGAAACCATTGCGGTAGCCATGTCCGGCGGCGTGGATTCCTCCGCGGTCGCGGCCCTCCTGCGCGCCGAAGGCCACCCCATCATCGGCCTCACGCTGCAGCTCTGGAATCAACGCCGGCTCGCCGGCCGCGAAGGCATGCCCGAAACGGTACAGGGGCGCTGCTGTTCGATCGACGATGTCTACGATGCACGCCGCGTCGCGGAACACCTCGGCATTCCCTACTACCTGGTCAATGCGCAGGAGCGCTTCGAGGATGAGGTCGTCCGTCCCTTCGTCGAGGAGTACCTCCGCGGTCGCACGCCGATCCCCTGTACCCTCTGCAACAATCACTTGAAGTTTGATCAGCTTTTGGGAACGGCGCGGGGCATCGGTGCCGAGCGCATCGCGACCGGCCACTATGCGCGCAATCGCTATGACCCCGCACGAGGCCGCTGGGTGCTGTCCCGCCCTGCAGATCGCTCCAAGGATCAGACCTACTTCCTCTTCGGGCTCACGCAGGAACAGCTCAGCCGCACGCTCTTCCCCTTGGGCGAGATGTGCAAGCCCGAGGTGCGTTCCATGGCCGCCGATCATGGCCTGGAGCTCGCCCAGAAGCCCGACTCGCAGGAGATCTGCTTCATCCCCGGCGGCAGCTACTCACAGTTTTTGCGTGCCTACTTAGAGGAACAGGGCCGCGCTCTTCCGGACAGCGCAGGCGACCTCGTCTCGACCTCGGGCGAGGTGCTCGGCGCCCATGAGGGCATTCACAGCTTCACCGTGGGGCAGCGCAAGGGTCTGGGCCTCAGTGCGCACGAGCCGCTGTATGTGCTGAAGATCCACCCCGACTCCCACCGCGTCGAAGTCGGCCCGGACAGCACTCTCTACACCGGCCATCTTCGCGCCGACAGGCTCAACTGGGTCTCCATCCCGGAACCGCGGGAGAGCGTGCGCGTTGCGGTCAAGATTCGACATCGTCATGAGCCGGCACCAGCCACCCTGCGGGTCTCTGCCCCGGGTGAGGTCGAGGTCCACTTCGACGAACCACAGCGCGCCGTGACGCCTGGGCAATCAGCTGTCTTCTACCAGGGCGATGAGGTCGCGGGCGGGGGCTGGATTCTCTAGTGCAAAAGCGGAAGGACGGACCGAAGTCCGCCCTTCTCACTACGGCCGCTACTTCAGCGGGCTGGACGAAGGAACCGCCTGTGGTCCGTTCCCCGCCGTGCTGCTCGAGCCCTGACGCCGGGCATCCGCCGCTGACTTGCCGGAGTGTGTGCTATGCAGAAACGGCACCTTGCTTGACAGGTTCTCGATCGAGACCTTGGCGACACCGACCCACTCCGCAATCTTCTGCACCGGGACCTTGATCCCGTGCTGAATGGATCGCGACACCTGCTCCGTGGTGGTCAGCGCCTCGCTGACCATACCGTTCACGCGCTGCACCTGGGCCTTGGTCTTGCCGTTTACGTCCTGCACCGTGTCGTTCACATTGGAGAACGTCTGGCCCGCCTCGTCGATCTTGGAACGAACCACACCGCTGATGTGCTGCACATCGCTCGTGACACTGGCAATCTTGGGCTGCAGGTCTGCCGTGACCGCGGCGATCTTGGGCTTCAGATCCAACACGATCTCGTTCACATGGCCCGCGATCTCCTGTCCCTTGGAGATCAACGGCTGCGCCTTCTTCTGTGCATCGTTCGCGATCTTCTTGACCGCAGATACCGCGTACAGCGCTCCTACAATCACTCCCAGAATGACCACCAGCAGGATGATGGCGATGATCCACACGGCGATCATGATCAGGTGCACATCGGACGCGGACGCCGCAGCGTCTTGGAACAGCAAGAACGCCGAAGAATGAAGGGTTAGCATGGAAGCTCCTAGCTCCGCGGGACAGTGGCGCATCACCTCGCCTGCAATCGCCCGCTCGCCTTAGTTGGATTCAAAACAAAGGGCCGGTGAAGGCACCGGCCCTCCTTACCGAAGAATATTTCTACGAAGTGGCAGGTGCGTCCGGCGTGGCCTCGCTGGCTTTGGCTACATAGGCGTCCTTGCCGGCGTCCAAGGCCGCCTGCACGGCTTCGCTCTGCGTCTGCACAAGATTCTTCCCCTTCTCCACATACTCCGTGAACTGGGTGCGACCCTTGTCGTAGTACTCCTTGCTCTTGTCTACGTACTGGCCGGCGGCCTCCTTGCCCTGCTGCAGGTATTGGTTGGCTTGTTCCTTGCCCTGCTGAATGTACTGGGTTGCCGTCTCTTTGCCCTGCTGCACGTACTGGGTCGCCTGATCCTTGCCCTGACTATAGAGCTGATTTGCCTTGTCGCGCGCCTCAAGGGCGTTCGCGACCAGATCGTCCCGGGTCTCCCGGCCGGACTTGGGCGCATACAGGACGCCTACCAGCGCGCCGATCCCCAAACCCGCGAGAAACCATCCAAAGCTGCCTGATCCTTCATCACTTGCCATGCGCGTCTCTCCCGTTCCCACAAATATCTTTCCAACGCAATGCGCGGCCCCGTTTGGGCACACCGTTACAGTCAACAGGGATGCGAACAGATTTGTGCCGGTTGTTCCATGCAGTGAACTTCCATTCACTTCAGCCGACAGGACGTGCTTCTCGTCTTGAGGTCTCTAACTCGCATCCAAAGGTGATCGAGAGAGACAGTACTCTCTCCAAGAGTGACTATGCGCGTGAATGACAAAAACCCCAGCTTCGTCTCGTTCTTCCACGCCCGTTCGGCCGCGGCGGCCGCAGTCGCCTGCCTGGCCCTGGCCGGCTGCCAGCACCCCGTCAGCGACGCTACGCTCAACACCGAGGTGCACGCGGCGATCGCGAGCGACGCCGCCGTGCAGCAGCAACCGGTGCAGATTGCCGTACAAAATGGGGTCGTCACGCTGACCGGTAACGTCTCGGACGACACGGCAAGCACCGTGGCAGCGCAGGACGCCGCGCGCGTGAAAGGCGTACGGGAGGTCGTCAATAGCCTCACGGTCGCCGGAGTCCAGGTGGCTCCCACCGTAACCTCGCCCAGCGCCCCGACGCGGCCGCGGCAGACCACCGCGGCGGAGCGCCAGACCCTCGCGCAGGGTCGGCCGCTGCCTCCGCCGCTCGCAGAGAACCAGGCGCCCCCACCGCCGCCCGCTCCCGTGGAGCGCGACATCACGGCCCCGGTCGGAACCGTGATCCCGATTCGCATCACCGAGCGTTTGGACAGTGAAACCGCCGCCGACGGTCAGCCCTTCAACGGCGTCGTGACCCAGGAGGTGGTGGCGAACGGCATGGTGGTGATTCCCGCCGGCTCGGCCGTGACCGGGCGCGTGGTCACGGCCAAGGACGCCGGTCACTTCAAGGGACACTCGCTCCTTTCGATCGAGCTGACCGGCGTGCGCCGCCACGGGACCCTGATCCCCATCAGCACCACCGAGTACACCGAGGGAGGCAAGAACCGGGGCACGAACTCCGCGGAGAAGATCGGCGGCGGCGCCGCTGTGGGCGCGGTGCTGGGCGGCATCCTCGGCCACGGTCGCGGAGCTGCCATCGGCGCCCTGGCCGGCGGTGGCGGTGGCGCTGCGGTGCAGGGCTTCACACGCGGCCAGCAGGTCGACATTCCCTCGGAGAGCCT
The DNA here is from genome assembly GCA_964248055.1 of uncultured Acidobacteriaceae bacterium. GTDB lineage: Bacteria > Acidobacteriota > Terriglobia > Terriglobales > Acidobacteriaceae > Granulicella. The sequence continues at coordinate 509 of CAXTWN010000150.1, read as the reverse complement.
GCTTCGCTTCCGCCTCGCGCGCCCGCTTACCGTGCGCACTACGGAGGCGCCCTCCGGGTACGAGCCCACTACGTTGCACGAACGCTGACGAGCCTTAGTCTTTCGGTCCGCAGGTTCAAAGATTTCTATAGCGGGGCGGGCTTGGGGATGACGGAGGCAAATCTGTGATCCCGTTGGCCCAGAAACCCGTCGGCCGGCCCTCACGGCTGCATCTCGTTCCGCAGCCGCGAGATGCAGGTGGACCAGCGCTTCCAAACCATTGGTCTCCGTTAGCCTTGTGGCATCTGCTCTCGCTCGATGCTCCGACCGTAGCAGCGCTTTGGACCGTGTTTGTGAGCCGCTGTGCCGGGGTACGGCTCTCGCTGGCTGATCCCGTCGCCATGTTTCTGGCCGTTTGGCTGCTGTATGCGGCGGATCGGCTTCTCGACGCCCGGCCCCTTGCCGCGCTCGCCTCCCCTTCCCATGACACGGACCTGGAAGAACGCCATCGCTTTCACCATCGACATCGC
>CAXTWN010000149.1:7483-9186 GCA_964248055.1 uncultured Acidobacteriaceae bacterium | reverse complement strand
CACGGTGCCTCACGCCGCAGCGGCTGCCCCGTCGGAGATGGACATGACGGTGCCGACCAAGATCCCCAAGATCAACATGATCAAGGACACCGGTCCGCCGCCGCCGCCCAACAGCGCCAGCGCTGACCTGAACAGCTCCTCGGGCGGCAACCCGATGTCGCTCCTGGGCAGCCCCTCCGGCACGGGTGACGCCGGTCCGGCGGTTACCGTGGCGGCGCCCGCCAAGCCCAAGGGCCCGATGCGCATCTCGGGCGGCGTCATGCAGGGTCAACTCGTCAACCGCGTCCAGCCGAACTATCCGGCCATCGCCCGCTCTGCTCGCCTCAGCGGATCGGTGGTTCTCAACGCCACGATCTCCAAGACGGGCACCATCGAAAACCTCACCGTGATCAGCGGACCGGCCATGCTGACCGGCGCGGCCATCGAGGCGGTCAAACAGTGGCGCTACAAGCCCTACATGCTGGGGAACGAGCCCACGGAAGTGAATACCACGATCACCGTCAACTTCAACCTGAACGGCGGCTGATCCCCAGGCGCTCCTCTACCCTGCCCGTGGGATAGGCCTCCTTCCCCGGGCAGGGTAGCTTTGCTCCAGAAACAGAGCAGGCGCGCCCGGTCCCAAACAGCTTCTATCCGACGCGGCAACGCGGTACCTGCCGTCCGACCCAGACCTCCCCAACTCGCGTCTCCGAACGCGATCTGCAGTACAGAAGCTCCCCTCGCACCTGACCCCAGGAGGAAGAAATCTCGTGATTCTCGCTCATCTCGCCCAGTCTGCTCACGCATCCCTTGCCCCGCTCGCCCTGTTCCTCCAGGATCAGGCCGCCGGCGCCGCTCCCTCCGTCGGTTTCAGCCCCATGGAACTGTGGGGCAACATGGGTTACCTCGCCAAGGCTGTGGTCATCATCCTGTTCATCATGTCGATCTGGTCGCTGGCCGTGATCATTGACCGCGCCATCTACTTCTCGGCAGCCCGCAAGCAGTCGCGCGAGTTTGCTCCGCGCGTTGCGAACGCCCTCAAGGACGGCCGTCTGGATGAGGCGATCAAGGTCGCCGACAAGTCCAAGAAGTCCCACCTGGCCGAGGTCGTCACCGCCGGCCTCACCGAGTTTCGCTCCTTCGGCTCGGGCGGCGCCATCACCGAAGAGCAGGTGGAAAGCTCCAAGCGCGCTCTGGAGCGCTCGGAAGCCATCGTCCATGCCAAGCTGAAGAAGGGCCTCGGCGGTCTCGCCACCATCGGCTCGACGGCGCCGTTTATCGGCCTCTTCGGCACGGTGGTCGGCATTCTGAACGCCTTCCGCTCCATCGCCAGCTCGCACGCTACCGGTATCGGCGCCGTTGCCGGCGGTATCTCGGAGGCCCTGGTCACCACCGCCTTCGGTCTTCTCGTCGCCATCCCCGCCGTGATGCTCTTCAACTACTTCACCAACAAGGTGGAGGCCTTCGACGTCGAGATGGACAACAGCTCCTCGGAGTTGGTCGACTACTTCATCAAGCAGGCGCACCGCTAAGCGGCTCTGCCCAAGCCAATCCTTTCACCTGATGCGGGGCTGCTCCAACCGCCCCGCATCGGCCTGAAGGGTACGATCCAGGCAAGTGAGCGAGACACCCGGACGAAGCGTCCGGACGGAGTACACGTTATGGCACTCGCAAAGCGGGACGAAGGCAAGAAGGTCAACTCCGACATCAACGTCACCCCCATG
>CAXTWN010000149.1:0-7473 GCA_964248055.1 uncultured Acidobacteriaceae bacterium | reverse complement strand
GGGGGACGTGATGCTTGTGTTGCGGATCATCTTCATGGTCGTCACTCCCATGTTGAACAACAAAGTCAACGTTAGCCTGCCGGTGGTAACGGCGGCGACGATCATGGACAACGCAAACAAGGAAGACGCAATCAACGTCGCCGTCACGCGGGACGGACACTACTTCGTCGGCGGCGATCGGGTCGACCTCGCGCAGTTGGGCGAGAAGGTCGGCGCCCTCGAAGCCAAGAAGACCAATCCCACTGATGACAAATCCGTATACTTCCGCGCCGACACGCGTGCAAACTACGGCAATGTCATGGACGCGATCGACGCGCTGCGCACCGGCGGTGTCAGCCAACTCAATCTGCTGACCGACTCCGTCTCGGGTGGTAGCTAGACATACACAACGCGGCAATCTTCGCCGCGTGGAGGAGGTACACGATGGGAATGTCTGCAGGTGGTAGCAGCGGTGGTGCTGTCGCCAACATCAATGTCACCCCGCTGATCGACGTATTGCTGGTGCTCCTGATCATCTTCATGTGCATCGTGCCCAACAACCCCCACGGTCTGGAGGCCCTCGTGCCCCAGCCACCCAAGAACAAGACGCAGGATGTGCCCAACCAGCGCACCATCGTCGTGCAACTGCAGTCCGGTCCCGGCGGCCAGGTGTTCTACAAGATCAACGACCAGGACTTCGCCAAGAACGACATCACCCCGAAGCTTCAGGAGATCTTCGCGACTCGCGTTGAGAAGGTCATGTTCGTCAAGGGAGATGCCAGGCTCGACTTCGGCCCCGTCGCGCAGGTCATCGGCTTCGGCCACGCGGCGGACGTCACCAACATCGGCATGATTACGCCGCAGGTAGAGGCGGGGCACTAAGCACGCGTTCACTTTCAGCGCTCGGCTGAAGCATGTCCCTGCTCACATCATCGAGGCTCGCAAGGGCGGTGAGGAACCTTCCTCACCGCCCTTGCTTTTCTGAGGGAGTCCTCACAACCGGCGCCACCGCCACGGAACGAAGCGCTCGCACACGCAGAAGGTTCTTGAGGTGCTGCGGTCGCCCTCGGCTCCCTGGAAGCGGTACTCTCGCTCTATGCGCCTGTTTGCTGGTCTTCCGTTGCCGCAGAGTGGCATCGATCGACTCGCTGCTCTGCGGCTGCGGCTGGCGGCTCCGGACGACGGCCTGCGCTGGTCCTCGCCTGAGCAGTGGCACATCACCCTGAAGTTCTTCGGCGAGATGAGCGAGCAAGCCGCGGTGGCGCTCGAAGAACCTCTGCGCTCCCTTGAGGCCACCCCCGCCGAGGTGCGCCTGAACGGGCTCGGCCTCTTCGGCGCCAAGGGTATTCTCTTCGCCTCCGTCTTCGCATCGCCCTCGTTGACCGCCCTGCATGTCGCGCTGGAGAGCTGCGCGGAGGCCGCGGGTCTGCCCGCGGAGAGGCGCTCGTTCCAACCCCACATCACGCTGGCCCGCAGCCGGAACCGCACCGGGCTCAACCGGCTGCAGAAGCTGTCGCGTCCGGCGCTGCCGTCCTTCGGAGCCGATCTCTGCTGGCAGGCGCAGGAGTTCGTTCTGTACGAGAGCGTGTTGGAGCCGCACGGCGCCGTGTACCACCCGCGCCTCGTTCTGCCGCTCGCGTGATCCTTGGCGGTCGGAACCTACTCGTGCCGGGAGGACCGGGGCCGCGGCATGTCGGGCGGGCGGTCCTGGCTGGCGACCACCATGCGGTCGCGGCCCTCGGCTTTGGCGCAGTACATCATGGTGTCGGCCGCGCGAATGATGGCGTGGAGATTGTCGCCATCCTGCGGGAAGGTCGCGAGTCCGAAGCTGGCCGTGACGTGCAGCTCCAATCCTTGCCCGGTCAGCAATGAAGTCCCGCGCAGCCGGTCCCGCAACGCGCCCGCGGTGGCCGCGGCCTCAGGCTTGTCGAGTCCCCGTAACAGCGCTACAAACTCATCGCCACCATACCGGAAAGCAAGATTGCCCGGGCCCAGCGTCCGCTTGATGAGGTTCCCCGTCTCGGCTAAGAGGCGAGACCCCACCAGATGGCCGTGCGTGTCGTTCACACTTTTGAAGCGATCCAGATCAAAGAAGAGCAGGCTGAAGTGTTCCGCATTCCGCCCGTTGGGCGCGCGCTTCGCCGCCGTGATCTCGTGTTCCAACGTGGTGTACAAATATCGCGAGTTATACAAGCCGGTGCAATCGTCGGTGATGCTCAACCGATGCACCAGGTTCACCTGCCGCGCATTCTGCAGCGCGATCGCGGCGTAGTCGCACAACACACGCAGGAAGGAGAGCGACGTTCCGGGCAACAGGTCCAGCTTGCTGTTGTGCAGCTGCAGCACGCCCAGGGTGCGGTTGCCGTGCCGCAGGGGAAGGCAGGCGATCGACTGCAGGTTAAGTTCCGGATGTTCCCGCGCGAATCGAGCCCAGTCACGATCCAGGCGGACATCGGGGATCACGAGCGGCTCGCCGGTTAGGGCCACATGGCCCGCGATGCCTTCGCCCATACGCAGACGCACCTCGGGCATGGGCGTCGCCTTGCTGCCGATGGTAAGGGCGTAGTACAGCTCGTCCCGCTCCTCATCCATCATGAGAAGCGACCAGCGCTCAGGCCCGAAGTACTCTTCCATCTTGCCGAGCAGCGTGCGCAGGAGCGGTTCCAGCTCGAGATTCGAGGTCAGCGCGCGCGCGACCTCATGGAAGAGGCGGAGTTCGTCTGCGGGCGGTGTTTTGGTGATCTTTCGATTACTCAGGTCGTTCACCAACGGACGCTCTATGGAGCAAACGTCCGTAAAGACACAGCATAGCGGCTGCGAACCGCAGCTGCCAAATCTGGACGATAAATTTTACAGGTTTGCGAGATAAGAAGACTTAACGGGCAAGCGGCCAATTTGCGCGGACAACAAACGTTACCGCGCTTGTGCATCAAGCAGCAAAACGTTCCTCCCGGAAGGGACGCTCCAGAGGAGCAACCCAAAGAGGACGAAAGTAAGAAGCCCGTTGAGCGGCATGCCCTGGGTACGCGGCGGCAGCCTCGAAAGCAGCGGCTCGGACCAGAACCAAACCAGCGCGGTGATCGCAACAAACCAGCGGAGCCACGGATGATCTTCGGTCTCCATCGCCGCGGGTGCGAGCGCCAGCAGCAGACAGCGGTCGTACTCGCGGTGATACAGCGGCATGCAGGTGAGGAGAAGCAGGAGCGCGAGCATAGTCCAGGGGCGCGTCTGGAGCACTGTGCGGCCTCGGCCCACATAGAGCAGCAGAGCCGCACACAGAGCGGTGATCGCGAGCACCGCGTTCGCGGCTGCGGTGCGCCCAAGAGAAAGCCCGCTCATCAGCGGTGCAAGATTGAGGAACCGGAAGGCATTTGGGTTCTGCAACGAGCCGTCGGAGCTGTGCCCGGGCTGGAAGCCCAGCGCAAGAATGCGCCGCTCCGTCCCCAAGTACGCGAAGCCGTGCAGCCGCGCGGCATACACCAGGACCGCGAGGACGGAGAAGGCCACAAACATCAGGAGCGCCGACCAGGCAGCTTTGCGGGTGTCGCCGCGCCAGAGCAGAAAGAGCAGCGCTCCGATGGCCAACTGCGGCTTGATGCACAGTGCCAGGGCCAGGAGCACGGCAGCCGCAAGATCATGCAGGCGCTCCGGCGAGAGCAGGAGTACGCAGGCACCGGTCACGAGCCCCGCGCACAGCAACACAGGATTTCCGTAGTAGAGCGACAACGCCGGCGACCGCGAGGAGAGCAGCGCGACCAGCACAATGCTGCCGATCACCGCGGGGCCGGCCCGCACCGTGCGTACCATTCCCGCGATCGCCGCGCCGTACGCGAGGAGGCTCAGGCCGAAGAAGGCAAGCGCCGACCCTGGCCAGCCTAGTGGATTTAGGGAAGCGGCCAGGAGAAGGGTGCTGGGCGGATACACCGGGTACTCCGGTTTCAGAGCCTGCCGCGGAGCCTCGCCGTGATGCTGCCCGACCGTGTCGAGAAAGCGGGTGTCGTAGGGGTCGCAGCCGTCCTGCAGACACAGCGCGCCGTCGTGAATGAAGCCAAAGTTCCAGTACTTTACGGGATCGGGACGCCGCGCCACGACCACGCCCCAGACGCACAGCAGGAGCAGCGCAGCCAGCATCGCCGTCGTCCACTCGCTTTCGTTGGAACCGCGCTTCCGGACCGCTGTGGTGCCCTCGCTCATCAGGGAACTCTCCATGCACGTGGGGCCGCAATGCGACAGCCGGATCAGCCGCCGATCTGCACCATGCCACGGGAGGGCTGCAGAAAGCCAGGTTCCCCGATGTGGTGCCGCGCTTCCTTGCGATCGACCACGCGCCGGATCAGGGCGACGAGGTCCTCATCCGTGGCGCCGCGGCGCAGCGGTCCGGCCAGGTCGTGGTCGGTCTGCGAGAAGAGACAGGTGCGGATCTTTCCGTCGGAGGTCAGCCGCACGCGGCTGCAATGCCCGCAGAAGGGATGCGAGACCGGCGCGACGATGCCGATCTCCCCGCGGCCGTCGTCGAAGGTAAACCGGCGCGCGGTCTCGGACAGCTGGTTGGCCGGCAGCGGCACCAGCGGCCGCACGCGCTCCAGGCGCGCGATGATCTCGTCCATCGGAACGACCGTATCCGCAGACCAGGTACGTTCCTCGCCCAGCGGCATGAACTCGATAAAGCGAACGATCACGCCTTCCGTGCGGGAGAACTCGGCAAAGGCCTCAATCTCCCCGTCGTTGAAGCCCCGAAGCAAGACACAATTCACCTTTACCGGACCGAGACCCGCGTCCTGCGCGGCACGGATACCGTCGCGCACGCGTTGAAAGCTGTTCGGCACACGGGTGATCCTCGCGAACGTGGCGGGATCCACCGCGTCCATGCTCACGGTGACCCGGCTCATCCCGGCCCGTTTCAGGTCCACCGCCATCGGCGCCAGCATGTGCCCGTTGGTTGTCAGCGCCAGGTCCAGGGAGCTGTCCGGCGCAAACGTCGGCCGCAAACGAGCCGTCTCCCGGACCAGATCCACCAGTCCGCGACGCAGCAGCGGCTCGCCGCCGGTAAAGCGAACCTTCTCTACGCCCAGCGAAACAAACAGACGCAGAATGCGGGCGTACTCCGACAGCGGCAACTCGCCCAGCGTACTTCCGCCTTCTCCGGTGCGGCAGTACACGCAGCGGAAGTTGCAGCGATCCGTCACCGACAAACGTAGATCGGTGATGGCGCGGCCATGGCTGTCGCGCAGCCGCTCTGCGCTCTCATCTTCCCACAGAACTCCGGTGCCCACCGGACGCAGCCCCTTGAACCTCGGAACACTGAGGGCAGCTTCGGATTCGGGCAGCGGGAGAGAGATGGTAGCCATAGGACAGTCAGTGTTTTAGATGCGCCCGGGAACATCGCTGCCCCGCGGCTTCCGGATCAGCTGAACATCTCCTTCACCTTGTCGAACAGTCCGCGCGACTGCGGCTCATTGGTCGTGGGCATGGTCTCCGCAAGCTGGCGCACCAGCTCCCGCTGCTGTTTGGTCAGCTTGGCCGGCGTCTCCACGCGCACCTCCACCACCAGATCGCCCTTGCCATGCGCGTTCAGGTGCGGCACGCCCTTGCCGCGAATGCGAAACTCCCGGCCGCTCTGCGTCCCCTCCGGAATCTTCAGCGACTCGCGGCTGTCCAGCGTCTCGATTTCAAGCTCCGCGCCCAGCGCCGCCTGCGGAAAGCTGATCGGCATCACGCAATGGAGATCGTCGCCGTCGCGCTCGAAGAAGGCATGCGGCTTCACCGCGAGCACCACGTACAGGTCCCCGCCCGGACCGCCGAAGCGGCCCGCATCGCCCTCGCCCGAGTAGCGAATCCGCGTGTCGGATTCCACCCCGGCCGGCACCTTCACCGCCAGCGTATGCTCCTTCTGCACCCGCGTGTCGCCGCCGCAGGTACGGCAAGGGTTGCGGATGACCTGGCCGGTGCCGGAACACACCGGGCAGGTGCGGGCCACCGAGAAGAAGCCCTGCTGCGAGCGGATCTGGCCGCGCCCACCGCACTGCTGGCAGGTCTCGGGCTGCTTGCCGCCCTCGGCTCCGCTGCCATGGCAGATCTCGCAGGTCTCCATGCGCTTGATCTTGATCTCGCGCTCGACGCCGAACACCGCCTCCTGGAAGCTCAGGCTCATGTCGAAGCGCAGATCTCTGCCGCGCTGGGCCCTGGAGCCGCCCGGTCCGCGGCCCCCACGCTGTCCCGCGACGTTGAACATCTCGCCGAACAGGTCGCCGAAGATGTCGCCCAGATCGCTCTGCTGGAAGCCCGCACCGAACGGATTTCCCCCGGCGAACGGATTGCCGCCGCCTGCACCGTTCACCGCCTGGTGCCCGAAACGGTCGTACGCCGCGCGCTTGTCCGCGTCGCTCAGCACCGCATAGGCCTCGGAGCACTCCTTAAACTTCTCCTCCGCCTGTGGATTGTTCGGGTTGCGGTCAGGATGGTACTGCATCGCGAGCTTGCGGTACGCGCTCTTGATCTCAACCTCGGTCGCCGTCCGCTCGACGCTCAGTACCTCGTAGTAGTCCCTCTTCATCGTCGCTGTCGCCATCGCCGCCTTATCTTGTGGTCGCGCCTGCCGCGCTCTTCTTTCCTGCCGCGCTCTGCTCTACTCGTCCCTGCCGGTCCCCATCGCGGTACCTCCGCGGGGACCTCTAGCCGCTAGGCCTCGTGCTGCGCTCCGTTGATGGCGATCTTTACCAGCGCCGGCCGCAAGAGCTTATCCCGCAGCTTGTAGCCGCGGCGGATCTCCTCGATCACCTGGTGGTCCGGGTACTCAGCGGTCTCCACGCTGCCCAGCGCCTCGTGGACATGCGGATCAAACTGCGCTCCAACGGCCTCCACGGGCTGAACATTCAAGCCACGCAGAGCCTCATCCATCTGCTTCACAATGAGCGTTACCCCGGTGCGCAGCTGCTCCACCGAGCCTTCGGCCTTCAACGCCAGCGCGAAGTTGTCCATCACCCCGAGAAAGGGCTCAACCGCCGCCTGGGTGGCATAGTCACGCGCGTCCTGGCGCTCTTTGAACTCGCGCTTGCGGGCGTTGTCGAACTCGGCCTGCAGCCGTGCCAGCCGCTCCTTCAACAGATCGCGCTCGCCGCGTACCTGCTCCAACTCTGCCTGCATCCCTGCGTGTTCCATGGTCTCGGACGCGGGGCTCTCGGTGCCTGTCTCCATGTCGGCCTGCGCGCCGGTGTCGGTGTGTCCTCTCAACTCCTCGGCAGCCACTGCGCCGTTGCCATCCATCTCTCGATCCTCCATCCCCTTCGCTTCCGTTTCATTGTTGCCCATCCGCGCCCATCGCGCGAACCGGTCGGCAAAACCCTGCTTTTCCTCTGTCATCGGTTGTCTCTCCCGGTGTCGTTCCTCGGGCAGTGCTCCCGTCCTTGGCAACCGCGCCGTCGCTCTTCCGAGCCGCGCTGCACCCGTTCTCCGGTCAACTTCTTCAGATGAGCCCACCCTTCCCTGCGACTCAAC
>CAXTWN010000148.1:8818-9187 GCA_964248055.1 uncultured Acidobacteriaceae bacterium | reverse complement strand
CGCCCGTCCCCATGCCCCCGGGTCTGGGGCTTCCGGCGCGCGCCGGCTGGAGCTGGTTTTACCTTTACAACGAGCACATCGCCCGCTTTCTGCAGCGCCGCATCCCGCACGACTACGGTCAGGTGCCCGTTCCGCTCTTTTGGCTGCTGCTCCTCCTCTGGCTTATCCCCTGGACCGCCTTCCTTCCCGCCGCGGTCCTTAACGCCGTGCAAACACTTCGCCGCCCGAGCCACCCGGTCGAGCGCTTCGACTCAGACTTCGCCTTCGATCCACAGCACGTCCTGCGTCCTGACCGACGCCTCGAGGCCGCCCGCGCGCTGCTGCTCTGGGCCAGCCTCATTCTCGGCTTCTTCACCCTCTCCTCCAGGC
>CAXTWN010000148.1:0-8808 GCA_964248055.1 uncultured Acidobacteriaceae bacterium | reverse complement strand
GCCGATGATCGTCATGGACTTTGACGAAGATGACCATCTGCCTGCCTTGCCCGCTCTCGCCCTGCTCGTGGGCGGGTTGCTGGCCGCTGCCGACGCAGACGGGACGGAGCCCCACACGAATACCCCTCGCCAGGCACTCGCTGCGTCGCGCTGGTTTCTTGTCCCGCTCGGCACATCTCTCTTCGCGGTCTGCGGCTACTTTGCCGTGAGCGCACCGACGCCGCCACCAGGCACCACGCTGAGCGCTTTGCTCAGCTCCAATCCCAACCTGTACAACCTCTCGCTGGGTCACGTCTTCGACCTCACCGGGCGCGCCATGGGCCTCTTTCGCGGGCCTCTGCTCGCGGTCGCGCTCGGCATGCTTCTGCTCGGTCCCGGCTCGTACCTGCTCCGCCGCCGCGGCCAAACCTTCGCCGCCAACCTGCTGATTGCCGGAGCCATGACCGCGGTTCTTCTCGGGGCGCATGAGGGACTGGCCCGTTTTTACCCGATCCTTGGCTCCAAGGACCTCGCGGAGGCCATCAACGCCCAACGCAAGCCCGGCAACCTCATCGCCATCGACGGCGAGCTCACCTCCGGCTCCACCCTGCTCTTCTACACGGCCCAGCCAGTGCTTCTGGTGAACGGGCGCGTCAACGGCCCATGGTTCGGCAGCTTCTGGCCCGATGCGCCGCACGTGTTCCTGAATGACGCCACACTCGACCAGCTCTGGTCCGGGGGCCAGCGCATCTTTCTGCTGACGTACCACCCGGAGCAGCGCGGCCCCGAACTGAGCCGATTCGGCCAGGTCACCACGATCGCCGGTGCCGGCGGAAAGACCGTGCTCTCGAATCGTTGACCGAGCCCTGGCCCTACTGTGTCAGCGCAGGCCCTTCGTCGGTCAACTCCACGCGGCCACCTTCGATCAAGCGGTATACCTTGCCGCGATAGTAGAAGTTCTCACCCAGATAGCTGCTGACCCACAACACGCTGCCCAAAACATCCCGCAAGGGGTAAATCGCCGCGGCGCGTAGCCATGCCGGCTCTCCCAGGACGATCAGGATGGTGGATGCCTGCACCCATCGGTTCACCACCGTGATCAGCAACCACAACAGCCCGAGCCGCCAGCGTCCGCTCAGGAGCGCCCACGCCAGTCCGCTCAATCCAAAGGGCACGGAAAAGGTCAGCCCGCTGCCCAGGTGCCCCCAAGGACGCGAGCGCCGCGTGCTCTGCATCCAGCGCAGCTGGTTGCGGAAGCTCAGCCAGAACGGTGAATCCTGGACCATCAGCCGTATCACATGCGTGGCCAGCAGCACGCCCGTTCCCTGCTCGGCAAGCCGGTTTCCCAGCACGAAATCATCCGCATAAAACTGTCCCAACTCGCCAAACCCGCCCACCTGCTGAAAGCTCTTGCGCCGCACCGCCATGGTCGCGCCCAGTGCGAACTTGGTGCCCTCCAGCATGTCAGCCACCAGCACGCCGGAGGTCATCTCCACGCTCTTGCCGACAGCGTCCAGCCGCGATGCCAGCCCGGCTCCCGGATGCGCCGTGCCCAGGTACACGCACGACGCGAGACCCACGCGCGGGTCGCGCAGATACTGTGCCATACGCTGCAGGTAGTTCCGCTCCACCCGCACATCGGCGTCGCTGGTCACGTATTCGTCGTTCTTTGCCACCGAGTCCAACTTGGCCAGCGAGTACACCTTGGCGTTATGGAAGCGCGGAATCGGATCGCCGCACGTTACATACCGCGCCCGTACCTGCGGATACCGCCGCCCTACCTGCCGAGCCAGCTCCAGGCCCTCGTCGTTCTCATACCGCGCACAGAACAGCAGTTCGAAGTCCGGGTAATTCTGCTCGAAGAACGTCTCCAGGTTGCGTTCCATCCCCGGTTCGGTCCCATGCAGCGGCTTCAGCACGCTGAGCGGAGGCAAGAACTCCGCCGGCTGCCGCTGCTCCCGCCGCCGGCGCAGGCCAAAGCGCACCGCCGCTGCAACCACCATGCCGCAGTAGATCGTGGAGGTCACCGTGCCCAGAAGGGCCACGGAAAAGAGAGTGCGACGGGCAATCTGCATCGAAAGCGAGCTCAGGGCCAAGGGCGGTCCGGCTCCCTCAAGTGTAGAGGAATCGCAGGGTTACCGCTTCCGCTTGGAAGCAGGCGTTGAGGCGGCGCTTTCGCGACTCGGCATCACCACGGGCCGGCGCAGCGGCACCAGACCGGCCGCGGGTTGCGCCTGCGCCTGCTGCATACGGGTCAACATCTCCGTCCGCACATACTCCACAAAGCCCTGCATCTGACGGTTCATCTCTTCCATGCGCTCGCGCATCTGCAGCACAATCGCAATACCCGCGATGTTTACCCCAAGGTCCCGCGCCAGGTTCAGGATGAACTCCAGCCGCTCCAGGTCCTCATCGGTGTAAAGCCGGGTGTTGCCCTCCGAACGCGACGGCCGCAACAACCCTTCCCGCTCATACAGGCGCAGCGTTTGCGGATGAATGTCATACATCTCCGAAACCGCGGAGATCATGTATGCGCCCTTCGACTTCCGCTTCGTTGCCATCGAATCGAGGATACCGCGCGACACTGGTTGTCGCCACACACAACTGGATCTGCCCGTGGCTCAGCTGGCGCATCACCGTGCATCCAAACGTGCATGCCTGGATCCGCTCCACGTCCGCTCGCCCTTGCCGCCGCTGCCCTGGGAACGACCGCCGCTCTCGTCGCCGGAACGCGCCGGGTACTAGCCACGCCCCCGCCCGAGGGCGCCGTCGTGCTGGTGACAGGCGGCTCGCGCGGCCTCGGCTTCGCCATCGCGTCCCGCTTCGCGCAGCGCCCCGTGCGCCTGGTGCTGACCGCCCGCAGCGGAGACGAACTCGAGCGCGCCAGGCAGTCCCTTCTGCGACAACACGGGCACCTCCGGCCCGACGACATCTTCCTCGTTCCCGCCGACCTATCCGAAGCGGCGGAGTGTCAACGTCTGATTGAGGAGAGCTTCGCCCGCTTTGGCCGGCTGGACGTACTCGTGAACAACGCCGGGGTCATCGACGTCGGTCCGGTCGAAGTGATGACCACGGAACTCTTCGAACGAACCATGGCGATCAACTTCTTCGCCGCCGTGCGCACCACCTGGGCCGCCCTGCCCCGGCTTCGGACGCAGTCACCTCTCCCGGGGTGGAAGCGGCGCGCGGCCATCGTCAACATCTCCTCCATCGGCGGGAAACTGGCGGTGCCGCACATGCTGCCCTACTCCGCCGCGAAGTTCGCCTTGACCGGCTTTTCGGAGGGTCTTCATGCCGAAGTGCGTGGCAAGGGCATCCGGGTCACTACGGTCTGCCCCGGCCTGATGCGCACCGGGGGCGAGGATCACGCGCGCTTCCTGGGCGACGCTGCCGCCGAGCAACGCTGGTTCCAGCTGTGTGCTAAGACCCCGGGCGTCGCCACGACCCCGGAGCACGCTGCCGAGAAGATCTTCCACGCTGTCGCCCAGGGCCGCGCGGAGATCACCATCACGCCGCAAGCGTGGCTGGGCGCGCGCTTTGCCGGGGTCTTCCCCGAGTCGCTCCAGTACCTTAATGCGCTAACCAACGACTTCGTCCTGCCGGCGCCATAACCGTGCCGTGAGTGTCTATGTGAGCGGCCTACCGTGCGGCCGCGGCTCCGTAGTCCGGCAGATGCGGAGTCATCCGCTGCAGCACGAACTCTTGGAACAACCCGCCCAGCGCTCCGAGGGCGGTACTCACCATCGAGTTCTCCACGGTCAGCCCCGCACCGTTGCGACTGGCTACGGGATAGTACAGGTTGGAAAGACCCGCCGAGCCCACATTCCCCAGGATGTTGGAGTAGTTCAGCTGCCAACGCCGGTTGTCGCCTTTGCAGATCACCGCGCTGGCAATGGCATACAGCGCCCGTGAAGACCGGCTTCCGGTTCCCTTGACGAAGTAGCGCGGATCCTGATGAAACACCGCGGGCAGGACCGCTTGCCCGAGCATGGTGCTGCTGAAACCGTCTGCATAGGTCGCCCCGAACCGCTTCGCGTACCCCGTTGCTCCTTGCCCGTAGCCGCTGAACCCGTGTCGCCACTGTTCGGCGCCCGCGATGACGCCCGCACTCGCGAACGCGGTCGGATCGACCGAAAAGTGCCAGGCCAGATGGAACTTCTGGCGCGCCGTCAGCGGATCCGCGTTGGGCAGATACGACGCATAGAAGTTGGGAAACATCCCGAGGACGCGCTGCTTCTCCGCAAACTCCATCTGCGCCTGCGCCACCTCTCGCCGAGAGGCCACCACCTCCACCGAGGTCTTCACCGAACTCACCGACAGAGCAATCTTGGACACCTGCAGACTTTGCCCCTTTGCAAGCACTCCCGAGGCGGTCCAATCATCGAACCCCGGCACACTCACCGTGAGGCGGTACGCGCCGGCTGTGACGACCGGGAACACAAAGCCACCGGTCACCGTGGATTCGGTGCTCAAGGGCGGCGTACCGCCCTCGCTGGCCAGCTTGACCACGGCCCCGGCAATGTCAACGTCCTCTCGGTCTGTCACCGTGCCGCGAATGCTTCCGGAGCTCGCCAGATCGGGTGCGGGCGCCATGGCGGGTCCCGTGGTCACCGTTAAAGCATGTTCATCCAACCCCGCCAGCAGCGTTCCCTGGCTCCGTGCAGGACCGCAACAGGCCATCGGGATGCACCAGCAAATTAGCACAGCCCGAATGCCTTGGGCCGCCCGGGGCGAAGCTCTCGACAGCCTGGAAACCGAGCACTTGATCATGGGGTCAGGCGGCCACGGAGACTTTCCCTGGCGCGCAGTCCCAGCATCAAGAGCGCAACAGTTCCTGACCATCCCCCAAGATAGGTATCGCGCAGAGCGAACCGGGGAACTGCTGTCCCAGAAAGCAACAGCCTCGTCCTGCCGCGGTTCCGAGAGCGTCGGCGCTACACCCCCGCCAGCATCTCCGCCCGGGGATCCTCCGGATTGAGCCGCTGCAGCTCGCGCAGGATCTCCTTGGACCGCTCATCCTGCACCCGCGGCACCACAATCTTTACCTCAACGATCTGATCGCCACGCTGCCCCTCGCGCGCCGCCACCGGAGCGCCTTTCTCGCGCATGCGCAGCTTCTGCCCCGTCTGTGTGCCCGGCGGAATCTTGAGCTGCGCACGGCCCGCCTGACCGCCCTCGCCGTCGATGGTGGGCACCTCGATCCGCGCCCCCAGCGCGGCCTCCATCGCGGTCACGGGAACGGTCACATAGATGTCGTCCCCGTTGCGTCGGAACAATTTGTGTTGCTCCACCCGAATGATCAGGTACAGATCCCCTGCGGGCGCGCCCTCCGTCCCCGCGTTACCACGCCCCGCCAGTCGGATGCGCTGACCGTCGCGCGTCCCCGGCTTGATCCGAAACTCCAGCGGCTCGCGCCGGGAGATCACGCCCGCACCGTCGCAGGTCGGGCAGCCGCTCTGCACTTTACCGGAGCCGCCGCAGCGCGGGCACTGGATGTTGAACTTCATCCGACCGCCGGTCTGGCTCACCTGGCCGGTTCCGTGGCACTCCGGGCACTCCATCGGTTTGCCCACCGCGCCCGTTCCCTTGCAGGTGCCGCACTGTTCCTGCCGCTGGATCTCCAGCCGCGTCACGCCGCCGCGAACCGCCGTCCAAAAATCGATCTCCACCTGGTACTCCAGGTCAGTACCCGGCTGCGGTCCACGCGGCTGCCGTCCCCCGCCGTTGAACATCCCGCTGAAGATGTCGCGGAAGCTCGATCCGAAGCCGCCGGCGCCCTCTGCTGGTGTGCGGCCGCTTGCACCCGCTCCGGCCCCGCCGAAGTTGGAGAAGTCGAAGCCCTCGAAGTCGAACGGAACGCCTTGTCCGCCACGCCCCGCGCCGCCCCGGGACGCTCCGCTGAAAGGAGCCGCGCCCCCGCCGCCGCGCGCATAGGCCTCCGCCGCTGCCGGATCGATGTTGTCCGAATAGAAGCCGAGCTGGTCATAGACCTTGCGCTTCTTCTCGTCGCTCAGCACGTCGTTCGCCTCGGAGATCTCCTTAAACTTCTCCTCGGCCTTCTTGTCCCCCGGATTGACGTCGGGGTGGTATTTGCGCGCAAGCTTGCGAAACGCCTTACGGATGTCCTCCGCACTGGCAGTCTTCTTGATGCCCAGCGTGCCGTAATAGTCCTTCTGTTGCGTAGGTGCCATGGTGATTCGTTCTCAACACTTTAGATGAGAACACGTTCCTCTTGTCGCACGATTGTGCCTTACCGCAGTACCCCGGACCGCTTCGCCTTCAGCGCGGCCCGCGACGCTCGCAGGCTCATGCCGTGCGCGAAGGCCTCCGCGTTCTCCGCCTCGGTGGTTCCCTGGCAACTCGGACACCAGTACAGCGTCCGGCCCGCCAGATCCCGATGCAGGATGCGCTCACCGCACACGTGGCAAGCCTTGCCGTGCCGCCGATAGGCATAGTGTTCCTCGCCGCGTGCGGCCGGCTCCGTTCGGCTGGGTCGGTCTGCCCGCCGGGTACACACGATGCGGCGATCAACCATCCCCGCCCGCAGCAGCGGGATCAGGTCCTTCCACATCGCCTTCAGCACCTTGGTGTCCAGCGCGTTCCCGGGCGTAAACGGGCTCACACGGTGCCGAAACAGCACCTCTGCCCGGTAGATGTTGCCCACGCCCGAGAGCACCGTCTGGTCCATCAACAGCTCGGCAATGGGCTTTTTGCTTGCCTGCACAGCTGCCACATACCGCTGCGGATTGTCGTGCCCCACGGCGTCCTCGCCCAGCGGATCGGGCCCCAGCCGCGCCAGCAGCGCCTCCCATTTTGCGCGGTCGAACACGCTGCAATCCGTGGGGCCGCGGAGCTCGCACCACTCCACCGCCTCCGGGGGAAACGGCTGCGTTCCGTCGTCGTTCTGGCAGCGCAGATTGTGCGGCTGCCCTTTGACGCTGCGCGACGCTCGCCCTGAGCCGGCCCGCTGCAGCACCGCGCGCAACGCGCCTTTGGGTTCGGGCAGCGGCCCACAGCCCTCGGTCCAGTCCCCAAATCGACCCAGGTGCACATGCAGAATGAGATCGTCGCCAAACTCGTAGCCCAGGTGCTTGCCCACCGCATGCACGGCGCGCAGCCGCTTGCCATCGACCAGATGGGCGTCGTGGAACCGGTGATTCGGCCCCGGCAGTACGTTCAATTTGCGCCCGCCGAACGCCGCGTTGTGCCGCTCCGCCCAGCGATGAACCTCATTTCCCTCCGGCAACGCCCGCCTCCTTCTCTTCAACTTCGGTCGGCTGTTCGGTCGGCTGCTCGATGGATTGCTCGGCCTCCGCGGACAGATTGCGCCGCACCCGTCCACGCCGCCGTCGCGTGGCCTGCCTCCCGCTCTCCAGCTCGTACTGGTAGTAGTCCAGAATGCGCTCCGGCGTCCACAGCGCCCAGTGGTTTGCGTTGTTGGCATGCATGCGCCGCAGTTGAATATCGTCCATGCGCCGCATCAGCTTGCGCAGGTCGCTGTATTGGTCGGAGACCGGACTCTCCGGGCGTTCCACCATCGGCTGCAGGTCGACATACACCGGCTGCGCCCACTCATAAAACGTGTGCCACACGTCATACACGTCCAGGTGACCTTTCTTCACGAGCAATCCCAGGTGCTCGTAAAAGTCCAGCACCTCAAAGACGCTGACCGGAGGATCCTCCAGTGTTAGAGGCAGGAGGCTTTCGCCGTCCGTGCGCGCCTTGGCCAGCCGCTGCCGCGCCCCGACGAACGCGTCGCTGAGAAAGAAGCTCAGCTGATTTTCAAGGTTGTTCACCGCCCGGTACTCGCGTTCATGTCGCAGTTGCAGGGCGGCGTAGCCAATGGCGCCGGCGCTGGTCAGCACCAGCACCACGTTCGCCAGGGCCTGCACCGCCTCCCAGTTCACTGCCATCCGTACATCCCCAGTCTTTGTGTCAGATGCAACAAACCGCAGCCCTCACCAGAGGACTGCGGCGTTTGCCTGCGCAGCTTAGTTCCAGATCGTACTGGCCTTGATGCGCTCCACGTTAAAGGTCTGGTCCGGCTCCGCCTTCTGCAGCTGCTGGGCAAACTGCTGCGCCTCCTCCTCGGTGCTGAACAGCCCCGAGGTATACACCCGTCCGCCGCGCGTGCCCTCGCAGCGCCACAGGACCTCGGCTACTCCGGCGCCGCCGATGCCAATGTTGTACGAGACGGCCTGCGGCCATGCCTGATCTGTTCCCTGCCTATATCGCTGCTTGCCTGTCATCGTCGCTTCCTCCGCCTCTTGTGACGTTCCACGCGCGCCGCCACGGTTATCCTCTTGAACCCAACTTCGCTGCAGCGGTCGCGTATGCAAAGAGGAGAGGCCACGGTGGCCTCTCCTCCCCTTGCGACTCGACCTGCGGTCGCTTACTTCTCCGCGTCGACATACTCCGCGTCGATGACGCCCTCTTCCTTCGGCTGGTCGGCGGTTCCTGCACTGGCCGCCGCGCCATCGGTCGGAGGCGCGCCGGTGCCGTTGCTGCCGGCCTTGTACACCGCCTCGGCCAGCTTGTGGCTCGCCGTGGTGAGCCGCTCGCGTGCCGCATTCAGCTCGGTCGCGCTCGGATCGCCGGTCAGCGTGCTCTTCGCATCCGCCAGCGCCGATTCCACCTCGCTCTTGTCCGCCGCCTGCACCTTGTCGCCCGAGTCCTTTAACATCTTTTCGATGTTGTAGACCATGGAATCGAGCCCGTTGCGTGCCTCGATCTTGTCCTTGGCCTCCTTGTCCTCGGCCGCGTGTGCCTCAGCCTCCTTGGCCATGCGCTCGACCTCTTCCTTGCTCAGACCCGAAGAGCTCGTGATCG
>CAXTWN010000147.1:2315-9233 GCA_964248055.1 uncultured Acidobacteriaceae bacterium | reverse complement strand
ATTCTGTACGTGATGAAGTATGCGCGATTTGAAGAGGCCCTGTTCGCTCACAACGACGTTCCGCAAGGCTTAGCCTCGTCCATTTTCACGAACGATTTGCGTGAGGCGGAAGAGTTTCTTTCGGCCCGCGGCTCGGCGCACGCTCCTCGCCCTCCCGCCGAGGACGCGGACGACGCTCCTCTTCCCAGGGCCGCGTAAACGGAGCAGACCCGGCCTCAGCGCCCGGCTCACGCCTGCGAACAGGACGATCGCTCCGATCACTCCTGTCCGCGGGACCGCGAGCCGAACGCTCGCCGCCAAACCTCGCCGGAGGCCGGCCGCTGGCTCCCTCTCGCGACGAACTGGATCGTTTCGCTCCCTGGAACCCACCGGCGCGTGGGGCAGGCTTTCCGCGAAACTCCCGCGCAGCCCGGGGACGGTCGTCCGCCTTCGCCTCAAAGCGCCGAATACGCTTCTCGACCGCCGCGGTTTCCGTGGTCTCCGGCACCGACACTTGAGCCTCCTCGGCTCCAGCCTCCGGCTGCGCCTCGGCGGGCGCGGGTGGGGCAAAGGCCGGCAGCGAATCGGGAAGGTACAGCATGGTCTTGCCTTCCAGAACCGCTTCGTCCAGCTGTCGCCCTGCCGTGAGTCCATGCAGCACATCGCGCACCCGCGAGCGCGCCGTCAGCGGGGACAGAAAGCCGGCGATCTCCTCCTCCGTCGCGAGAAACACCTGGCCCAGATACAGCGAGACCAGCGCACTGAGCGCGGTCGGCTGTCCGGCGTTCGCCCCCGCCTTCACAGCCTTCAAGAAGCGCGGCGTCGGCAGCTCCCACCGCGTCTCGCCCTCACCCTGCTGCAGCGCGGGAAAGACGCGTAGCAGCGACCACAGCTCGCTCAGCGCACGACTGACGGCCGACGCGTTTACCTCACGGCCGATCTCCGGGACGATCTCCGCCACCGTAAGTGCGCCGCGTTCCGACAGCAGCTCGAATACCCGCAACGCAAGCGGGGTCACCTTCACCGCGCCGGAGGTCTCCGGCGACCGCTTCCAGCCCTTATCACCGCGCAGGGTGAACACAAACGGGAACGCCGCGGCGGAGACCACAAAGTCCGGCAGCTCGCCCGGGCCCCCGAGCAGCGCCAGCGGGATCGCCGAGCCCTCGGCCACCAGTCGGGCGACCAGTCCGCGGGCAATATCGGCCTCCGCGGGTGTGCTTGCGGTTGCCGCGGCCCCCAGCGTTGCCTCTACCAGCGACGGTGCCGGCGCCCCCAGCGGCCGGGGAGCAAAGAGTACGAGCCCGTGCTCGCTTACAAAGGTGCGCGCCGCTTCCAGCGTCAGGACGGGATCGCCTGCCTGATGCCACGCCTGCGCGCGTGCTGCCGCAATCTGCGGCTCATGTAGCTCCGGTGTCGTTGCCAAAACTGCCTCATTCTTTCGTTGCGGGAGTGCAAAGGGAAGAGCGGCTCCCTCAACAGAAGCCCGTACCACATCCTGTGACTTCGATGCGTGTGCTCGGTTCGCGAGAGGGCCCGGGGCCAAGGCGCACACAAACCCGCTAAATGCGCCCGAATGCCCGCTGGATGTCTTTCAGAGAATACCGCAACGCAATCGGACGCCCATGCGGGCAGCTCGTCGGGTGTTCGGTCCTGGCCAGCTCCCGGAGCAGCCAATCCACCTTGGCCGGCTCCAGGGGCGTATTGATCTTGATCGCCGCATGGCAGGCGATCGACGCCGCGATCCGCGTCCGGCGCGCCTCCTCATTTTCGGCCTGCTGCTCGCGTTCCTTCACCGCCAGCACCTCTTCAAGCATCCGTTCCAGCTCTCGGCCTTCCAGACCCACCGGCGCAGCCTTTACCGCCAGCGTCCGTGGCCCAAACGGCTCTGCCTCAAAGCCGTTCCGCTCCAGCTCTTCGGCGATCGCGGCAAAGGTCACCATCTGCTCCGGCAACAGCTCCACCAGCACCGGCATCAGCAGTCGCTGACGCTGCACACGCTCCACCTCACGCTCCCGCAGGATCTTCTCAAACAACACACGTTCGTGGGCGACGTGCTGATCCACAATCCACAGACCTTCCTCGTTGGTCGCCAGGATGAACGAATTCCGCAACTGCCCCAGCGGCTTCAACGTGGCTAGCGCGTTCAGGGTCGGAGCCGGGCTCTCTTCCGCGGCTTGCTGTTCCCGCTGCCCGGGCCCGCCTCTCACAGGCTCGTCATAGCCCACCGCCATTCCCGGCCCGGCAAACCCCAGCAGCCCCGGCGACGGCGGCGCGATCCGCTCCGTGAGCTCAAACCGAGCCACGTCGTTTGCTTCGATCGCACCTTCACTCTGCCCCGCGAGTTGTTGCAGGGCCGCATGCGGCTCCAGCAACGGTTCATCCACTCCCGGCAGCGGACTAACGTCTACCACCAGCGATTCGCTCGCCATAGGCGCCGAGTGCAGGGCCGCAAAGAAGCTCGCCGCCGGTCGCGCCTTCATCAACGCCGTCCGCACCGAGTCGCGTACAAAGTCATGCACAAACGCCGACTGCCGGAAGCGCACCTCCGTCTTGGCGGGATGCACATTCACATCCAGCTCCTGCGGTGGCAGCTCCAGAAACAGCAGCACGACGGGAAAGCTCGTCGGCGGAATGATGTTGCGATACGCCTCGGTCAGCGCATGCAAGATCAAGCGATCCCGGATCAGCCTCCCATTGGCGAAGATGTAGATCGAGTTGCGGTTCAACTTCTGCAGCTCGGGCTTGGACGCAAACCCGGTCAGCCGCACAAACCCGGGCTCCGGGGGATCGTAGTCCTCCGCGCGCTTCCACGGTGGCGGCTCCGGCAGACCCGCCCGGGTGAAGTCGATCTCCGCGGCCACCGGAAGGAGCGAGTCAAACACCTCCCGCCCGAAGATCTGATACAGCCGCTCGCCCGCATTCGCAACCGCGGGCGCCACCACCAGGGCCTGCGTGCCCGTATGCAGCTCAAAGTGCTTGGCCGGATGCGCGAGCGCGTAGTGGGTCACCAGCGCCGCCACATGCCCGAGTTCGGTCTGTTCGGAACGCAGAAATTTGCGTCTTGCCGGCGTGTTGAAGAACAGGTCTCGGACCGCGAATGTCGTCCCCGCCGGCAGCCCTGCATCCTCGACCCGCAGCAGATTGCCGCCGGCGATCTCCAGCGCCGTGCCGACCTCGTCCTCCAGAGCCCGTGTCTCCAGGCACACCCGCGCGACCGACGCAATGGACGGCAATGCCTCCCCGCGAAACCCCAGCGTGGCAATGGAAAGCAGATCGTCCGAGGAGCGGAGTTTTGAGGTCGCATGTCGCTCGAACGCCAGGAGCGCATCATCGCGCCCCATGCCCTGGCCGTTGTCCACGATGCGAATCAGCTTGCGCCCGCCGCCCTCGACCTCGATGCGAATGCGGGTCGCGCCGGCATCCAGGGCATTCTCCAGCAGCTCCTTCACCACAGACGCGGGCCGCTCGACGACCTCCCCGGCGGCAATCTGATTGGCCACCTGATCGGAGAGTATCTTGATCCTGCCCATGGATTGATTCTACGGGCGTACGGCTGGACTGCTCTTGCTCTCAAGCTCCGCGACGGGAAACACCCAGCCTACCGGTCCGCAATCGAGTGCAGGCGCATGAAGTTGGTGGCGCCGCTTTTTGTGGCTGTTCCCGCGACGATGCCGACCACCTCGTTCGCTTTCACGAACCCCGAGCTTTCGAGCACATTCTCCGCTACCTGCACCAGGGTATCGGTCCCGTCGAAGCGGCTCACGCAAATCGGGTGCGTGCCCCAGAGCATCATCGTGCGTTGCACCACGTGCTCATATGGCGACATGGCATAGATCGGTGCCTCGGGCCGGTACTTGGAGAGCAGCCGTGCCGTGTTGCCGCTTTCCGTGAAGATCGCGATCGCCGCGAGGTCCATGTCCTGCGCCGAGTGCGCCACGCACTCACAGATGGTCTCCGGAATCGACAGCGAACGGCGCTGCCAGGCCACGGCCTTGCGCGGCTCCAGCAGGATCTGCTCTTCGGTCTCGGTGACGATCTTCGCCATCATTGCAATCGCCTCCACCGGATACTTGCCCGCGGCGCTCTCGGCGGAAAGCATCACCGCATCTGTGCCGTCGTAGATCGCGTTCGCGACGTCGGAGGCCTCGGCACGCGTGGGCCTGGGGTTCTCCACCATCGACTCCAGCATCTGCGTCGCCGTGATCACCGGCTTGCGGTACTCCGCTGCGCGGCGAATGATGTGCTTCTGGATCGCCGGCACCTTTTCGGGCGGCACCTCCACCCCAAGATCGCCGCGCGCCACCATCACGCCATCCGCAGCCTCCAGAATCGAGTCCAGGTGATCGATCGCCTGCGGCTTCTCGAGCTTTGCATACACCCACGCATCCGAACCGAGCGCCGCAATGCGTCCCTTCACATACCGCACGTCGTCGGCCGTCTGCACAAATGACACCGCGATCGAATCGGCCTTCTCGGCGATCGCAAACTCCAAATCCGCCTCGTCCTTCTCGGTGAGCGAGGGCACCTTGATCGGCACACCGGGCAGGTTGATGCCCTTCTTCTCTCCGAGATACCCGCCATTCACGATCTCGGTCACCACGTCCGCGCCCCGCAGCTCCAGCACCCGCAGTTCGATCAGCCCATCGGAGAGCAGGATCTGATCGCCCGGCTTCAGGTTCTCCGCCAGCGTCGTGAAGACGGTGCTCACCCGCTCGGCCGTTCCTTCCAGCCGTTCCGGCGTAATCGTCAGCTGCTTGCCCGCCTCCAGCATCACCGGCTTGCCGCCCACCAGCGTTCCCGTGCGGATCTTGGGCCCCTGGAGGTCGGCAAGGATGCAGACCGGCTTCTTCTCTTCGCGCGATACCTTGCGGACCATGGCAATCAGCTCCGCTTTTTGCTCGTGCGATCCGTGCGAGAAGTTCAGCCGCGCTACGTCCAGCCCGGCGCGCACCAGCCGTCGAAAGACCTCTTCTGTGCTTGAAGCCGGTCCCAGCGTGCCCACGATCTTTGCCCGCCGCGTCATCCGGCTCGCGCTCCAGTTCTTGCTTCCGTCGGTCAAGCCCACCCCTCGCGACCACGCCGCAGCCTCCCTTCGGAACGCCTTGCCGCCGTCAGAAGGTCATTCTAACTGCCTCTCTCTTGCTCGTGCGCGAAGTCCCCAACAGCCCCAGCATTCTCCGCAAATCGTGCACCCCGGATCGCCGCCATCCGCTGGGCGTTGAACTCCGAGCCGATCAGCACGCACAACGCGATCAGGTACAGCCACACCATCAACGCGATGGCCGCACCCAGCGAGCCATACACTCTGCTGTAGTTCGCAAACTTCGTTACATAGAAGCCAAACAGCAGCGTGGCCACGAACCACAGTCCGGTCGCCAGCGCCGCCCCCGGCAGACTCGCCCGCCAGCTCCAACTTTGCAGAAAGAGGGCCAACGGATCACGCATCCACGGCTGCAGCCGCTCGCGCATGTTCAACCGCAGATCCGTTCCCAGGTGATAGATCAGCGCCAGGATCCCTGTACTGGTCAGCAGCGCCACCGCCCAGCGCAGCAGCAACGCCACCACGGTAAACGACGGTTGCAACTCGGGCGGCAGCAGCCGTGCCAGCCAGTGCGTCAGCAGGTTTCCAAACACAACCAGCCCCGTCGCGGCCGTCATCGGCAGAAGCGAGATGGGCACCAGCGCCAGCGCCCGGCCACGCCGCCGCAGAAAGCTCCCCGGCAGCAGCGGCAAGTGATGCGCGCGCCGAAAGCCCTCCATCAGCGTCGACATCACGTTGCCTGCGCCCAACAGGCTGACCACCACGGACCCTAGCAGCGCGCCCGCAGTCTGCGAGCGGTGCGTCACGCTGAAGTACCCCTCCAGCACCGGCACCACATTGGAGGGCAGGATGCGCAGAAAGAAGAGCGCCAGCTGATCGCGCAAGGGCAGCGACTCAGGCATGAAGCCCACCAGCGCCGCCGCGACGATCAACGCCGGAAACAGCGCTACCATCGCGGAGTACGCCACCGCCTGCGCCACCGTGAGCGCATCATGTTGCACCGCGGAGAGCGCGGAGCGCCGGAGCACCTCGACCAGGCTCCACGTGCGCTGCGCCGGTGCCACAACGACCTGCTCCCAAAGGCCCAGAACCGCTGCGGCCGCCGTTCTCATAGCGCTCCGATCTGGTTCAGGAAATTAGGTCTGCGGCTTCCATCTGTTCAGGAAATCGGTCACCGAGCCCGGCTCCATGTAGCGCATGTCGCTGAACTCCTTGTTCTGCGCGTACAGCACCTTGCCGTCGGGCGAAAGCACCGCCAGCGCCGGCACACCCTGCACCGGAACGCCGTAGCGGTGGGCGACATCGATGTTCGCATCCTCGTGCCCGATGTTTACATTCACCTTGACGAAGTTGTTGTTCAGCAACGACGCGTTGGGCTCCTGGTGGAAGTAGATGTCCAACACCTGGCAGTCACCGCACCAGTCGCCGCCGAAGTCCAACAGCACCCGCTTGTGCTCGGCACGTGCCTTCTTCTCCGCCGCGGCGATCTCGGGCTCCGCCTCCTCGACCGCCGGATAAAGATTCTTCTTCACCGCCGGCGGAGTTGTGTACGGCTGATGGAGCGCCTTGCGGCCCTCCGGGGTATCCGGCGCGGGCACAGCCGGTCCGGAGCTCACCTCCGCGGTCTGGGTCTGCTTCTGCCGGCAGCCGGCGATCCCCAGCAGTGTGACAGCAAGTAGGGCAATCCCGGTTCTATGCAATGCGGTCCTCTGTTCCTTCATCTCTCCGTCCCTCACCCCACCATGATGCGCAAAACCCGCCCAGGTCGCAAACCGCGCCTCTCGCCCGGAGGGTAAGACCGCGGGCAGTGCGCTCAACTTGCGTCGGCACTGGCCGCATCGTATCCGTGCATGGCGATTGAACAGGTGCAACCGGACAAAGCGAGCTTTCCCAAGGTC
>CAXTWN010000147.1:0-2305 GCA_964248055.1 uncultured Acidobacteriaceae bacterium | reverse complement strand
CCCTCCTGGTGATCTTCGTGGCCGCCACCATCCTACTCGTGATGCGAAACCGCAAGCGGAACCACCCTCCCTACACCCAACACCCGACGTCCTTCCTCGCCACGCCCGGGAACCAACTCGCCCAGGGGTAGTGGGCCGCAGTGCCAAAGCAACCGCGCCATTATCCTGAGCGTAGCGAAGGCCGCGATCCTTTGCTCCGGTCCCGCTACGTCGCAGGAGCCCGTTGTAGCTGTCTGTTGAATCAGCGCGCCTTCGGCTCGCCCGTGTAGTACCCCTCGCGGGTCTGTACGTCTTCCTTTTTACTCCCGCCGTTGGTCACCGTGAGCTGGATGTGATGGTAGCCCGGGTCTGCCGCATCGCCGGTCGGTGTGAAACCCAGCCGGTACTGGGCGCGCAACTCATCCCCGATCTGCTGATAGATCTTCTCCACCGTCTCGCCGCCCTTGACCTCGAAGACCTGCCCGCCGGTCTCCGAGCAGATGCGCTGCAGAACCTTCTTGCCGTCCACCTGCGCGTAGGTGCCGTCGCTACCCGGCCGCCCGCCGCTGCCGGGGTAGTTGCCGTCGCCGGGGTAGCCTCCGTACCCGCCGTAGCCGCCATACCCGCCCCGGCGTCCGTTGTTGGGGAAGTTGTTGTAGTGCTGCTCGCCCTTGTAGTAGATCGCATACACCACGGTGTCGGCGCGCTGTGCGGCCTCGATCGCTTCGGCGAGCGACTCCTTGCTGTGCCGGTCCTCGCCGTCGGTCAGCAGAATGAGCGCGCGCCGCCCGGTCTGCTTCGCCATCACGTCGTCCGAGGCCAGAAACATCGCGTCATACAGCACCGTGCCGCCACGGCCTCTGTTGCCGTTCCCGCCGTTGGCGTTCCCGTTGGGACCGTTGTTCCCGTTTCGTCCGTAGCCGCCCCGCCCATAGCCGCCGTTGTTGCCTCCGTTCGATCCGGAATTGCCGTTTCCGTTGTTGTTGCCGTTATCGCTCTGCTGCGTGTCCTGATCGTCGGCTGCGCCCGGCGCCACCGTGCCGATCTGCTTCAGCCCCGCGTCCAGCAGCGGTCGCGACGAGGTCACATCCTGCAAGAGCTCCGCGGTGCGCGCAAACTGCATCACAAACGCCCGGTCCGCGGGACGATTGCCGCTCGCCGGCGCCAGCATCGACTCCAGGAAAGTTTGGCTCGCCTTCTGCTCCTCGTCGATCCGGTTAGTCATGCTGCCGCTGACGTCCACCAGCAGCCCTACCGTCAGCGGCACATCCGTGTCCCGGTCGAAGTACCGGATCGTCTGCGGCTTGCCGTCCACCGACAACGCAAAGCTCTCCTTCGCGAGATCGGTCACCAGCCCCTTCTTGTCATAGACCACGGCCGGGACATTCACCAGCTTCGCCTGGACCGAGATGGTGTTCGCCGCAGTGGGCGGCGCGGAGGCCGCAGGCCTGGTCTCCTGCCCACAGAGGGACGCAACGCCGCAGCCAAGCAGAACGACAGGGCAAAGGAGGCTCAAACAACGCAGACGCATACTCCATAATACGAGCCGACACGCCCGAAGGGCGCACGCCAGCCCGCCGTCAGTCCTCTGCGCCGGCCAGCACCACGGCGCTCGGCGTCTCGGTCCCGAAGACACCCTCCCAGCGCGCCACCACCGCACTCGCCAGGCAGTTCCCGACCACGTTCACGGTCGTGCGCGCCATGTCCATCAGCGCATCGATGCCCAGGATCACAAAGATCGGCTCGGTGGGCAGATGAAAGGTCGACGCCGTCGCCAGCAGCACAACCAGCGTCGCCCGCGGCACCCCCGCCACGCCCTTGCTGGTTAACACCAGCGTCGCCATCATCAACAACTGCTGTCCAATTCCCAGATGCACGCCCGCGGCCTGCGCCACAAAGAGGCTCGCCACCGCCAGGTACAGCGTCGAGCCGTCCAGATTGAAGCTGTACCCCGCCGGGATGACAAACGCCACCACCCGCCGCGGCACGCCCAGAGCCTCCATC
This sequence comes from uncultured Acidobacteriaceae bacterium, assembly GCA_964248055.1. Classification (GTDB taxonomy): domain Bacteria; phylum Acidobacteriota; class Terriglobia; order Terriglobales; family Acidobacteriaceae; genus Granulicella. The sequence continues at coordinate 322 of CAXTWN010000147.1, read as the reverse complement.
GCCTCCATGGCCCGCGGCAGTGCGGCCTCGCTGGTGCTGGTCGCGAACGCGATGGTGGCCGGCTCCGCCACCGCCGCCAGAAAGCGCGCCACCGGCACCCGGAACAGCAGCGCCGCCGGCAGCAGCACCAGAACCCCGAACAGCGCCAGTGCGCCATACAGCGTCAGCAGCAGCTTGCCCAGGTTGACCAGCACGCCCAGGCCCATGTGTCCCACCGTGTAGGCCATCGCGGCGCCCACGCCGATCGGCGCAAAGTACATCACCACGTTGGTGAAGCGAAACATCACCTCGCTCAGGCTCTCGCACAGCCGCAACACAGGAG
>CAXTWN010000146.1:0-9258 GCA_964248055.1 uncultured Acidobacteriaceae bacterium | reverse complement strand
AAGGATGGGGGCGGGGGCGTCGGTATAGTCGACCAGGGGGCGATGGGTGCCGACGACCAGCGACACGGTGAGCGCGGCGGGCATGCCCTTGCCGGCGACGTCGCCGATGACGACCAGCGTGGCGCCGGAAGCGAGCGGCAGAATCTGGAAGAAGTCGCCGCCCACCTCCTGGGCGGGGTGGTAGGCCGTCTGGATGGCGAGGCCGGGCGTGGCGGGGAGCGTCTCGGGGACAAGGACCTGCTGGACGGAGCGGGCCGCTTCCAGCTCGGAGTGCACGCGATCCTGCTCGCGACCGATGCGGGCAAAGCGAACGACCAGCGTCGCGAGCAGGGCGAGGAGAAAGACGGCTTCGCCGGCGTCCCGGGGCGTGAGATAGAAGTCGGCCTTCATCGAAAGCCGGCGATCGTAGAAGTTTGCCGCGGCCGGATGACCGTAGGTCTCCAGGGTGAAGACCAGTTGCTCGCCCAACGCGGTGAGGAGCATAAGGCTCACAGGGAAGGCGAGGAGGCGCGCTTCGGGAGACCTGCCCAGGCACCGGCGGTAGACGAGGGCGAGGATCCAAACGTAAATCGGAAACGAGAACAGGAGTTCCCCCGCATTTTCCAGGCCGATCGGAAACCCGGGAATGTCGGTTGCGAGGGTATTGGCAAACCAGAGGAGGGCGCAGAGCAGGGCCAGACGGAGAGTGGAGGACCAGACCGCCTCCAGCAGCTCGCGGAAGAAAAGGAGCGAGCCAACAAGGTACACAAACAGACAGAAGGACTCGAGATTGTCCGTGAGGTGCACGGGGTAGATGTGAAAGCCGCACCAGTTGCGGATCAGGTGTTCGCCGGAGAGTCCGACGGTCAGCAGAAATAGCCAAAGGTACAGGGTTTCGGTGCGACGAAAGGCATAGAAAGCCAGCGCGATGCAAGCGAGGAGGAGCTCAAGCGCGCCCAGATCGAGCAGGTGGCTGAACTCCCACCGACCATAGGCCCTGTAACTCTCATAGCTGTCCTCCAACAGGTCGGCACGACCGACGATCAGGGGACGGGCCATGCCACCTGGCAGGTAGTTGACCCATGCCGGGTTCTGCCATACGCGCAGGGCGAGATGAAGCGTCTGAGGCGCCGACCGGTGGGTGTATGGAAGCGGAATGAGCTCCGGGTGACCGACGTAGAGCGCCGGATGCGGTGGAAGCTTGCCGACCGTCAGCAGCAGCTTGCCGTCAGCGAACACCTGATAGCAAGTGTAGATATACGGCAGGAGAACGGAGTAGGGGTCGTCCCCCGGCGGGAGCGTGACGGAAAAGCGGTACCAGGCGGTGCCGGACAGATTGGGATAGCCGATCTTGTCCCAGCGGCGATCGCCGCGCACAAGGGCCCAACGGGAGTCGTCGAAGGCGGGGTCAGACCAGCGGGGATCGTCGCCGGGCTGGAAGCGGAAGAGGCCAGTGAGCGTCAGGACGGGGTCGCGCTCCGTCGTAAGGGAGAAGCTGGCCGCCGGGCTGGGCGAGCTCTGGGCTGCTGCGGCTCCCGGCTGCCCCAAAGCCCCACAGGGGAGAAGCAGCAGCAAGAGCGTGCGCAGAAGGCGGTGCATGCGAGTGCTGCGAGTGTACCGCGGCGGGGAAGGGGCGGTGAGCCGGGCTCGCCGGAAACCCGGTGCGCTCAGGATGACAAGCCTTGCGGGGTGGAATTGGGGCTCGGGACCGGGGTCGCGGCTGTGCTATGCTCCCCGGCATGCCCTTGATCCTGATTCTTGTTGTGCTCCTGGTGTTGTTCGGCGGCGGTGGGTACTACATGGGGCCCGGCTGGGGCTACTACGGTGGCGGCGGGATCGACCTCATCATCGCTCTGGTGATTCTGTATCTGCTGTTTGGACGGGGGCGTCGCCCGTTGTAGGTCACGTTTGCGGCTGAGGCGGTGGCCTGGGCTGCGAAAGCAGGTCCTTCGCGCCCACACCCGCGAGCAAGCTCGTCGGAAACCCCGGTGCGCTCAGGATGCCCTTGAGAACTAGGGAGAGCTGTCAAAAGAAAGAAGCCGCGAAAGAAAAAAGCCCCGGATACGTGCTCCGGGGCTTCTTTTGGTGCTGGCTTGGTGAGGCGGTGTAGCTACCAGACGCGGCAGCCGCCGTTGGCCGGCATCATGGGTTGACCGGGGTGGCAGCCGAAGGCCTTGCCGAACTCGTCGAAGTTCTGCACCGTGCCCTTTACGCGCCATTCGCCGGTAGAGTGCGGGTCGGTTTTGGCGCCGTTAACGGCGGCCTGTTCGGTCTCGTTCTGGCACCAGACCTGGCCGAAGCTGATGAAGAAGCGTTGGGCCGGGGTGTAGCCGTCGCGCTCGGCGGTGGTGGACGCGCCCTGGGCCTGCAGCGTGTTCATCAGCGCCTGGTAGGCGATGCGGATACCGCCGTTGTCGGCGGTGTTTTCCCCCAGGGTGAGATGGCCGTTGAGGTTCTGGCCGAGGGCGACCGGGAAGTTGTCGTACTCCTTGGCCTCGCACTCGGTCCGCTCCTTGAACTTGGCGAGGTCCTCGGGGGTCCACCAGACCTTGACGTTGCCGTGGAGGTCGTACTTGGAGCCCTGGTCGTCGAAGCCGTGGGTCATCTCATGGCCGATCACGACGCCGATGCCGCCGAAGTTCACCGCCGGGTCCTTGCTGAAGTCATAGAACGGCGGCTGCAGGATGCCGGCCGGGAAGTTGATGTCGTTCTGAGGGGGGTTGTAGTAGGCGTTGACGGTGGGCGGCGTCATGCCCCACTCGGTCTCGTCCACCGGCTTGCCGTACTTGGCGAGGTTGCGGTTGCGCTCAAAGACCGCTGAGCGCTCGACGTTGCCCAGCAGGTCGTCGCGACTGACGCTCAGTTTCGAGTAGTCGCGCCAGGTGGTCGGGTAGCCGATCTTGTCGCGGATAGCGGCGAGCTTGAGTTCCGCCTGCTGTTTGGTCTCGGGGCTCATCCAGGGGAGCTGCTGGATGTCCTGGCCGAGCGCGGTCTCCAGCGCCTTGACCAGCTTCTCCATGTTGTCCTTGGCGTCGGGCGGGAAGTTCTCGCGCACCCAGTCCTGGCCGACGGCCTCGCCGAGGGCGCGGTCGGTCAGCTGGGTGCAGCGCTTCCAGCGGGGCTGCTCTTCCTTTTGGCCGTTCAGGGTTCGGTTGAAGAAGTCAAAATTGATGTCGACGAACTTCTCCGAAAGCAGCGGGGCAGCGCCGTGCACGGCGTGCCAGCGCAGGTAGCTCTTCCAGGCTTCGAGGCTCTGGGACTCGAGCTCGGTGTTCACGGCCTTCTCGAAGTCAGGATTCATGACGTTGAGCGAGGGGACGGAGCCGAGGCCGATGCCATCGAGGTACTGCTTCCAGTTGTAGTCGGGGGTGAGGGCCTGGACCTCGGCCACGGTGAGGATGTGGTAGCGCTTGTCGGGGTCGCGCATGGTGACGCGGTCCATGGAGCCGCGGGCGAGGTCGGTCTCGATGGTCATGACCGCGGCGGCTTCCGTGGCGGCCTGGTCGGGGGTGTCGCCGAGCAGGACGAAGGTGGCCTTCATGTTTTCGACGTAGCCGTCACGCAGCTTGGCAAAGCGCGGCGCGGGGTTAAGGTAGTAGTCGCGATCGGGCAGCGTGAGGCCGCCCTGGCCGGTGCCGAGGATCTGCTGCGTGGAGTCCTTCTGGTCCTGCTGCACGCCCACGCCAAGGAGCTCGGCGCCGCCGAAGCGGTTGGAAAGCTGCACGTTGAGGGCGGCCAGGTCTTTGGTGCTCCGGAGCCCGGCGATGGCGTCGAGTTCGGGCTGCAGGGGCTTGGCGCCCATCTTGTCCACCTCGGCGGTGTCCATGCAGGAGGCGAAGAAGTTGCCGTACTTGGTTTGGAGCGCGGTCCTGGGCGCGTCGGCGGCCTTCTTCAGGTCGGCATAGAGCAGGTAGTTGTTGCGCTCGGCAAGCTCGTTGAAGCGGCCGTAGCGGGCGTACTCGGGGGTGAGCGGGTTGGCCTTGTTCCAATTACCGCAAACGTACTGGTAGAAGTCGACGCAGGGATCGGCGGTCTTGTCGATCGCGGTGAGGTCGAAGAGGATGGGCTTCTTGGGAACCGAGGTGGGACCGGTAGCGTCGGGCGGCGCGGGGAAGGCGACGGCGATGGTGCCGTCGGCGAGGCTGGCGGGGGTTTGCGCGAGGCCCGAGGCTGCGTAAAACGGGGCCGAGACGACGAGCAACGACGCAGAAAGAAGAGAACGGGACCGCATGGACTCCTGAAAACGAAGAGATGGCCGGATGTGTCGCTGCACGAAGGATAAACCCGCGGGCTTTTCTTCGGAAAACGGCCGCAAGGCGCCGTGAAGAGCACGGTGGTAGCAGGCGATGGTCTATGCTGTGCAGCGTCTGGAGCGTTTCGATGATGGATACCTTGGATCGCATCACCCAGGAGCAAGGCAAAATGAGCGGCAAGGCGTGCATGCCGCTTTGGTCGCAGGGGAACGTGAGGTAATCCTGGCCTCAGCATGAAGGTGCTGGTGCGCATGAACCTCACGCCGGAGTGGGTGGCGTTCGCCTCCTGCCTTTGCTGGCGCGAAACCGAGAAAGAGCGACCCAGCCGGGCCCTGACACGGGCGCTCTAGAAGATCTTCATGTGGATGGTCAGGTATTTCTTGGGGTCGGTGCGGAGCATGGTGGCTAGCTCCGAGGCGTTCTTCAACAGAACATTCAGGTTGTTGTAGGCGCTGTCGTTGGTGACGAGCTGGCCTACGGTACCCTTGCCCGCGTTGACGTTCTGCAGCAGCGTGTCGAGCTGGGTGAGGCTGTCGCTGAGCTTGCCGGCCGTGGCGGGGTCCTTGAGCAGCAGGCCGAGGGTGCCTTTGCCCTGGTCGATCTCCGCCAGCATCGCGTTGGTGCGGATGAGGGTCTGGTTGAGATTGTTGTAGAGGGCGTCGTCGGTCAGCAGTTTGCCCGCGGTTCCCTTGCCGGTGCTGAGGCTGGTGGTGAGGGTGTCCAGGCGGCCGGCGGCGTCGTTCAGGCGGTTGTAGAGGCTGTCGTCGGTGAGGAGCTTGCCCGCGGTGCCGCGGCCGCGGTTGAGGCTCACCGTAAGGGCTTGCAGCTGCGCGACCGTTGCGTTGGCCTCGTTGTAAAGCGCGGGATTGGTAAGGATCTGGCCGGCGGTGCCTCTGCCGGCGGCAAGGCCGTCGATCACGCCGTTGAGCTTGGCGATGGTCACGTTGAGCTGGTTGAGCGTGCCCTGGCCGGAGCGCATGAAGGTGGCGATCGAGGGCAGTTCGACGGTCTTGAGCTCGCCGCCATCCTGGAACTCGGGACCCGTCGCGGCCTCGCTGTTGAGCTCGACCACCGTGTCGCCGATGACGCCGGTGGTGGAGAGTGAGGCCACTGTATCGGTGTGCAGGTGGTCCTGAAAGTGGGGGTTCAGCTTGAGGACGACCTCCACGGGTGTGAGCTTGCGGGCGGGGTCGGTGGAGAGGCGCACGGCCTTCACTTCGCCGACGGTGACGCCTTCCAGATTGACCGGCGCGCCGACCTTGATGCCCTGTGCGTTGTCAAAGTAGCTGGTCGCCGTGAGCTTCCGTTCAAGCGTCGCCATGCCCGAGGAGTTGGTGAGCAGGAAAAGGAAAAAGATGAGCAACGCGATCGAGATCAGCACCAGAATGCCCACCTTGAGCTGCGACCACCTGACCTCGGCCTGACTGGGCATTGCGCTCCTTCTGAGGGGGATTCTGCTTGGATTTCATCGTACCAGCGCGGCAACGGGGGCCGGCGAGGCAGGGCGGCGAAGGGCGTTAGGCTACGCGTGCAGGTGGGCCGGAGGAGCGAGGTTCGCCTTCCGCGACGACAACGGCGAGGGCGAGCCCGCGAGTGTGGGTGAGGCTGAGCGCAAGATGCAGAATGCCGAGAGCCGCGGCGATCTCCTCCGCGCGGCCGTGAAGGTGAAGCTCGGGGGCGTGACCGCGAGCACGGCGCACCTCAAACTCCTGCCAGCTGACCCCGCGGCTGATGCCGGTGCCAAGGGCTTTGGCGCCGGCCTCTTTGGCCGCAAAACGGGCGGCGAAGCTCTCCGCGGCGGTCTTCTGGCGGCCCTGGCAGTAGGCGATCTCGGCGGGCGTGTAGACGCGCTGCAGAAAGTGCTCGCCGAAGCGATTGAGGCTGCGCTGGATGCGCTCGACCTCGATGAGGTCCGTGCCGAGGCCGAGGATCACCGGGTTGCTCCTTTCGGGCGACGAGGAAGAGATGCCGGGAGGGCTCCGAAGGGCGCGGCAAAGTCGTAGAGCGTCAGCACTGTCCTGAGACAGGACACGCTGATGGAAGCAGGGCGCCGTGCCGATACAGCAACTGAGAACGTCCTATGATATTTTTCGCTGATCCCACCGCTGTCCGAAGATCGATGGTTGCCCCCGAGGAGGGGAACGTTGCCCTCCTGCGGGCGGTCACGGATCGCCTTCGGTTAACCATGGTTCCCGACCTGACCCGCGCGTTGCGCGACTGTGAGTGCTGGACGCGCACGCGCGCCGGTACCGCGAGCGGGCTGCAGCTGAGCTTTGAGGTGCCCTTGCGCGCGGTCGCGGAGCTGTACTCGCGTTTGAGCGGGTGTGGGCTGGAGTTCGATCGCGGGAGCCACCGGGAGCTGGCGCTGCTCTGCACCCTGCGGCAACATGCGTTGACGCCGGGCGCCCTGCGCCGCACCGTAGAGCTGCGGCTCGAGGTTACGTTTGCAGACGAGGTGGATCCGATGTACCTGCCGGTTCCGGCGGGGGTCGCCTGACGCGGACTGGCGGAGGTCTTCGGAGCTTTCGTGTGTGGGTTGGGGCGGGCGCTCAGGTCGAGCGCACGGTGGAGTTGGTGACCATAAAGAAGTCGGCATCCGCGTGGAGCATACCGAAGCAGCGGAGGAAGTTCACCGTCAGCGAGGCGTCGCCGGTGAAACGGAACTGGCAGCCCTGGAATTCCGTGTCTTCGAGCGTGACAGGTTTGCCGCTGTAATCCAGGATGCAGTTGATCATGGTGCAGTGAGAGAAGTGCCTGCCATCCATCTGCACGGCCTGGTTCTGGAAGGTTCTGCCGTAGATGACTTCCATGCCCCTTGAGATGCGCGCTCCCGCGCGTGGTGCGGGAGGGCGGCTGCGCTACACTGGGAGGCGCCTTTATGGGGATTATTGAAGCCAGTCAGCTGGGCAAGACGTACCGGTCCGGCAAGCTCGCGGTGCCGGCACTACGGGATGCGACGTTTACCGTCGAGCCGGGCGAGTTTATGGCCATTGTGGGGCCGTCCGGATCGGGCAAGTCGACCCTGTTCTACATCCTGGGCGGGCTCACCTCAGCCAGCTCGGGCAACTTGCAGGTGAGTGGGCAGGATTTTTCCCGGCTCTCTGATGTGGAGCGAACCCGGTTTCGCCGTGCTCACATCGGCTTTGTTTTCCAGAAGTTCAACCTGCTGCCGACGCTTTCCGCACGCGACAACATCGAGCTCGCCCACACCATCGCGGGCACGGGGAGGCCGCTGGATTCCGAGCTCCTGAACCGCCTTGCGGGTCTGCTCAACATCCAAAGCCGCCTCGACCACCGCCCCAGTGAGCTTTCCGGGGGCGAGCAGCAACGGGTGGCCATCGCGCGTGCCCTCATCACTCGCCCGTCCATCGTGCTTGCCGACGAGCCCACGGGCAATCTCGATACCGAGAACTCCGAGGCTGTCCTGAGCATGTTGCGGGCGTCAGGCCGTGAGTTGAACCAGACGGTGCTGATGATTACGCACAATCCCGAAGCCGCTGGCATCGCCGACCGAACGATCCGCATGCGCGACGGACGCACGGTGGAACTCGATGCCCCCGCACCAGCCCTGAGTCGCTGACGGGAGTCGCCGAACACCTGCCGCCATGCGCCCTTTAACCCTATTTGCCGCGCTCACCCGGATGAGCGTCCGCTTTTCAGCCGCTTCCATGCAGATCTGCCTGGCGTGCGTCCTGGTTTGCGTTCCCGCGCTCCCGGCCCAGGCACCTCCACCCTCGCGCCTCGATCAGAGGGCAGCTGAATCAACGCCCCTGGACATCAACACCGCCACACTCGACCAACTCAGGGCGCTTCCGGGCATGGGCGTGGCGTACGCGCGCCGTGTCATCGACAACCGGCCGTACAGCGCAAAGAATCAGCTGGTCACACGCGGCGTCTTGCCCCAAACGGTCTACGACGGCATCCGGGACAGGATCATCGCGCACCGTGTCGCTGCCCAATGATGACAGGGCTACAACTTTCGCGGGAGTAGGTTACCTTTTGCTTGCAAAAGTAACGTGACGCAGGTTACTCTTTGTGAGCAGCAAACAAGAGCTAGCCCCGGATTCGCGGACACCCTGTTCGTGGACCGGGGCTGATTTTTCTCCGGAGGCTGCCCGCACCTGCTACCCTCGCCTACGTTGGGCTGTCCACTCCCTTGTCGCTTTGCGCCCGGTTCTTGCATGTGTACCCCGAAGAGATCTCACCCGCAGCGTCGCCAGAGCCTTCTACGCATCGCGGCGTGCGGAACGGCGCTCGGCGCGGCAGGTTGCCAGGGCATCACCCCCGACAGCCCCGAAGCGGCGCAGGTGCGCTTCGTGCAGGTCTCGCCGGAGGCGCCGGCTTTGGACATGTACTTCGATAACAACGGGGCGGCCTACAACCTCAGCTTCGGCACGGTGACCTCCTACGTGTCGCTCCGTCCCGGCGAGTACCGGTTGAGTGCGCACCGCGGTGGGACGGGACAGGCGTTAGTTAGCGGCCAGGCGGTCCTAGGTGTGGCAAAACAGTACACCGCCATCGTCAGTAACACGCTGGGGAGCCTGCAGGAGACCGTGGTTCCGGACACGAACACGCCCGCTCCGCCCGGCACCGTCGCCGTACGCGTGCTGAACGAAGCGGCCCTGGGTGGGCCTGCGGATGTGTATTTGGTGCCCTCCGGCGGATCGCCCGCGACCGCTAACCTGCTGGTCCGCGATCTCCCCTTCGGCTCCGCAGGCACCTATGAACATCTGCCCGCTGACAAGACCTACACGGTCGTCGTCGTACCCGCGGGTGGTCCCACCAGGAGGGCTAACGGGCTTGGGACTCTGACCCTGACCGGAGCTTCGGGAGCCGTACGTACGGTCATCGTCGCCGACCTCCCGTCTAAAGCAAACAAGGCATTTACTGCGCTCGTGCTCAACGACTACGACGCGCCCTAGCGTCGCTGTTCCTTGTGCGTCCTCGTTCCTCCGCGATCCACGACAACGCAAAACCGCGACCGTAGTGGTCGCGGGGTAGCCCGCCCTTCGCAACAAAAATATAT
>CAXTWN010000145.1:0-9267 GCA_964248055.1 uncultured Acidobacteriaceae bacterium | reverse complement strand
ACCTCGTGGAGATCTCGGCCCACGGCTCGCCTGTCGTTCTCGACGCGATCCTGTCCGCAGCCCTGGCCCATGGTGCCCGCCTCGCGGCTCCGGGTGAGTTCACGCAGCGCGCGTTCCTCGGAGGCAGATTGGATCTCACCCAGGCCGAGGCCGTACACGACCTCATCGCCGCTCAGACGCTGGAACAGGCTCGCGCCGCGGCCCAGCAACTCGGGGGCGCGCTCAGCCGCCGCATCGCGCCCGCCCCGGCGCAGCTGCTCCACCTCATCGCCCTGCTTGAGGCCGGGATGGACTTCGCCTCAGGTGAGCTGGACGATGTAGACGTCGTTCCCCCGGCGCAGATCGCCGCTGCCCTCACGGCAATCCAAACACCGTTGCAAACTCTGGCCCAAAGCTTCCGTGCCGGTGCGCTGCTGCGCTCGGGGGCGTCGCTGGCCCTGGTCGGTCGGCCCAACGCGGGCAAAAGTTCGCTGTTCAATCGACTTCTCGACCGCCCCCGCGCCATCGTCACGCCGCTGCCCGGCACCACGCGGGACACCGTGGAAGAGACCTGGTCGCTCGAAGGCATCCCCGTACGGCTCATCGACACGGCAGGCCTGCGGCTTGCAGGCGACCCCACGGCCGATGAAGCCGAGCGCCAGGGGATCGAGCGCTCCCGCGAGGCGCTGGCCGACGCCGATCTGGTTCTTCTGGTGCATGACGCCACCGTGCCCATCTCGGAGGAGGAGCGAACGCTCGCCAAAGAGCTTCAGGGGCGTCCCCATCTGCTGGTGCGCAACAAGATCGATCTGCTGCTGCAACCGCGTCCTGCACCCCACGCGGGCGTAAGCGGAGATCCAATGGAAAAGACCGGCGCGGACACGATACCCATGTTGCCCGTGTCCGCGCTCACAGGCGAAGGCCTCAACGATCTCCGTGAGGCCCTCTTACAGGCTCTGAACGTCCAGGGAGAGGTCGCCACCTCCGGCGCACTCAATACGCGCCGGCAGCATGAGAGCGTTCTGGCGGCGCTGCACTCGCTCAGCCGGGCGGCGGACGCCAACCAGGCAGGCCACCCTCACGAGATCCTCCTGCTCGACTTGCACGCCGCGCTGGAAGCTCTGGACGCGCTCACCGGCCAAACCACAGCCGACGACATCCTGGCGCGTATCTTCTCCACCTTTTGCATCGGCAAGTAGCCGTCGAAAGCCTCTTGCCCAACGTACGCACGGACATTCAACATGCGTTCACTCAGGCCTTTGGCTTACCTCTTGGACTTAAGCAACAGCACCAGGTACACGCTTGTCGTAAAGAGCACCAAAACCGCGGAAGGCAGCCACGTCTCCCGAAAACTCGTTGTCTGATCTGTTCCCATGTTCTTCCCTCTGCTCCGCCGATCCGAACTTTGCAGCTCAGCAGCTTGAAAGAACGTACACCCTCGCGCAACGTTTCTCCTGGTCTGCGGCAGGTCGCTTCCATGGCACGCACACGCCCTCTTGCGCCTGTTCAGAACTCTTCGTACGCCCTACCGCTCATCCTCACCTTCCGACGCGGTGCTGCGATCTGCTCTGCGCCCACCCGCGCTTACGAGAGCACCGGTGCATGAACCGCGGCCATCTCCAGGATCGTATCGATCACCAGGTCAGGCTCATCGAGGTGTATCCAATGGCGGCTGTGCGCGGCGATGATCTGCCGGCTATTCGACCCGATCTGAACCAGCGCCTGATGGGAGACCGGATGTGCACTGCGCGGCGTTAAAACAACCACCGGCCGATCGGAGATTGGCTCTGCCTCGTGCATCTCCTCCACGGTGGCCCTCAAGGCGTCGAGATGAGCGATCAGCCCTCGATAAAAGCCTGGCGCCGACCAGTGCGCCGCAAGCGCGGGACGTATCTCGGGCGGCAACTTGTCGATCTCACTCGTCAAACGGCCGGCAAGATGCTGGCCTGGCTTGCCCGCGAGGTGCACCAGGTACCCCGAAAGCTTGGCCGACCGACAAAGCAACGACATGGACACAAGCCGCGCGACGCCAACCTGTGCGTATCGGATGGCGTGACGCGCTAATCGGCCGGCGCGCTCCACGGTCGCATGTTGCTCTCCGTTCACCGGGGGCCACTCTTCGGTGCGCATGGGATCGATCAGAACAAGCCCCAGCGTCTCCTCCGGGTAGTCCAGCGCAAACCGTCGCATCACCAGCCCGCCAAATGAATGCCCGACCAGCACATAGGGCGGCTCGATGTTTGCGACGCAAAGCATGCCGTGCAACTCCATGGCGATCTGCTTGGGGGTGCGGGGGGTCTCCGCCGCGCTGCTCCAGCCCAGCCCGTAGCGGTCATACGACACAGTGCGCAGATGTTTCGCCACGCCGCGCTGAACATAGGTCCAGTTCAGGCTCGTCGCGCCAAACCCCGCCTCAAAGACGACCGTAGGCTCACCCCGTCCACTCTCCGACACATAGAGTCGACGGCCATGACCCATGTCCATCACGTTCTCGTCCGACACCATGCGCTTCCTGTCCAGCCGGCTGCCGATACGCTGGTAAGAAACGCCCGCGGCGAGAAGCAGAAGAAGCACAAGGAGCAAAAGGGCGACTGTCATCGAGAAGATCAAGCGAACGGATGCTCCCTTACCGTTTCTGAGGTACGAGGCTGAAGTCCTTGCGCTGCAGATGCGCCCGCGCTGAACCGTTTTCGAGTATCAGCAGCGAGGATCCAGGTTGGCCCTCCCGCTTGGCCTCCACCTGGCGCGCCGCCCACACGCCATCCACCTGCTGCAGATCGTAGAAAATGAACTGCTTCACCGACCCCGGCCCCTGCGAGGCGCGCTCCACGTGAACCGGCGCGCCCGTCTTCTGGTCAAGCCAGGTCGTGACCGATGCGTAGTGGGAGTGCTCTCCCGGACCAGGCTCGCTCTTCAGCACAAAGCAGTCCCGCGCCCCGTACTTGGCGGCGGGCAGCAGGGTCTGCTTGGACCAGAGGAACTGCTCCTCCCCAAAGTCTTCGTACGCAAAGTTGGTCCCCAGCACGCCGTCGCCCCATCTCTCTTGCGGCAACCGGACCGGCGCAGCCTCGCCGGCAGCCGACTCGATGCCGGTGTGCCCGGTGGGGTCGACGGTCAGCAAAAAGCGTGTCTTCACCGCCCCAGGCTTGCCGGCCTCCACCAAGAGATGTAAGCCGTCCTCGAACCAGTGCGCTTTGAAGGTGACTGTGCCATTGCTCCGCGTACCATCCGGCAGAACCTGGACCAGTCGGCCGGAGGCACGTACATCGGTATGCTCCACGCGCGCCCGCGCCGCGGCCAGTACCTGCTGCAGCGTCGCGCTCGCCGGCGCCGCGGACTGCGCAGCGGCGGTCACCGCAGAGGTCCCCGCCAGCAGAACACTCGCAAGCGCACCCATCTTGCGGGTGTTCAGACCTGAGCTTATTTCCATACCCGCCCGTCCCGCATCACCAGATGCTTTCTAGCCGACGCGGCGATACCTTCGTCGTGCGTGACCACCACCATCGTCATTCCGCGTCGGGTCTGCAACTCGGCCAGCGTCTCCATGATCATTGCGGAGTTGGTGCTGTCCAGATTGCCGGTCGGCTCGTCCGCCAGCAGCAGCTCCGGATCGTTGGCCAGGCTGCGGGCGATCGCCACCCGTTGGCGCTCACCTGCAGAAAGCTGCCCGGGGTACTGCGTCAGCCGATGCTCCAGGCCCATCTCCACCAGCAGCCCGCGCGCCTTTGCCTCTCGTCCGCGGTTCGAACCCTCCACGCCCAGCAAGGGCACCTGCACGTTCTCCAGAGCCGTCAACGAAGGCAGCAGATGAAAGGCCTGAAAGATGAACCCAACCGAACGCGCGCGATACGTATCCAGGTTGATTGAGGGCGCCCCGGCCGCCGCCTGCCCCACGTGTTGCCCCTTGAAGAGCACCTCGCCGGAGGTGGGGCAATCCAGCCCACCCATCAGCTGAATCAGCGTGGATTTGCCACTGCCGCTCGCCCCTGTGATCGCGAGAAACTCTCCCGCCGCCACGGCAAGGTCCACACCGCGAAGCGCCTGGATTTGCCCGTCCTCGTAGCTTTTTTGTAACTTCCTTACTTCAATCAGAGATCCCGAAGACTCGTGTGGCCCTGCGCCCAGCGTGGCGTCATTCATACCGGAGGGCCTCCACAGGAGAGAGCCGGGCGCCGCGCCAGGCCGGGACTGCCCCTGAGAGCACGCCGACCAGCATCGCGATCCCCAGGCCATCGAGCAGCGTCCTCGCCGGCAAAGCCGCCGAAACAATGCTGGCCGACTGCGGCAGCGAGGCCAGCACATGCAGAGCGCCCCACCCGATCAGCACCCCGAGAGCACCCCCGGCAAGTCCCAGCGCGACTGCCTCAATCAAAATCAACGCCATGACGCGTCCGCGCTTCCACCCCAGAGCCCGCAGCACGCCGATCTCTTTGGTGCGCTCGAAGACCGACATGGCCATCGTGTTCGCGATGCCCAACGCCGCCACCAGCAGCGCGATCAGCGACGTACCCCACGCCGCCGCATGCGCCAGCACGACCAGCTGGTTGTTGCTCGCCCGCTCCGCTGCGGGCACGGCGCGCAGCCCAGGCAGCGTCCTCTCAATATCCGCCTCCGCCCGGGTCAGCCGCTGCTGCTGCGACTCCCCCGCCGAAGCCGGCTTCAGCCTCACATGAAACGCCGTGACCTTGCCTTCCAGGCTGGCCAGCTTCTGCAACTGGTCTACGGGCATGATCATCGCGCCCGCTTCCAGTGCCGATCCGCCATGGTAGATGCCCACCACGGTGAAGCTGCTCCCCTGCATGTCCACCGTGTCTCCAACCTTCAGGTGCAGACTCTCCGCCAGCAGCTCGCCCAGCAGCACCTCCTGCTGCCCGTCGCGGAACCGGCGGCCCTGCACCAGGTTCAGAGACGCGAACTCAAACGAATCTGCCTGCCAGCCGTACACCAGAGTGTTGACCTCCGGCGTCACGGCCATCATGTTCAGGATCATCGGCGCGGCCGCCGCTACCTCCGGCAGAGCTCGCAGGGTCGCCCCGGCGCTCTGATCTACGGAGGTGTTCAGGAAGGTCTTCTGCACCACGGCCAGATCTGTCCCGGAGCTCTCGTACATCTCCAGCCAGGCATGTTCAAAGGAACGGGAAAACCCGACCAGCGCGACAAACGCACCGATTCCCATCCCGATGCCACAAAGGGTGAGTGCCGTGCGTAGCCGCCGCCGCCATACGTTCTTCCACGCAAACCGCACAAAGGAGAGTGTCACGTGCTCCTCATCCTTCCCACCCGTTGCTACGAGCCTCAGCCTACGGAGCCATCGCGAGTCTGTCCACAGAAACCTCGACACGCCACTGACTTGGTTCGCCACATCAACTCCGAAGGCTTGTCGCGGATAGGTTCACCCAGGCTTTCAAGAGCAGCTCCGCCCTCGAATCACCTCGCTCCCGTACACTTCAGGCGATGAACCAAGCTGTCTCGTCTGCGAAGCAAAGGCCTGTTCTTATCGTGCACGGAGGCGCCTGGGCCATCCCGGAAGACGCCCTCACCGCCCACCGGGAGGGCGTACGCGCCGCGCTCAAGGCGGGTTGGACCGTTCTCTCCCGGGGCGGCAGCGCACTCGAGGCCGTGGAGACCGCCGTCAGCGTCATGGAAGATGACGACACCTTCGACGCCGGCCGCGGCGCGTTCCTCACCCGCGACGGACGCGTGCAGCTGGATGCCTTGATGATGTCCGGCGCGGACCTGCGGGCGGGCGGCGTTGCCTGCGTGGAGCGTCTGCAGAACCCGATCCGGGCCGCCCGGCTCGTCCTGGAGCGCTCGCCGCATGTCTACTTCGTCGGCGCCGGCGCAGAAAGCTTCGCCCGCGAGCACGGCATGCCGCTGATCGACAACGCCGCGCTGGTGCTGCCGCGCGAACGCGAGCGGCTGCGGCGCTTCCTCGAAGGCGAGGCGGCCGGCCGGCCGGACACCACCTTCGCCGGCTCCGCCGCTACACCAGCCGCCCCGGAGCCCGCGATGGAAGACCTCGCGGTCCAGGCAGAGGTAGAACACGCGCTCCCGGAACCGCTGCAGATCGACGACCCGACGCTCCACTCGCACGACACCGTCGGCGCGCTGGCGCTGGATGCGCAGGGCAACCTGGCCGCGGGCACCTCTACCGGCGGCACGCTGGGGAAGGCCGCCGGGCGCGTTGGGGATTCGTCCCTGATCGGCTGCGGCTGCTATGCCGATAACGCCTCGGCGGCGGTCTCGCTCACCGGTTGGGGCGAGCCCATCATGAAGCTCGTGCTGGGCAAGTGGGCCACCGACCGCGTGGGTGCCGGGCACTCGCCGCAGCACGCGGCCGAGGAGGCTATCGCCTATCTCCATCAGCGCCTGCAGGGGCACGGCGGCATGATCCTGCTGGACCGCGACGGGCGCTTGGGCCTGGCCTACAACACCCCGCGCATGGCCTGGGGCTGGGCGACCGCCCAGGACCAGCAGGTCGGCACGGAGTAAGGACTCCTCGGCACCTGGTTGCGGGTGGCGACCGGTCCTTCGGCTCAAAAGAGAAGGCGAGCTCCGAAGAGCTCGCCTTATCGCACGGGAAGAACCGTGGAACGGCTTACTTCTTGTCTGCCGTCGCAGCCGGGGCCTGCTGACCCTCCACCTGCCTGGGCTGGGCCGACTGCGCGGCGGCCGCCTTCACCTGGATCTGCTTCGGCTTGGCCTCGGGCTTCTTGCCCAGCGTCAGCTGCAGCACGCCATGCTCGGTCTCCGCCTGCACGTTCTCGGTGTCGACCGTCGGGGGCAGGGTGAAGCTGCGGACGAACGTGCCATAGCGCCGCTCAACGCGATGGAAGTTCTCTTCCTTCTGCTCGCTGTCGAACTTGCGCTCCCCCCGAACGCTCAGGGTGCGGCCTTCGACGCGGATGTCCAGGTCCTCCGGCTTGATCCCCGGGACCTCGAACTTGAGCACCAGCTTCTGGGCGTCTTCATACACGTCCACCGCGGGGATAAAGTTCCCGGCGGTCAGCTGGTCGTGCTGCTCGCCCTCCGGCCGCGCAAAGTCGCTGAAGATCGAGTTCAGGCGGTTCTGCAGAACAGCCAGATCGTTGAAGCTCGAGCGAAGCGGAACAAAGCGGGTCATGGTTGCCATCGTGGTGTCCTCCTGAATGCAATCTGCTTGAAGTGTCCGGGCCGCCTCGGCGACCCACACCTTCATAGACGCAATGCTACCAGAAAGGTTGCAAGTTATGTGATGGTTTTGTGCTCATATTTCCGTAGTCGTTTGTCAGCGTCTTCGGGGCTGCCTGCGGCACTGGCCGCCGCGTCTCAGGGCTATGGACTTCAAGCTCCAAACCGAGTTCATCCAAGCCAACGGGCTCACCTTCGAAGTGCTCACCTGCGGCACGGGCGACACCCTGGCCCTCTGTCTTCACGGCTTTCCCGAGGTCGCCCTCAGCTGGCGGGAGCAGATGCCCCTGCTGGCCGCTCTCGGCTACCGCGTGTGGGCGCCGAATCAGCGGGGCTACGGCCGCTCCAGCCATCCTGGGCGCGTCCAGGACTACGCCATCGAGCACCTGATGGCCGATGTGGCAGGGCTGATCGATGCCTCGGGGGCCCGCCGCGTGGTGCTGCTGGGTCACGACTGGGGCGGCATCGTGGCGTGGTGCTTTGCCGCGCGGCAGGTGCGTCCGCTCCAAAGGCTGGTGATCCTCAACGTGCCGCATCCGGTGTGCTTTGGCCGCGCGCTGCGGCGGCGTCCCGGGCAGATGCTCCGCTCCTGGTACGCGGCCTTCTTCCAGATTCCCCGGCTGCCGGAGTGGCTGCTGTCCCGGCGAGGCGCGCGGCCGGTCGTCGAGATGATGCGGCGCAGCTCCACTGCGCCGGCGAGCTTTCCCACGGATCTGCTCGAGGCCACGCGCGCCAACGCCGCGGAGCCCGGGGCGCTTAAGGCCATGATCGACTGGTACCGGGCCTTCCTGCGTGGAGGCGGGCTGCGACGGCAGCTGCAGCAGGGCTTTCCGGCGATCGAGATCCCTGTGCTGCTGCTCTGGGGCGAGCAAGACGTCGCGCTGGCTAAGTACACCACCAAGGGCACCGAGGCCTTTGCGCCCCGCCTGCAGAAGCACTTCCTGCCGGGGGTCTCGCACTGGGTGCAGCAGGACGCCACGGAGATCTGCAACGACGCCCTGCGAGCTTTCCTGAGCGACGACTGAGGCTCGGGGCAATCGGATCCGTTGCCGGAGTGGGAACACCTCAACCAAGCCTTGAAGTCGGGTTTACTTCCGTGGTTCACCCCGGGCTGGCAGGGCACAAAATACGTCGGAACGCCCGGAGGCGTTCAGACGACGTTGCGGCTTGTTGGATCAGGCCTGTTTCGGTTGCGGCGCCGGAAACGGGTTGCGTTCCACGAACTGGGTCTGGTGCCAATAAGGATAGGCGAGCTGCACCTCACTGGCGGCGTCGAGCTTGGCCACCTGCGCGGGGGTAAGCTCCCAGCCGACCGCCGCGAGGTTGGCCTTGAGCTGTTCTTCATTCCGGGCCCCGATCACCAGCGTGGAGACCGTCGGGCGGCGGAGCAGCCAGTTCAGCGCAATCTGGGGCACCGTTTTGCCGGTCTCCTCGGCCACCTCGTCCAGCGCGTCCACCACCTTGTACAGATACTCGTCCGGCATCTGCGGTCCCCCGGCGGCGGCCTTGTGCAGGCGACTCGTCTCCGGCAACGGCTGCCCGCGGCGGATCTTACCGGTCAAACGACCCCAGCCCAGCGGCGACCACACCAGCGCGCCCACGCCCTGGTCGGCGGCCAGCGGCATCAGCTCCCACTCATAGTCGCGGCCGATGAGCGAATAGTAGACCTGGTGGCCGACGTAGCGCGCCCAGCCGTAGCGCTCTGAGATCGAGAGTGACTTCATCAGGTGCCAGCCGGAAAAGTTCGAGCAGGCGATGTAGCGGACCTTGCCCTCGCGCACCATCTTGTCCAGCGTGTTCAGCGTCTCTTCCACCGGTGTAAGCGCGTCAAAGGCGTGGAGATGGTAGACGTCGATGTAGTCGGTCTTCAGTCGCTGGAGTGAGCCTTCGAGCGCCTGGATCAGGTGGTAGCGAGAGCTGCCCACATTGTTGGGACCCTCGCCGAAGCGGAAGGTGGCCTTCGTGGAAAGCAGGACGTCCTCGCGCCTCAGGTGGCTGATGGCCTCGCCAAGCACCGTCTCGCTCTTGCCGGTCGAGTACACATCGGCGGTGTCGAAGAAGTTACAACCGGCCTCCATGCAGAGGTCGATGAGCTTGCGCGCCTCCTCGGTCTGGGTG
>CAXTWN010000144.1:0-9358 GCA_964248055.1 uncultured Acidobacteriaceae bacterium | reverse complement strand
CCGTGCTTTCGCCATCGACGTAACGCAGGTTGGTCAGGCGCAGGCTCTCCCGCGCGGTTACTACGCTGGCGTCAAAGGACCCCAGCTGCTGGCGCGCAACATCGGCTTCCGCGTAGAACTCATCAAGGTCGGCCATTGCGCGACGCTGCGCGGCGGTGAGGGCCGCCTTGGCCGCGTTGGCACGCAGGCGCGCCTCCTTGACCTTGCGCTCGGTCCTCAGCCAATCCCACAGGGGGATGTCAAGCGTGGCGCCGGCGGAGTAGCCGAGGTTGCGCGCGCCGTCGTAGCCCCTGCTGGCGAACTGCGGCGCATCGATGCCATAGGTGAAGTTCAACGCCAGGTCTGGTGACAAGGCCGCCTTTGCGGTCGAGGTCTCCGCCTGACTGACTGCAAACGAAGCCAGCGCGCTGCGTACCTCCGCGTTGTTGGCGCGGGCCGCCGCGGTGACCGCCCGACGCTCCGGCAGCAGCTGCGGTGCGGCGGCCGGTTCCAGCGTGTAGGGCGTGGCGGGATCGGGAAACAACAGCACACCCAGCTCCAAACGCGCCTTCTCGGCGGCGAGCCGGGCGTCGGCGAGTTCGCGCTCCCGCTGCTGCTGCCCAAGTTGCGCCTTGAGCACATCGGCGTGCGCGGCTTCGCGGCCCGCCTCGCGTTGCTGCGTCACGGTCACAAAGTGATTGGCCTCGTCGAGCGCCCGCTGCGCAATGGCCACTCGATCGCTTTGGGAGCCCAGACTGTAATACAGCGAGACCACCGTGACCACAAGTCCGCGGCGGGCTATCTCCAGCTCAGCCTGCGCCCTGGCCGCGTTGGCGTCGGCCAGGCGAACACCACTGACCTGGGCAAGGCCCACCGTCTCATTCACCACACCCTGGCTGAAGTACTCGTGCACGGCATTGTTGGCGATGAACACAGGCAATGACTGCTCCGTGCCACCCTGGGTGACGAAGTGACTGCCCGCCGAGTTCAGGGCGCTGAAGGTGTGGTTGGACTCGGTGAACAGAAAGTTGTTGTGAAACGTCGCCGACGGCAGCAGCGCGGCGCGTGCGTCTTTGCGTTGCAGGGCCGTGGCGCGGCTCTCCGCCGCCGCCGCCGCAAAGGCCGGCTCATTGGCCTCGGCGCGGCGGATGGCCTCATCCAGTGAGAGCGGCGCAAGCGATGTGGAAGCGGCCTGGCCCCCAGCAGCTTGTCCCAGAGCTGCGCGGCCGAGAAGCAGGGCGCCTCCAAGCGCCAACGTCGCTCCTAGCCTCCCTGAACGCAGCCGTCCCATTCACCATCAAGTTACGGAAACTTGCTTAAGACTGCCTGAAGACAGTAGACCGCTTCGTTAGTTGCCGAAGCGAAGAATGTTGCGAGCTGCAACGAAGCATGGAGATCACCGGGACCAACGGCGAACGACCGCGTCGCGCCACCAAGGGAAGAGCCGCCGTCGTGACGGTAGATAGCGGGAGTGCGCGGCTGCCATCATCGTTCAGACAACGTCACCTGGATTTCAGTGTCGTGTGCAAAGGTCATGTCATGGCCTTTGGCAACGAAGTTGAAGTAAAGGGATTTGGCCAGGGAGTAGTAAGCAAACCCTTGCACCACAGACCTATTTTGAGTGCTGAGCGAGACGACGCGTGCGATCAGTCCGAAACCGTTAGAAGCAACCGTCTCGCCGCCTGGCCCGATGCCGCCTCCATCCCCTCTGTGATCCGGGTCACCCCTCGCTACGCCGACGAGAGCCGCCAGGACGACAGGCTCCGCGTACTTCGCTGGTCCATCTTCGGTCCTTGCCTGTCCTTCCTCATCGATGCTCACATGTTGTTCTGGGGCAGTCTCGGCAGCCGAGAGCCGACCGTGGATCTCGGTCGTGTGGATGGCCTCCTCGGCAGAGGGCAGGTCAAGACTGCGAAAGGCAAACCGAAGATCTCCGTTCCGCCCAAAGCTTCGCGCGGCTTTGGTGCGCACCACCACGCCGTGTAAGTGGATTCCCTCGGGAACCAGCAACTGCGAGCCGTCCGCCGAAAGGAGAGGACGGGTGATGATGGCCTCCACCGGATCACCATGCTTGGCTGTCTGTGAGGTGAGAGGCGACAGGAGACGTGCGTGCAGTGTCCCTTCGGGCAAGCGCCCGTGGAGATCCGCAATGGGGAGAGGAGGATGTGTGGCATCTGGGACCGTGGCGGGTGTGGCCAGGTCGGCATTGAATGTTGTGTTGCTCCACAGAATGTCCGGATGGTAGGGAAGCTGACCCACCGCCCATTTCTCCACAATCTCAACAAAGCGATGCTGCTTTAGCGTATCCTTCGCTTCCTGCTGCTGTCGCTTGAGGATGTCGACAACTTGTTCCTTGATGGACTGCTTTTTGTGCGTTGTCCCGAGACGTAATACCGTGGCATTGGTTTGAACCGCAGGCGCGTTGATGAAGAGAACATGAGCGGCTTGGGTGGCGGTTGCTGGGACACTGATTGTGTCGAAGACCGCATCCGGTACCCTGGGCGGGGTGAAGTCCGCTGCGAGGAGCCGCTGAATGCGTACGCTCTTTGCCCCAGGCTGCAGGCTGCGTACCTTACCCGAAACGAGAGCCCCTACCGGGATCACCTCACGATCAACGAGATACACCGGCTCGGTTAGATGACCACGGATGGCCGCCCCGACACGGCTTCGAACACGGTGGTCCAACGCAATGCGAAGCGCCGTGCCCAGCGGGAGGGTAGCCTGTTGGGCCTGGAGCAGGGGTGATCCGGCGCTCGCCGCGATCGCGCACCCTAGGCAAATTGCAATCCGTCTCTGCATGCTTTCCGTGGGTCTATGTTCCCGGTTGAGGGTGGGGAAAAGAGGATGGTGTGGTCGGGGCTAGTGAGCCGGAGTTGAGCTCTGTAGTCGGAGGTAGCCCTTGCGGGTGCGGACGATGAGATTGGGTCGTCCTGGTGCCGTCGCCTTCAACGCAATGCTTCGATAGGAATTAGTGGACGGATCAAGCGGAGGTCGATAGCCAATTGTGTATTGGTTGCGAATATCTCGCGCGACTTCGGCCGCGATCTTGTCGACCTCATTCACCGAGGCAGGGAAGAAGGCGATGCCCCCGGTTTCGTCCGAAAGGGCCTGCAGGTCGTGGTGCGCATGGCGAGCATCAGGGCCGGGAACATCGAAGAGCAGGCCAATGGTATAGATCACCGGCCCGTCCGCTGTTTGCACCCGTCGGATGGCAGCGGGTAGATCGGCCACAGAAGCATTGTCCCGCCCGTCCGTGACGACGACGATCACCTGCTTACTGTGGTGCGAGTCTTTGGCGAGGTGATCCGCGGCTTCGATCACCGTGTCAAAGAGCGCGGTGCCCCCAGAGACCGTCTTGCTCTTCCCAAGAGCAGACTGCAGAGAAGACAGGTCGGATGTAAAGTCTTGATCGAGATACGCGCTGTCGGCAAAATTGGTTACCGAAGTCTCGTCCGCTGGGTTGGATGCCTTGATCAGATCGACCGCTGCCGATTGCACGGCTGAACGCTTCTGCCTCATGGACCCTGAGTCGTCGAGCACAAGCGCCAAAGAAACGGGTACGTCTTTGTGATCGAAGTGCGTGATCGTCACGAGCTTCTTGTCTTCATAGGCTTTGAAGGCTGAACGATCGAGATCCGTGAGCAGAGTTCCGTGACGGTCCAGGACTGTGCAGTACAACAGCACCTCCTGAACGTTCTCATGGAGAACATAAGCCGGGGCGTCCGGCGTCCCCTGAGGATGACCTCCATTCTGCATAGCAGTTGGCCCCTGGGCGCAGCCAAGAGCCACGTTGTAGGCCAGCAGCAAAAGCCACCTCATCCGCAGACGATGGTCGAATCTTGGGCAGAGCTGGTTCCCGTGGAAAAGGTACCCGTTCCAAACTGTTCCAAGAAGACCAGCCAATCAGACCTCACCATCACCATCGCTGCTCCAGGCTCACAGCGGTATGGGCCAGTAGCCTCCCTATGCAAACCTTCAGGTAAACGACGGTTCGCGCCCCGTTGACCTCACTCTTCCATCGACAGAACCCGCCTGAGCACGCCAACAAGCTTTGTACTCGCGCCCACCTCACGATGCTAAAGGAGGAACCTTAAGGCTGTCTGAATGTAGGTGAGACGGTAATCACGATCCTTTCCACTCATCTAGTTGGCTGATCACCATAGACTGTAAAAAATGCAGAGCTCAAGGCACAAAAGGGAAGTGTCCGGCCGGTGAAGATCTCGCCTTGTTGGGCGCTTCGTGCTCAGTTGCAAACCAGTCTTTGTGAAGTGCTCAGGCGGTCGACTTTTGTAAAGGCGATGAGCCGTGCGAGGAGCAGAGCGCACGCTCGTTCCTGTTGAAGCAGTTGGCGAGCGCTCAGTCTTGCTGAGACCGTTCGCAGGAACGCGGCTGAGGTACCCCCGCCTTCAACCCTTTCTCCCGAGAAGGTCTGCTAATTCGATCAGAGCGCCAAGCATCCGGGTACGTGTTTCCGCCGGAACATCGCGCAACGCTTGAACCAACGGGGCGGCGGCCAGCTCGGGAACAGAGCCGGTCAAGAATCGTCGGACCTGTGGAGAGGGGCTAAGTAGAACTGCCCGTCCGTCATTCTTGTTCACGCGTCTGCTGATCAGCCCTTTGCTGGTGAGTCTTCGGACGATCTCTGACACGGTGCTCTGTGCCAAGCCGACCTCCGCCTGAAGCTGCTTCAAGGACAAAGACTCGGGTGCCCGCACGAGCGCTTGCATCACCATGCGTTGCGGTCCGGTCAGGCCGCCACTGGAGAAAGCTGAGGACACCGGCTTTCGAAGCGCTTCTCGGATTCCGGAGAGAAGCCGTTCCATCTCCCGCGCGACCTCGTCCGGGCTTGAGGCCTCGATCGCGGACCTGTCGCCTTTCTCTGCAAACATCAGGAGATCCTCGGGAACAACATACCCGTGCGGTTCCGGTACTCGCGGTAAGCATGACCGAAGAGCCCGGCGAGAAGCTTCTCTTCCGTGAGTGCCTTGCCGCCCCAGAACAGGAGAAGGATCGCGAAACCAAGGAAACCTTGAAGCTGATTATTCGCGAAGGCGGTTCCAAGCAGCGCGAGCAGTAACCCTGAATAGATCGGGTGCCTCACCACGGAGTAGGGACCTGCTTGCATAAGGCAGTGGTTTTCCTTCAGCGACACGGAGGCGCTCCAATAACGCCCTAGAACAATGCGCGCCCACACCGCGACCACCCAACCCACGCTGCAAAGCAGAACGCCTGTGCGAGCCGTTCCCACCGCGGAAACGAAGACGGCTTGGCTCTTGAACGGCCAGAACAGTTGCGGGTCGAAGAGGAGGCCAAAACCTACCGCCGTACCCGCGATGTGCAGAGAGCGCCTCCGGTTCGGCTCCCGCCAAGCAGAACGCGCCGTCAAAAACCAGCAAGTAGCCCAGAACAGGGCAATCACCAGCCATCCACAATGAACATAGGTGAGCATTGTCCGCCTCCGTTTACATCGTACACGATGTATCGGAGCGACACAGATAAAGAGACGTGCCGCTTGCTCAAGGCCAACAGTTCCATAGCGCGGGCCTCGCACTTTTAGGGAGCGCTTACCAGGCACGTTGACGCAAAGCGATAATCTCGGTCGCGGTGCAAAACAATATGTCGCTGTGAGACCGTCACCGTCTTCGCGGTGCGTGTGGCGGGAAGCGCTGTCTTGGCGCTTTCCAAGGTCTGTGGGAAGAGTGGGACGGTTTGATCGTCCACGCGTTTCATCAGAACTTCCTTGCCGCTGCGGCGCGCGAACACTGGCCGAGCTGAACATCGAGATCCCGTGCGCCCACTTCAGCCAGGCGAAGGGCCGTGTGGAAGCGAGCCAACCGCACCTTGCAGAACCGGCTCGTGAAGGAACTGCGGCTTGCCGACATCAGCGACATGGCCGCCGAAAACGCCCTCCCGCCCGGCTCCGTAGATCGCCGTAACGAACGTTCCGCCATCTCCGGCGCTGCTTGCGCGAGAGCCAGATACCGTCGGCCATCCACCTGCGGACCGTTTCCTGCGTGACGTCCACGCCATGCCGTTCCAGCAGCACCTCCGCTGCGAGCGTGGGTCCGCAGTTTCGATCGTTCTGGGGCACAAGCTCCAGCACATCGTCCCGGACACCCGTCGTTGAGTGGGTTGCTGACTGTCCGGCCTCGTTACCGGTGGATAAGTGCCGCACCACCCCGTCCTGGTACCTGGCCAGCAGTCGCTGCGTCTGCCGCAGGCTTACACCCAAAACCTCGGCTGCTGACTCCGTCGTCCGCCGCCGCTCAGCAAGAACCTCGGTCAAGACCTCGATACGTTGACTCTGCAGAGCTACGACGTCATTGCTTTGCGCCTACAGAATATGTTCGCGTTCAGTAGCGATGACAGGTTGCTGCGGCCGATAATATATGTCAGTATACGAACCTAGCCGTCGCGCAACTTCGCGTAAGGTGGCCAAAAAGCGGAGTGTATGGCTAGGCGACCCGGCTCGTTGGCGTCTTCTATGCCACCACCAAATCAAGAAAACTCCGAGCAGCGCACCAGTGAGTCCACCTATAACGATGCCTGCTCCGTATCCGCCCAGCATCACCCATCCTGCCCAACTGGGTGCAGGTGCGGCATAGCTGCTGATCTTCGCGAGGGCAATGATGAGTGCCGTCGAGATCAGCATGGAGAACAGCAATGCCGACGTGGAACTGACTGCGATGTACAGGGACAGAACGCGGGTTCGACGTACCAAAGCGAGTCCCGCCGCAATGGCGAGCACTCCCAGCCACAACGGAATGATCAGGAAAAAGGGCATCATACCGTGTGCATAAGAACACTTCGACCTGTTCTCAATGCGCCGTTGAAGCGTTAGCATACAGTCCGGTACGCTCCGAGGTCAACGACTGGCTCATGTTCTTCGTTCGGTTCTGGTAGCCGGTCTTCTCGCTGGTGGTTATGATCTTCGTTGCCAGGCGAGGGTCCCGCTGAGCTTCAACGAGGGCGAGCGCAGGGCCAAGTCTTTTGTTCTCGACAATGGCAGTGCGGCTCACACGCTGGTCCGTGCTGAAAGTGCGATAGGGAAGAACGTGTGCTCTCCAACGCACTTCGAGCGGCTCATCCCGCAGAGATCGCCGCGGTCAAGGGCCGCACACCGAATTCGCATGAGTTCGCAGCAGCAGAAGCCGGCGATGCAGCAGCCACATTGGTCGCTTGATGCTGAACACGCAAGTGAGCGACGATGGCACCGAGCCAGAAAATACCGTGAACGACGCGCTGGAGAAGCACATGGCGGCACGGAAGATGCTGCAGAACGCCAGCTATTTCGCCTCCACCGCGACGTCGCAGCCAAAAACGCTGGAGATGTTTGGGGCTCCCTTGCCACCGGACGGCCAGGGCAAGATCAAGCATAGGCCGTTCCACTCCTACACGATGAAGCAAGCTGTGGAGGAGCGCTTCATCCTGGATGTGTTGAAGGCGTATACGCCGGTCAGCAGCTACTACAAGCTCATCAAGAAGACCGATGACGACCCGGAGTGTGATACCAAAAAGCAAAGAAGAAGCTCCGCCGTTACGTGGAAAGTTATGACCACGCAACTCGCCTGAAAGGCAGAGATCATGTGTCCAATATTCATCGACGAGAGCAGTGTCCTCGGCAATGCCGCCACTCCTGCCGCAGCTGTGGAGAGAGCAGAGCAAAGAGGACACGGAAGGTTTAGCTGAACTTTGCAGCTCCCAGGCAGCTTCCGCGTCGCCGCTTCCGCTTTTCAGAGACGAAGTCGAGTCCCGTCTATAGCCATTCGTCATCTCCAGCGGGACTGAACCGGACAGACTTCCCGTCAGATGAAGCCTACGGTGCAATTTCGTGTACTCGTCTTGGATTGTTAGGAACTGGTATCAATTTCGCGACTTTCCTCGTTCACTTCGATAGAGCGAATGCCATATAAACGCCTCCCGCGGCGCCGTGAGTCAACTTGCTTCCTCCAGCCGCCACTACGACGTATTGCCTTCCATCGACCATGTATGTGGTCGGAGTGGCCACGGAAGCATAGGGGAGCTCATGCTGCCAGAGCAGAGTGCCCGTGCGGCTATCAAACGCGCGGAACATCTTGTCAAAGGGTGTCGCCCCGATGAAGACAAGCCCTCCTGCCGTCACGACCGGCCCTCCGTAGTTCGGAGTGCCTGTCACGGGGACGCCTTGCTTCGCCAAGTCGGGGTAGTAGCCCAGCGGAATCGTCCACAGGTACTTTCCAGAGTTCAAGTCGATCGCATTCAACGTTCCCCAGGGTGGTTTCACCGCCGGGTAACCGTCCTGGTCTTCGAAACCGTGGTAGCCGGTAAAGCGGTAGCGATTCATCTGTTTCTCGTCCGCGGACTCGGTGTCGGGCAGCTGTTCGTTCGCACCCAGAAAACGGTTCAGACTCTTCATCTCTACGGTCGAAATTTGGGAGTGGTTGAAGGGCGGCATGCGCCCTTTCCCGTTCTGCACAAGATCTGCTATCTGGTCGGCGGTCATCCGACTGCTCACGCCAACAAGCGCAGGGAACCCTGGTTGAATACCTTCCATCCGGTCGCCATGACAGATCGCGCAACGCTGCGCATAGACCTTCGCGCCTGCAGGGTCACGAAGCATGCTTCCATCCGCTTGATTGGAAGCGAGAGATTCATGCTGCAACTCGGTGTCCTGCGAGCGGGGTTGCGAATCTGCCATTGATTTGGCTTTGCTGTCCACGCCGGTCCTGAGATATTCGAGCAGCGCGTTAAGGTTTCCGCTCTGCAGGTTCGGAAAGGATGGCATCCTTCCCTTACCGGTGTGAATTCGTTCGATGATCTGTTGCTGCGTGAGTCGCTTGTCGACACCAACCAGCGAAGGAAACTCGGGTGGCGTCCCTCGGCGATCATCCCGATGGCAGAGGGAACACTGGTGCTGATAGATTGACACGCCCAGACCGGCAGTCAGGTCATTTTCGGCCAGTCCCCCAGTGTTGGCGATGTTGTTCGCGTTGACGTAGAGCACCCCGCGCGCAGCGTCCACACCGGGACCGCCCCACTCAGCGCCGCCGTCGAACCCAGGTGCCGCAATCGTCTCCTTGCCCAGGATCAAAGGGTAAAATTGCTGATTGCCGCTCACAACATCATGAAACAGCTTGACCGCATACTCGTGAGCCTGCGGCGTGCGAGTTGTCATGTCGTCTTCAGTGACAGTCTGACGAGCGAACGGCGCCGGCAGCGTAGGAAACGGCTGCGTCCTGGAACTCACCTCTCCCGGGACGGGACTCGCAACGACCGCACGCTCTTCAACGGGGAAGAGCGGGTTTCCGGTCTCCCGGTCGAGCACAAACAGAAAGCCTTGCTTCGTCGTCTGGGCAATCGCATCGACCGTCTTGCCGCCGCGCTTCACCGTCAAGAGGGC
>CAXTWN010000143.1:8675-9444 GCA_964248055.1 uncultured Acidobacteriaceae bacterium | reverse complement strand
CTCCCTTGGTAAGGGAGAGGTCATGGGTTCAAGCCCCATCATCAGCTCCAGATTTTGAGAGCCAGAGGCGAGATGTTCGATGCGGGGCGTTCCGTTTCCAGCGTCTGGATCTCACCCCTCAGATCTCCACGGGCGGGAGTAACTCAGTGGTAGAGTCACAGCCTTCCAAGCTGTTGGTCGCGGGTTCGATTCCCGTCTCCCGCTCCAAAAACGCACCCCCAGAGAAGGGCAGTCGCAGCAAATGGATCAGAACACCGTGGGCTCTGCAGCACCTGTTTCGGTAGACCGCACCCGTGCGCTGTACGAGCGTCCGGTGCTTGGCGTGCAAGACGAAGCGACTTTTCGCGAGGTCAAGAACGCCGTAGACGTCCGGTTCTCCGAGGCGGGCGTACGGGACTTCCTCCGCACGCTCGACAAGGCCGGGCTGCGCATTCGCGACTTCGAAGCGGTGCTGGCGGCCGGCAAGCTTGGCTCCGCGACCCCCGGGCAGTACAGCAAGCTTTCCCCCGCGGATCAGGGCCAGATTCGCGAGCTCTACCTGGCCTCGCTGGAGCAGGTCGCGCTGCCGCTTCGTGATCGCTTCTTCAAGCTGTACGCCTACTATTAAGGTCCCTATATGGCGAATCCGGTCGATGGAGACGCCGGCTGCGGCGGCGCTCCTCCGAACTCGGCCCGAGGATCGCGTCCGTGCCGGGCTGTCCGCCCCCCTAAGGAAGTCTGGAGCCGGAAGACATCGTTTGAAGCAACGTCAGAGGGCGCGGGTTTCGGC
>CAXTWN010000143.1:1541-8646 GCA_964248055.1 uncultured Acidobacteriaceae bacterium | reverse complement strand
TTCTGTGGCTGCCCGGCTCTGCGTAAAATCGTGCCCATGCCCGCGCTGAGCGAATCCGTTGGGTCAGACCACCTATCGCTTGCTGGCCTGCGGCTGCCTGTCACTCTGCGTGTCTCGGAACGCCTCAGCGACGAGGAACTCATGGCGTTTTCCCGCCGGAACCGTCCCTATCGCATCGAGATGAACGCCCAAGGGGAGATCGAAGTCATGACACCGGTTGGCGGTGATGGGGGCCGCTGGGAGATCCTGGTGGGCCGCGAACTCAGTTACTGGGCTGAGGATCAGGGCGGCATTACCTTCGGCTCAAGTACAGGCTTTCGGCTCCCGG
Organism: uncultured Acidobacteriaceae bacterium; assembly: GCA_964248055.1. Taxonomy (GTDB): domain Bacteria; phylum Acidobacteriota; class Terriglobia; order Terriglobales; family Acidobacteriaceae; genus Granulicella. Next base: position 8,318 of record CAXTWN010000143.1, on the reverse strand, counting down.
ACGGCTCGGTTCTGAGCCCTGATGTCGCCTGGGTCAGCACTGCCCGTTGGAACGCACTGACCAGAGCCGAGCAGCGCTCTTTCCCGCCAGTCTGCCCCGAGTTTCTAATCGAAATTCTCTCCCTCAGCGACTCGCGGCCGGTTCTGGAGCGCAAGATGGCGACCTGGATCGCCAATGGAGCGCAGCTGGCCTGGATGATCGATCCGTACGCGGCGACAATCAGCATCTACACCCCCGGCAAGCCGGTGGAGGTGCTTGAGCGACCCGATTCAGTCGAGGCGGGTTGGCCTGTGGCAGGGTTTCGGCTTACGACATCTGGGATTTGGGACAAGTAAGCGCAGAAAGCACAACAGCTTTTGTGTTCGCGCGGCAATCTTCATCTTTAATGCGTCTCCTGCGAGCCGGCCAGCTGCTTCCAGTCCGTCGCGGTCTGGTCGGCATACGCCTGGGCAAACTCCAGCATGGCTGCGGTAAAGCGCTTGTCGCTGCCGAGGTAGCCCGCCATCAGCCGGGCGTCGCCCGAGCGGGCGTGGCCGTGCGCGAGCAGCTGGCCGCATACCTGGGCGTATTGCTCCAGCCCCTCGGCCTCGAGTGCGGTTACATCGAGCGATGCCTTGTGGTCTTTGAGCTGCCGCACCAGGTAATCGTGCCCGCCAAAGCTGGTCCAGCCGAGGAGCGGATCGCTTTGTACCTGCATGGCGCGTTGGCCGTCAACCACGCGCTGGCCCTGATGCAGCTCCGCCGAGGCGGCCTTGGGCAGGTAGGGTGCATAGGCCGAGGCTGACTCCTGCTTGATCTGCAGGAAGACAGGGTCGTTCGGACCGTTGCCCTGGAGGTAGAGGCAGTAGTCCCGCATGCCCACCGAGCCGATGCCGACGACCTTGAAGCCGACGTCCAAGGGCTGCAGTTGGTCGACGAAGTGCCGTCGCTCCGGGGCCAGGCTCTTGCGATAGGTCGACAGGGAGGCGAGTACGGAACGCCGCTCCTCCCCGCGCACCCGGCGCAACGTGGGCGGCTGGGAGGCGAACACGCGCTTGCCCTTTTCCTCGATGGTGAGCCGGTCGCGCGAGTGGAGGGGCGTGGCGCGCTCGGCTTTGCGCAGGACCTCAGAGACGGGTTCGTTCCGCAGGAGGCCGTGCACCTGAAAACGCGCAACCTCCAGCACCGGAAGGCAGGACAGCCGATGCACAAGGCCGCAGTAGGCGCGCAGGAAGGCCTCGGCCGCCGCGGTGCAGCCTGCCGCCTTGACGCCCGCCTCTTCGCCGGCCAGCAGGATGCTGGTGGCCATGCGCTTCACATCCCACTCAAAGGGACCGCGCGTGGTTTCGTCGAAGTCGTTGATGTCGAAGATCAGGCGGCCATCTTCCCCGGCGAAGGCGCCGAGGTTTTGGACGTGAGCATCGCCGCATAACTGGCAGAGGATGCCGGTGTGCGCAGCGAGCGACAGGTCGTAGGCCATCACCGGCGCCGCTCCGCGGAAGTACGCGAAGGGCGAGGCGGACATGCGTTCGGCTTTCAGGGGCAACAGGCTCTCGACCCTTCCGCGGCTGGCTTGCTTGAGCAGCAGCAGCGGGCTTTGTTTGCGGCGCTTCGGAGACCAGAGCCCGAGGTCACCGCGCGCCACCTGTTTTCGCCGCAGCTTGCCCCGGCGCAGCGGTTCGTCGTTTGCTGGAGCGGGTGCCATTGCTGACCAGTGTAGGGCGGCAGACGCCATGTCGCGACCCTCTGGCGCTGTCCGGGAGTTTCGTGGATAATGGGAAGAGGACGCACCGAGTATCCGTGCGCCTGCCCCGCCCACAACCGGGGGAAGTCATCTGCAGGGTACGTTACCCTGCGTCGCGGCGTGTCAGGACTCGAGCTTCGAGTTGCTGCCAAGCTGCTTGCCAGCCGAGGCGGTTGGCCAAATTGAGGAGAACACCATGCGCGAAATCATCACCCTGCAGTGCCCGGTATGCAAAAACCGGAACTACTCGACCACGAAGAACAAGAAGACCACCACCGGCCGTCTTGAGTTCTCCAAGTTCTGCAACACCTGCCGCAAGCACACGGATCACAAGGAAACGAAGTAAGGCAGGCTAAGATCCAGGGCACAGGGTACAGTCGCGCGATGAAGTCCTCTGTGCCCTGGACCCTCCACCCTGTGCACTATTTAGGGGAATAAGCTCAACGGTTAAACTGCCGGTCTCCAAAACCGGACTTCTCGGTTCGAATCCGAGTTCCCCTGCCAGTTTCGCCCGGTTCTCCCCGGGGCACCAGCCGCAACATGATTGTTCCGTCCGGCGGTAAGCTGGAAGGGCAGTTCGTAGTCGAGTTCAGGAGCCGCACCATGGCTGAAACCGCTGTCGTTGAAACCGCACCCCCCAGCACGCCGTCCGAGCGCCCTGCGTCCGGCCCCGAGCGCCTGATCCAGTTCCTCAAGGACACGGACAAGGAGATGCACAAGGTCGTCACCCCGACCAAGCAGGAGGTCCAGACCAACACCATCATCGTGATTGCGACGGTGTTTCTGTTTGCGGCTTACTTCGCGGTGATCGACAACACCCTGGGCCGGCTGATCGACCGGGGCCTGCTGAAGCTCACCGGCCACTAGGTTCCGCGTCACCACATCGCTCCGCAAGCCGCAAAACGCTCCGCACAGAAGAGAACGCACATGGCAACCATGGATCAAAACGAGACAGAGCTCGAGACCAGCAACGAGACCGAGGCGTTCGACGCCGGTACCGTCGCGGACGGCGAGACGAATGCCAATGAGGGCGTTGCGGCCGCTGACGGGCTTGTCCCGGAGGCGCCGCAGAACCCCTTCAAGTGGTACATCATTCACGCCTATTCAGGCTTTGAGCGCAAGGTGAAGGAGTCGCTCGAGAGCCGGGTGCGGGCGTACCACCTGGAAGATCGAGTCGGCCGGATCGAGATCCCGACCGAGCCGACCACCGAGCTGCGCAATGGCAAGAAGTACACGATCGACCGCGTTTTTCTGCCAGGCTACGTCTTCGTAGAGATGCACCTCGACAACGACCTTTGGCACGTGGTGAAGAACACACCCCGCGTCACCGGATTTCTGCAGACCGGCGACCAGCCCAATGCGCTTTCGGAGGCCGAGGTCAATGCGATGCTGAATCGCGCTGACGTCACCAAGGAAAAGCCCAAGATGAAGCTGAAGTTCACCAAGGGCGAGCAGGTGCGCATCACCGAAGGGCCGTTCGCGAACTTCAACGGCGCGGTGGACGACGTCAACGAGGACAAGCAGACCCTCAAGGTGATGGTCTCCATCTTCGGCCGCCCGACGCCGACCGAGGTCTCCTTCGCGAGCGTGGAAAAGAACGACGAGTAGAGCCGCGGAGAGTTTTTCAGGAGAGACAGCCGGGCTGCGTTACTGGGCCTCACAGCTCCTGCGCAGTACCCATTCAGCCGGGCTCCGCTGATCGCGGCAAGCCCTGCAACAGGATAAGGAACAGAACATGGCACCGAAGAAGATCAATGGATACGTGAAGCTCCAGGTGACGGCCGCCAAGGCCACGCCCGCTCCCCCGATCGGCCCCGCGCTGGGTCAGGCGCAGGTCAACATCATGGAGTTCTGCAAGCAGTTCAACGACCGCACCAAGGACCCGGGTCTCGCCGGGATGACCATTCCCGTCGTCATCACCGTGTACGCGGACCGTACCTTCAGCTTTATTACCAAGACCCCGCCCGCACCGGTGCTGCTGATGAAGGCAGCCGGCGTGCAGAAGGGCTCCGGCACGCCGAACAAGGACAAGATCGGCAAGGTGACCGAGGCGCAGATCCTGGACATCGCCAAGCAGAAGATGCCCGACATGAACGCCGCCACGGTGGAGGCCGCTGCCAAGACCATTCGCGGTACGGCCCGGTCGATGGGTCTTGAGGTCGTCGCCTAGGTACACGCCCGCAGTTTCGGCAGGTATGCCCTCTGCCGGAGGGCATACCTTTTGGAGCGCCTGGCCAGCAACTGTGCGTTCGACCGTGTCGCAAGAGATCCACCCTAACCAGGGCCACACCCAAAGCCTCGCCTAGGCGAAGAGTGCGGCCTGGAGATCGTGACGCTGCGGACCTCTCACTCCAGTGGGCGGCTTGCGCTCCGGACGGCCCACGTCTCTTGTCAACAACGCATCGGTCGAGCGTTCCGCGAGGCCATGACGGAGGCACGCTCGGCGCATGGCCGCCGCCATCTGCCGGCGATACGAGCCGTCCGCGAAGTCTGCTGTCGCGAAGCGGCGATCGTACTCGCCGACCAGGTGCGGAAAGTGCTCGCGAACGAAGCTCATCCAGGTAGGACGCGAGCACGATTTCAGGAACAGCGGGAAGCCCGCAAGAAAGCTCGCTCGGGCGTCCGCGGCCGCCTTGGCCACGCGGTCGAGCGACGCCTCCGAGTCGTTGATCCGGGGCAGCAGGGGAGAGCACAGCACCCCGGTGCGGATTCCCGCATCCCGCAACTGGCGCACCGCCGCAAAGCGCAGATCCGGCCGGGGAGCGCGAGGCTCCAGTTGGCGGGCCAGCCTGGCGCTCGCCGTGGTGATCGTCAGGTGCACCACGAGGGTGTTGCGTTCGGCGATGCGGGCCAGCAGGTCTATGTCGCGCACGATCAGGTTGGACTTGGTGATGATGCCCAGCTTGTACCCGCTACGCCGGCTGAAGACCTCCAGCAGACTGCGGGTCAGGCCGACACGGCGTTCGATGGGCTGGTAGGGATCGGTCGCGGTGCCGATCGCGATCTCCTCGCGGGGGTCGATCCGACTGAGCTCCTGCTCCAACAGCCAGGCAGCGTTTTCTTTTATATAGATCTCATGCTCGAAGGCCCTTGCCCAGGGCTGTTCCGGGCCCTCATAGCGACCCACGGGCACGTCTTCCACCTTTTCGGGCTGCAGGAACTCATGCGTGTACCGGGCGTAGCAGTACTTGCAGCCGAACTCGCAGCCCCGATACGGGTTAATCGACCACTCCAGGGAGAGCTGTCGCTTGGAGACCGAGCGGTTCAGGATCGACCGCGCGCGCATGGCGCGGAAGGTGATCAGGTGCCCCTCATCGGCGTGGGTGGCCTGGGCGGCGAGCCGGGCCATGCCGACCGGCTGGGAGGGAAGGATCGGAAAGAGAGCGGGGCGGGACTGCGCGTCTTTTTTCGCCATTTCTATCTTCGCCATTTCTTCGCCTCCGTGAGGATCACCTTACGCGCGTGGCGGACCATGCGTCAACACCTTTTTCTGCCGGCTTTACACTGCACGCATGCACTTTGCGATTCATGAGCTCGAGTTGCCCGTGCGGCTGCGTACCGAGCGGCCCATGACCGATGAGGAGTTGATGCGCTTCAGTCGCGTGAATGGTCCGCTTCGCATTGAGCAGGAGAGCAATGGAGAGCTTACCGTGATGTCACCGACCGGATCGGAGGGGGGTGGAGCCAACGCAGAGATCCTGCTGGACCTGGGCAACTGGGCGCGCGAGGACGGCCGAGGCAAGGTCTTCGACTCCAATGCCGGATTTCGCCTTCCTGATGGTTCAGTGCGGGCCGCGGATGTCGCCTGGGTCTCGCTTCCGTGCTGGAACGCGCTGAGCCGGGAACAGCAACGTCGCTTTGCGCCGCTTTGTCCGGAGTTCGTCGTGGAACTCCGCTCGCCGTCCGACCGCCTCTCCGATCTGCAGGCCAAGATGCGGCTTTGGGTGAACAACGGAGCACAACTCGCCTGGCTGGTGGATCCGGAGCGAAGGGTTGTCGAGGTCTATGCTCCCGGTCGGGAGCCGCGGCTTATCGAGAATGCCAGTCGCGTGGAAGGGGAGGGCCCGATCGCCGGGTTTGTCCTGGAACTCGCCCGCGTCTGGGTGTGATGCCATGCCGAACCGTTATGGCGACGTCACCCGCGACCTGCTGCAGGCTTTGCTCGACCACTTCTGGGAGGCTCGACGCAAACGGACGCCGCGGGAGTTGAAGCTCTACCCAGGGGGCTATCTGATCAGCTACACGTCGTTGGTCCAGCGCGCCGGGGTGGTGGTGGAGGCGCGGCGGCTTGGGGGGCCGCTGGCGGAGATCGCGGCGCTGGGTGCACTGCGTGGCTGGCCCCCGCTGCCGGCCCTGGTGGTCCGCCAGGACAGCGAGCAGCCCGGCGTTGGGTACTTCCGCAGGCCGGGCAGCCCGAAGATTGATCTTGTGACGGAAGAATACCTGCGCGCGTGGGAGTCGGACGCAAGGGCCTGCATCGCGTTTGACGCCATGCCGCGGCGAGCCCCTTCGATCACTGTCGCGCCGCGACCGCGTCCAGCCCGAAAACGGGTGACCACTGGCCCATAACGAGGCGGGTTGACGCAGACAGCCGTAACCCGCATAATCATAGGGTTGTCCGGATCTCCTCCGCGACAGCCGTCGGACCACGCCCATGCGGAAGAGCGCATGCCCTTCAGCCCCGAGCCTAGTCGAGGGGATGAAAACCTTAGGGGTGGCAGACAAGGACCCAAATGGCTCGCAAGCTTTCAAAGAACATGACCAAGGCGCGTGCGCTCGTGGAACCGCGCCCGTATACCATTGGCGACGCAATACCCCTGCTGCAGAAGGCCAAGTACGCCAAATTCGACGAGACCGTCGATCTAACGCTGCGGCTTGGTGTGGACACCCGGCACGCCGACCAGATGGTGCGCGGCACGGTGATCCTGCCCCACGGCCTGGGCGGCAAGTCCAAGGTGGTCGCGGTGATCGCCTCGGGCGACAAGCAGCGCGAGGCCGAGGCGGCCGGAGCCGAGTTTGTCGGCGGCGACGAGCTGGTGGAGCGGATCCAGAAG
>CAXTWN010000143.1:0-1531 GCA_964248055.1 uncultured Acidobacteriaceae bacterium | reverse complement strand
ACATGATGCGCTCGGTGGGCCGCCTGGGCAAGGTGCTGGGGCCGCGCGGTCTGATGCCGAACCCCAAGACCGGCACCGTGACCACCGACGTGGCCGGCGCGATTCGCGAGATCAAGGCCGGTAAGGTGGAGTTTCGCGCGGATAAGACCGCGCTGGTGCATGTGCCGGTGGGCAAGCTCTCCTTTACGCCCGACAAGCTCGAGGCGAACGCCCTGAGTGTGGTTAATGCGGTGGTCAAGGCGAAGCCCTCGGCGGCCAAAGGCAAGTATGTGAAGAAGATCGTGCTTTCTTCGACGATGGGTCCGGGCATCGAGCTCGAGGCGGCGACGGCGGACGTCGCAACCAAGTAGAAGACAGCTGCTCGCGGCCGGTGAGCCGCGACCGAAGGCACCCGGCGCCCCTGCGCCACAGAGATGGAGCTGGCAGCGAAGCGCCAGCAGCGAAAAGGCTGGTATATGGCACTGACCAAGGCACAAAAGAACAAAAAGATCGCGGCGCTCGCGGCCGATCTCGAAAAGAGCACCTCGGCGATCATTGGCACCTTCACCGGGCTGACCGCGTCGAAGGACTTCGACCTGCGCAAGACGGTGCGCGCGGCGGGCGGCTCCTACCACGTGGTGAAGAACAAGCTGGCGGCCAAGAGCTCGCAGGGCACCAAGGTAGAGCAGGCGCTTCAGGGGCTCAAGGGCGTCAGCGCCGTAGCTTATACAGCGGGCGATCCGGTCCAGCTGGCCAAGGCGCTTTCGACCTGGGTGAAGGACAACGCCGAGTTCACCTTCAAGCTCGGCATTGTCGATGGCAAGGTGATCACGGCTGCCGAGATCGGCAACCTGGCCAGCCTGCCCGGCAAAGAAGAGCTCTTCTCCAAGCTGCTGTTCCTGATCAATGCCCCGGCGCAGCGCCTGGCGACGGTGCTGAACGCCACCGGCCGCAACCTGGCGGTGGTGGTGGGCCAGGCGGTGGAGCAGGGCAAGCTGCCTGTTGCGGGTGCGGCAGCCTCGACCCCAGTCGCTCCAGCGGCAGCGCCGGCCCCTGTGGCCGAGACGCCAGCCCCTGTTGCCGAAGCGCCGGTCGCGGCACCGTCTGCGGCTTCAGAGCCCAGCACGGTGGCGGAAGGCCACGCGGAAGAGGCGCCCACGCCGAACGAGATCGCCACCGAGCAGATCGCGGCGAACCCGGCCGCGGAGGCCGATCCAGTCGGCGAGCAGCCGAGCGGCGCCGCGCAACCGGAGAACTCGACTGGGTCGCAGGGTGGCGAGGCCGCTTCCAGCGATCCCGTGGAGGGTTAACCCAAGTTTCGCCACATGCACCGGCGGGGGCGCAGTCTGAGCGCACCGGAACCCCGGCGAGGCAGGTGGCAACCCAGGGCGAAAGCCGTGGGCCGGCAAGAGAACGCAATCGAATTTCGAAGAACGAACGGAGAAGATCATGGCGGACATTCAGCAGATTGAAGACGCGATTGTTGGGCTGACGCTGCTTGAGGCAGCGGAGCTCGTGAAGAAGCTCGCGGAGCGCCTCGGCGTCTCCGCAG
>CAXTWN010000142.1:7134-9493 GCA_964248055.1 uncultured Acidobacteriaceae bacterium | reverse complement strand
CACCGGGGGAGGAGGTGTTGTGCCGCCGCTGGAACCGTTTCCGCCGCAGCCGAAGAGCGTGAGGCCCAAAGCAAATGTGGGGCAGGCCCCAGCGGCCCTGCTGTGCGGACGGACCTTGCGTGCCGCGTCGTTCCCTGAGAAGTTCACCTTGAGTCTCCCGGCACCGGTGCCTCGCGATGCCGCAGCGAAGTATACGCTGCGCTAGGGCAGCGCTGCGCCCTGGCTCAGGGGAGGCTCTTGCCCCTCAGGGAAGAAGAAGTAGTTCGTGTGCTTGGCTCCCTCGCTGCGCGGACGGAAGCTGCCCGCGTCGTACCAGAACGCGCGATAGCCCAGCGACCCAAGCAGCGGGAAGATCTCCTCGTGCGCCACCTCGATCAGGAGCACGGGATGGGAGCGACGCAGCAGCTGCTCCGCCCCCTGGATGCAGGCGATCTCGTGACCTTCGACATCGATCTTCAGGAACGACGGGCGCAGCTCCGGGAACAGCGTATCGAGCCGGGCCGTGCGCACCTGGACGTTGCCCTCCGAGGAGAGCGACGACTCGTACAGGTTTGCGCCGCCGGTGGTGTACTCCGGGACGAACATGCGGCCGTCGTCGCTGTCGTGGTCGGAGGCCGCGACGTTCAGGCAGTCCACGTTTCTGAGCCCAAGCGCGCGCACGTTGCCCTGGAGGTAGGAGAAGGTCTCGGGCACCGGCTCCAGGGCATAGACGTGGCCCGTTGGGCCGACAAACTCTGCACAGAAGCGCGTGTACACGCCGATGTTGCCGCCGATGTCGAGCACGGTGTCGCCGGGCTGGATCAACGCGCGGCAGCCGAGCAGATCGGGCTCGGCGTGGATGTCATACGTGCGCAGGCTCTGGCGATAGTGCCGTGCCCGGACGTAACGCATGGCGGGCGCCGGGAGGAAGCGCAAGGCGAGCTGTTTCAGCGTGGTGCTCATAGGTGTTGGCCTCGGGGTTGGTGGGTCAGGCGACGCGCCGGGCCAGGCTGGCCAGCAGTTTGGTGGTGGGCAGGCCGTCGGCGTAGGTCTTCAGCACCAGATTGCGGAGCAGCGGGGTCCGCATCACCTTGAAGCCACGTTCCGGTTCGCGATAGAACGACCGGGCCGCGCGGTGGGAGAAGGCGAGCGTCTCCTGCAGGGGCTGGAGATGGCGTGCATAGGCGACCGCCACGCTGTCCGCCCGGGGTGCCGTCTGGAGGATGGCGGCCGCGGCGGCCTGCCCGCTGACCAGGGCCGAGTGAATGCCCTCGCCGGTGAGCGGATCGACCAGCCCGGCGGCATCGCCGGCAAGCAGCACCCGGCCTTGCGGCACATAGGCGTGTCCGCCCAGGCCAAGGTGCTGGCCGCTCACGTGCGCCCCGGGCGACGAGCCGAGATCGACGCCGAGCTTGGCGCGGGTGTAGCTGGCGAGCAGGGCGCGGGTGACGGTCTCGTAGGCCATGCCCTCGATCCCGGCGGCAGCCTCGCCGGGCTGACCCTGCACCTGGGGCACAAAGCCGCCCACGCCGATGTTGATGTGGTCGGCCTTGGGAAACAGCCAGCCATAGCCGCCCGCAATGGGGGAGAAGTCGAAGACCAGATCGAGCGGGCGGTCTCCCGCAGGCAGCACGGCGGGCAGGGCGTGGTGGGGAACGGTCGCCTCCAGGGCGAAGCCGCGCGCATACCAGCCGGGCTCAGCGGGCAAGGCCGCGGCGGTGACCTCGCCCCGGTCGCCGGCCAGGCCCGCCGCCAGACGCCGCATCTGGCCGTTGGAGCCATCGGCCCCGAGCACGACGGGAGCTCGCAGCGTCTCTGTTTGGCCGTCGGACAGCACGAGATCCAGCTCCACGTGCGTCACCAGCTGACGCAAGGCGGCGATCCCTTCGATCTTGCGTAGCCGGGCACCCTGCGCCAGGGTCTGTTGCAGGCAGAAGCTGTCGAAGCGCTCGCGCACGGCCATGGCGCAGAACGGATTGCGTAGCCGGACGCGGACCTCGCAGCCCTTGTCGGCGGTACGGCGGCCGGCGAGAAACGCCGGACCGGCCTCCTGCAGCACCACGTCGCGGCAGGTGCGCTCGATGACAGGATCGACGGGGTAGCGAAGCGCTTTTAGCGTCTTGCGGGTCAGCCCGCAGGCGCAGGCCTTGTGGCGCGGGAAGCTGCGCTTGTCCAAAAGCAGCACACGCCGGCCGGCGTGGGCGAGGTCAAAGGCCGCCGCGCAACCGGCAGGGCCCGCGCCCACGATCAGAACGTCGTAGTCGAAAGACATCCTGTCCAGTGTAGCGGGGCCGGGCGGCGGATCAGTCGGCGAGGCTCAGGCCGCCTGCTGCTCAACGGAGATTGTGGCCGAGGCGAGCCCCATGGCCTCGGCCACAAT
>CAXTWN010000142.1:4493-7124 GCA_964248055.1 uncultured Acidobacteriaceae bacterium | reverse complement strand
GCTTCGGGGCTGCCGCGAGCTCACGCAGCGCGTCCTCGGGTGTGGCGACGGGACTGCGGTCGCCGGTGCGGATGCGCCGCTGCAGCAGGCGCACCGAGGCGTGGAGGTACTCGGCCTCCTCTTGCGTCGCGGCGCAGATCACGCCGATGGCCAGCGTCGCCTCGGGCTGCCGACGCGCCAGGCCGTCGTCCGCGAAGCGGGATGGGACGAAGTTGCGCCGGTAGTACTCGATCGCCTCGCGCGTGCCCTGGGCGGAGAAGAAGTGCGCGTAGGCGTACGGCAGGCCCTCGTTGGCTGCGGTGACCGACGACCACATCGATGACCCCAGCAGCCACAGGTCCGGCGCACCGGGCGCGGCCGGCGAGACCAGCACGTTGCGAAAGGGGTGGTCGGGCGGAAAACGGTCGGGGTGGAGATAGGCCTGCAGCTCGGCCAGCTGCTGGGGGAAGTCGTCGGCCTGGGGACCCTGGCGCACCCGACGCAGGGCGTAGCTCTCCAACTGCCCGCCGCCCGGGGCGCGACCGATGCCAAGATCAATGCGGCCCGGAAACATGGCATAGAGGGTGCGGAAGACCTCGGCCACCTTGAAGGCCGAGTAGTGCGGCAGCATCACGCCGCCGGAGCCGACCCGGATGCGCTCCGTGGCCGCCGCCGCGCGCGCGATCAGGATCTCGGGTGCGGTGCAGGCGAGCAGCGACATCGCGTGGTGCTCGGAGTACCACAGCCGCGTGTAGCCGAGCCGATCGACGTGCCGGGCCAGATCGAGCGAGTTCGCCAGTGCCTGCGCGGGAGTGGAGCCGGCAGGAACCGGCGACTGGTCGAGGACGGAGAGGCGGAGTGCAGCCATGCGGATTGGATGAGCCGGGTCCCCTGCAGGCTTCGGCGAGTCGCTTCGGCTATGCTCGGGCTGATGACGAGGACCGACGAGGCGCCAGCGCCGCTGCTTTCCGTCCGTGACCTGCGGGTCGGCTTCGGCGCGCAGCAGGCGGTCGAGGGCATCAGCTTCGACCTGACACCGGGCGAGACGCTGGGACTGGTGGGCGAGTCGGGCTCGGGCAAATCAGCCACCTCGCTGGCGCGCATGCGGCTGCTGCCGCCTAGCGCACGGCTATCGGGACAGGTGTTGCGGGCCGTGGAACCCACAGGGGCCGCTACCGCTACCGCCGCCGGCGGACCGGTCGACCTGCTCGGGCTGCCGGAGGACGCGATGCGACGGCACCGGGGCCGATCGCTGGCGATGATCTTTCAGGAGCCGATGACCGCGCTGAACCCGGTGATGCCCATCGGGCGGCAGGTGGCCGAGGCCGTGCTGGCCCATGCGCCGCGCACCGGGCGCCGCGAGCTGCGCGAGCGGGTGGTGGCTGCGCTCGAGGAGGTCGCGCTGCCCGACCCCGGGCGCCGGGTCCGCGACTACCCGCACCAGTTTTCGGGCGGGCAGCGGCAGCGAATCGTCATCGCCATGGCCCTGATCAATCGGCCGCGGCTGGTGATCGCGGACGAGCCGACGACAGCGCTCGACGTCACCGTGCAGGCCCAGGTGCTGGAGCTGCTGCGGCGTCTGCGGGCGGAGCACGGGCTGTCCATGCTGTTCATCTCGCACGATCTTGCGGTGGTGGGGCAGATTGCCGACCGCATCGCGGTGATGCGGCGCGGAAGGCTGGTGGAAGAAGGCGCCACACGCGAGCTGCTGACCCGCCCGCGGCATCCGTACACACAGGCGTTGCTGGCCGCCGCGCCCACCATGCGCACCCCGCGCGACCAGCCGTTGAAGGCAGGCATCAGCGCCTAGGGAGTACACTCCCCTTTGCCGATGCGCGCGCTTGTCCTCTCCGACATCCATGGAAATCTCGATGCGCTCGAAGCCGTACTGGCCGCGGCGGGCCCGTTCGATCAGCTTTGGAATCTGGGCGATGCGGTCGGGTACGGAGCTCACCCGAACGAGGTGATCGAACTGATGCGGGCGCGGGCGAGCATCAACGTGCGCGGCAACCACGACCGTGTCTGCGCCGGGCTGACGAGTACAGAGGGTTTCAATCCTGTGGCCGCGGAAGCCGCGGAGTGGACGCGACGAACGCTTTCGCCGGAGAACCTCCTGTGGCTGCGCCAGGTGCCAAGGGGCCCGGTGCGCGCGACCGAGGCGGCCGCCTGCGCCCACGGCTCGCCGCTGCACGAGGACCACTACATCCTCTCCATGCGCGATGCCTGGCTTCCGCTGCAGCGCATGGAAACCCGTCTGACCTTCTTCGGCCACACCCATGTGCAGGGCGGCTTCTTCCAACAGGAGGCAGACTGGGAGGAGGCGCGGCCGGTGTACGACGCGGACGGGACGTGTGTGCTGCCGATCTCGGCAGCCGCCCGCTTGCTGCTGAATCCTGGCTCGGTGGGCCAGCCACGCGACCGGGACCCGCGCGCCGCCTTTGCCCTGTACGACGATGTGACCGCGGAGCTGATCTTCCGGCGTGTGGCGTACGACGTCGACCGCGCCCAGGCAGCCATCCGGGCGGCTCGCCTTCCCGAACGGCTGGCCACGCGGCTGCTCACCGGGCGGTAAGGTCCGCTGGCAAGTGCCTAGAAAGCGGGTCCTTCCGTTTCACTCCGGCGCGCAAGCTCGCCGGGGACCCGCTGCGCTCC
>CAXTWN010000142.1:2397-4483 GCA_964248055.1 uncultured Acidobacteriaceae bacterium | reverse complement strand
GCGCGGGGCAATGGGCCTACACCGGGGGGTCTCCCGTTTCCCCCCGGGCCCAACGCGCGCCGGGGACCCGATGCGCTCAGGATGACAACTCTGGTGTGTATTCCGCCCGCACATCTGGCGTACAGCGCTGCCCCGGGGGAAGACCCTCTAGTGTGTGGGGACGGAGAAGAAGCGGCCCAGGGTGAAGATGAACTTGTGCTGGCCGTCGTTGCCGATGGCGGGTGCGATGGTGATGACGCCCAACGGCGTTTCGGCGATCAGGCCGAAGTAGACGTCCTGGCGCGTGATCGTGGAGGCATCCGGCGCGCGCATCTGGCCGAGTTCATAGGTGCCCCCAACGTAGAAGTTGCCGTTAATCGGGGCGGGCAGCGCGAAGATACGGTGGAGGTAGCCGGGCGTGAGGAGGAAGTAGTCCGTGCCGCGTAGCTGGTCGTAGGCCAGGGCGCTCACACGCAGCGGGCCGCCCAGGGTGTAGCGGAAGGGCTGGGGCACGTCGCGGTTGAACATGGTGCCGCCCTCGGCGTTGACCAGGAACACGTCATCCTTGATCTTGGTGTTGCCCCTGCCCACCTCGTGCGCGTATTGGAACTGCTCGGAGAACTGCGGGGCGCTGGGGCTGCCCTGGGTGTCGTACAGATAGCCCAGGTTGGTCTCCGAGCGGATGCCGTAGCGCGGCACCAGCGCACGGTCCTGGGAGTCGTAGACGAAGCGGGCCCGCACCGTCTGCGAGTTGCCGGCGTAGTTGGGGAGGCTGTCGGAGCCGGTGGTGGGGTACCACTGCACGTTCTGCAGCGCCCAGCCCACGCGCAGCTCTTCGTACTTGCCGTCGCTCCAACCCACGTCGGTGCCGAAGCCGCCGAACTGGGACTGCCGCTCCGAGACGCGGTAGTTGCCGTTATAGATGTAGAAGGGTTCGCGCGTGAGGTTAGCGCGCGGGGCAATGAAGTAGCGGCTGAAGGGGTTGAGCTTGTAGTAGTACTCGCCCTGCACCCGGGTCAGGTAACCAAGATCGATGTTGGCCCGGGCGGCGGAGCCGTAGCCCCCCAGATCCTGGTAAAGCAGGATGCTGGACAGCGTGGCGCGGGTAACGCCGCCGGTCTGCGCGGCAAGGTTCAGGCCGATGTCCAGAAACGGCGGCCCGTTGTTCTTGTCCTTCACGGAGACCAGCAGGATGGGGCGGTTGGACGCGGTGTTGTCGTAGCCCACGGTGTAATCGGCGTTGTAGCGGCCATCGGAGCGGATATTGGCCAGCAGATCGTCGATCTGGTCGGTGTCCACGGGCTGATTGACCAGCGGAGCGAACTCGCGCTCCACGTATTCCTGCACGCCGGGGTTGGGTGCCACCACCTTCACCCGGAGCACGGTGCCCGCGGGCGGGCGCTCCTTGGCGCGCCGGGCGGCGAGGTAGGCCTTGTATTGGTCCTCGGGCAGGGCATACTGCAGGAGCGCGGCCTTCTGGGCTTCGGCGGCAGCGTAGCCGCGGGCAGCCAGCGCGTCCATCTTGAGGTAGTCGTTGGCCGTGAAGCCCTTCACCTCGGGCATAATGACGACGTTGGCCAGCTTGCGGTCTTCACGCTCGTTGGCCTCGATGCCGACGGCAAAGGCGCGCTGCAGCACGCCCAGGATCGAGCCGAGCTCGCCCTGGCCCACCGGCTCCAGCGGCAGGCTGACCGCGATGATCACGTCGGCCTTCATCGCCTTCACATCCGGGGTGGGCAGGTTTTCCAGGATGGCGCCGTCCACGTACTCGTGCCCCTCCATCTCGAAGGGCCGGAAGACACCGGGAATCGAGGCCGAGGCCCGGACTGCATCCGGCAGCGAGCCGCGCGCGAAGGTCACCGTCTGCGCCGCGGTCAGGTCGGTCGCCTGGCAGCGAAACGGGATCGGCAGGTTGTTGAAGTCGGTCTGGTCGTTGTAGTTCAGGAACTCCTGATCGAGCAGATCATTCAGCCCCGTATCCGTCAGCAGGCTGTTGCGCAGCGACACCCCGTGCTTCAGCCCGATGCCAATGCCGTTGGGGATCTCGCGGTCGTCTTCGCGGCGCCGATAGCTCAGAGAGCCATAGGAGGCGCTGAGGCGGAAGATG
>CAXTWN010000142.1:0-2387 GCA_964248055.1 uncultured Acidobacteriaceae bacterium | reverse complement strand
AAGATGCGATTGATGCTGGCCCCGGTGAGGATCTTCTTCATCTCCGCCGGCGTTTTGCCGGTGGAGTAGAGCGCCGCCAGGATCGATCCCATGCTGGTGCCCGCGATCACGTCGACCGGAATGCGATGCTCGTCCAGCCACTGCAGCGTACCCACCTCAGAGAGCGCGATGGCCGCGCCGCCGCCCAGGGCAAGCCCGATCACCGGGCGACCCTGCGCCAGGGCGGGCGGCGGGGTCGACGGGTCGGTCGGCTTGAGCCCTAGTTTGGTGGTGCTGGCCGCCTCGGTGGAGGCCGGCTGTGTGGCGCTGTTGCCCTTGCCGCCCCCCTTGCTGGAGGCGTCCTTGGACCCCATTCCGGTCTGCCCCATGCCCTGCTGCGTTTTGGAGCCGGCGGCCTGCGGAACCTGCGCCGCCCCGGCCGTCGGCGGCGGCCCTCCCGGAGCATCCTGCGCCCAGGCGGTTTGAGATCCCGCGAGCAGCAGCAAACCTGCCCCTATAAGGAGGTGGAGGGCTAGACCAACGGGAGTCTTGTTCAGCAACGTTGCTTCCATCCTGCGGCGAGCGTCCGTCCCGCCTTTGTTCTTGAGTTACGCCCTAAGACGCGCAAAACACAGGCCTGGATGGTCGGTTGCGCCTACCACCGAGGGCTCGGCTCTGCCCCGAACGGGTCAACCTGGGGCGGGAAATCCCGGACCCGCTCAGCTTCCCCGAACGTACTCCCGGAACAGCTCCGGGAACTGCTGCCCCAGCGAGGCGATCTTGGGGATGTCGCAGACCTGGATGTAGGGGTTGTGCGGGTTCTTGAGCGCGTAGTCCTGGTGATAGTCCTCGCCCGGGTAGAACCTGGTCAGCGGCGTCACCTCCGTGACGATCGGGCCCGGAAAAAGATGAGCCTCGTCCAGCTGGCGGATGTAGGCCTCGGCGGTCTCGCGCTGCGCCTCCGTGGTGTAGAAGATGCCCGATCGGTACTGCGTACCCACATCGGCGCCCTGGCGGTTTCGCTGCGTGGGGTCGTGTACCACGGAGAAGAAGATTCGCAGCAGGGTCCCGTAGCTGACCTGGGCGGGGTCGTAGACGATCTCGATCGCCTCCGCATGCCCGGTGTTCAGGTACGAGACAGCCTTGTAGTTTGCGTGCTCCGCGGCGCCCCCGGTGTAGCCGACCAAGGTCTGCAGCACACCCTGCACCCGCTGAAAGACCGACTGGACACCCCAAAAGCAGCCACCGGCGAAGACGGCGGTCTCGCGCTGTCCGGCCTCCCAGCCCGAGGCCGGCGCAACGATGTCATGGATGGGTGCCGGAATGGGTTCTTTGCGTGTACTTGCGATCGCCATACGCCTCCAAAACCGCAGACCCAGGAACGCCAAAACGGCGACGATCAACAGCACGAACGCTTCGTGCAGCAGCCTGTCTGCGATCACGTTGCATTGGACGTCCGGCGGGGGCTGTGCGATGCGCGCCCGCTGCTGAGGCGGAAGCGGATCTTCGCGTGAGAGAGCGAACCAGCGAAGACAACACCGACCTCCAGCGCTACTTCAGGTGTTATCGAACCGTTACGGGCCGAGCCCTCACGCGAGCCGGTCCGGAATACGTGATCCGCCTGCCCGGTGAAGCCTGCTAGCATCTCGTCAGCTTCCGTGTGTCTCCTGCGCAAACCAAACGCTGCTACACGCACGGCACTCTCCATCGCCATTTTGTTCACGAGCGGTGGGATCGCCCTCGCACAATCCCTGCCGCCACCACCGCCAGGCGTCGTGATGCAACTGCCGGAGAAGCCCGACCCCACGGTACGGATTCCACAGTTTGACGTGATCTCGATCAAACCGAGCAAGGACAACCAAACTCGCGTGCAGTTCACGCCCGACGGCATTCGTGGGGCGGAGGTGACCACGCAGTTCCTGCTCTTGGGAGGCTTCGGCCTCGTTTACCAGGACCAGGTCCTCGGCGCGCCGTCCTGGTCAACCGCCGAGGGCTTTGACATCGAGGCCAAGGTAGCCGCCTCGGATATCCCGACGATGGCCAAGTTGACCTTGGAGCAGCGCAGCAGCATGTTCCAGCAGATTCTGGCGGACCGCTTCCACCTGGTGGCGCACCACGAGACGCGCGAGCTTCCGATCTATCGGCTGACCCTCGCCAAGAACGGCTCCAGGCTGAAGCAGCTCCCGCCGGACGACCCGGCTTCGGCTACACCTCGTCGCCGAGGCGTCATCTTTGGCCCCGGCAAGGTGACCGTGATCGGTGAGTCAGTCTCAGCCCTGATCAGGCCACTATCGCGCCAACTCGCCCGGATGGTCATCGACAACACCGGCCTGACCGGCAGCTACAACTTCACGCTCGAGTGGACTCCCGAGGGCGGCGCGGCCCCCCGCGGCGGGGGGGGCGCGGGA
>CAXTWN010000141.1:0-9601 GCA_964248055.1 uncultured Acidobacteriaceae bacterium | reverse complement strand
GGGCGGCTACGGGAGCTGCCCGCCACGCAGCCCCGCCCCGCCGGCGGGAGTATGTGGCTTATGGGGGGGGGGGGTGGGGCGGCAACGTCCAGTGATCGCGATCGATGGGCCGGCGGGTGCGGGCAAGAGCACCCTGGCCGCACACCTGGCCCGGCGCTTCGGGTTCCTGAATCTGGAGACCGGAGCGATGTATCGTGCCCTGGCGCTCAAGGCAGTTGAAAACGATATCGATGTGGATAACGCCGCTGACCTGATGCAGCTTGCCGCGCGCACCAGCATCGTGCTGGAGCCGATGTTGGAGGGGAACCGGGTTCTGCTGGATGGGATCAGCGTCTCCCAACGTGTGCGCGAGGCCGATGTCACCGCGGCTGCGTCGCGAGTCTCGGTGCACCCTCAGGTGCGCGAGTGGATGGTGGGACAGCAGCGCGCTCTGGGTGCGGGCGGCGGCGTGGTGATGGAAGGGCGGGATATCGGCACAGTGGTCTTTCCGGATGCAGAGGTGAAGATCTTCCTGGACGCGGCGCCGGAGGTACGCGGCAATCGCCGCTACAAGCAGGGAGCGCCGGCCGGAGAGCGCGAGACCAAGGCCGAGGTGCTCCGGGAGTTGAAGGAGCGCGACGAGCGTGATCGTAGCCGATCCGAGTCGCCGCTGCGTCCGTCCGAGGATGCCTTTGTGCTCGACTCGACCGAGATGACGCTTGCGCAGGTGCTCGTACGAGCCGAGCAGATTGTGGTGGAGCGGACGGGGATCACGCCCGCGCACTGAGCTCACAAAGCGGCTCGGGGCGGGGGCAAAATTTTCCTGAGAAAAGTTGCCAACCGTGCTAACATTTGCTCACCGTTTGAAACAAGTCAGTTTCTGCCGAACACAAACGGCGTCGAAGCCCCGATTTGGATTCAGCGTCACACCGAAACACAAGGGAATTGCGAGACATGGAACAGGGAACAGTGAAGTGGTTCAACGACGCTAAGGGCTTCGGCTTTATCAGCCGGCAGAACGGTGAGGATGTGTTCGTGCATTACTCGGCCATCAACACGAACGGCTTCAAGAGCCTTCAGGAAGGTCAGGCCGTACAGTTCAACGTGGTCAAGGGCCCGAAGGGCTGGCAGGCCTCCGACGTCCAGCCGCTGTAGCTGGTCCATAACCCATTCGATCACGAGAAGAGGCGGCCAGCGGCCTCCTCTTTCTCGCCTCAGCGCTGCGGTGGAGGCTTCGCCGGGTCCTGTGGTGGGGAGACTGGCCCGGGCGTCGCCGGGACTTCCTCCGGATTGCCGTTCGCGTCGACCTTGACCTCCCCGGGCAGGATGGTGGCGCTGGTGCGGAAGCGGCGATAGTCGCTGGTCACGGCCTCCATGCTGCCGTTCAACCCGGCGAAGAGCAATAGCCGGATGCTGCCTTGCCCGGACGCTCGGGCGGGTAGCCAGACGCCCTCCCCCAGGTGCGTGTTCTCGAAGACGAAGCTCGTGTTCTTGCGCACATCGGCAAGCAGACCGCCGCCGATCTTGAAGTCGTTTAGAAAGTGGCCCTCGCCGCGTACCAGGACGCCATCCGCCTCGTCGATCCAGACCGTGCCGACCAGGTCGCGCACGATGCCTTCGATCTGCGAGTGCGTCTTTGCGTTCGGGTCGCCCGCGTAGTCGAGCACGATGGTGGGACGACCGTTCCAGTCCACACGACGTTCGTGGGTGAAGGTGCCTAGCTCCAGGATGCGGGCGGCCGAGAGAACGGGGTTGCCCTGCCCGTCGGTGTCCTCGCCCTTCCCGGCTGCCTTGCTTTCCCGATCACGGGCCTTTGCGACCTGCTTGTCGATCCGTTCGCTCTCTTTGGCCTGCTCCTCGGTGGTGAGGGGCCTGCCATCCCGCGCGATCACGCGGTTGACCCGGACATCTTTGAGGGTGAAGCTCTCGGAGTCGATGACCTCCGTCTTTTTCAGGCCGCCGTCCTTCTTGAACTCCTGCTGTACCAGGTGAACGTGGTAGGTGTAGTCCTTCCGGAGCGCCTCAAAACGCTTGTCGTTGCGCTCGACCTCCAGCAAAAGAGGCTTCGGGTCGGGCAGCGGAGCTGACCCTGCGTGGGTGATGTTTGAGGCGGGAGTTGAAGCAGGTGTCACGGGCGTCTGTGCGCTCGCCAGGCAGGCGATCGCGAGCAGCAGAAATGCGGCACAGGGATCTGTTCGGCGCTGCATGATTCGACTATACGGTCCCCGGTACCTGTGTTCTCTAGGCAGCGCAGTCACATAGGGGCGCTTCCGTTGACGACCGAGACGCCGGGCGGGGGTGTGAAATGAAAGAGCGCATCGGGCGCGGGCAGGTTTTCGTGGATGTCCGTGAACGTAAACGAGGTAATGGCGCCATCGGTCTGCTCCAGGCGCAGCCCGTGGATGGTGCCCTGGGCGTCGACGGTCAGAATGACTGACCGGATGCGCTGCTCCATGCCCCGAGGCGTGCCGGAGAGGTTGTAGCCCGCTTCGACCGGCGCGAGGCTGAGGTGGTCCAACTCTCTGGCGAGCTCGGTATGCCCGAGCAGGAAGCGCAAGGGGGAACGCAGATCGTCCAGCTGCTTTGCCGGCAGGCGATTGGCCTGAGCATCGCCGGGGGTGTAGCTGATGGCCACCTTGCCGTCGAGGAGGAAGAGCTTGCCGGCGGGTGTGTCGTAGGCCCAGCGCATGCGCCCGGGCTTACGCAGGGTCAGGGTGCCGGTCTCGGTCCGGTCCATGCCCATGCCCTGGTAGCGCTCCGTGTAGCGGGCCTGGAAGGACTTCAGCCGGTTGTAGTGGGCGTCAACGGTCTTCGCCAGCTGTTCCGTCGAGGGGACCTGGGCAGAAGCTACTAGGCCCGTTACAAAGAGCCACGCTACTGCAACAGGTCGGTGCAGTTCGTGCCGCCCTTGGGGTCATAGCGGATCTGACCGGTTTCGTCAGAGCAATACCCGAGGATCCCGCTCTTGCCCACGGAGATCGGGGTCGCCGTGATCTGGTAGGAGTTGAACTGCTCCTGATTGTTCACCGTGTTCTTGGAGCAGTTCGAGATGACGAAGTTATAGCCGGCCTTGGTGCCCGTGGCGAGATCGTCGGGAATCAGCTGCGCGGCCTCCGCCGTCGGCGTGCCCGATCCCGTCTTGCCGCCAAGCGCGGCGAGAGAGCAGGCATAGCCGTGGGCCGGGTAGCTGGAGTTGTACTCCGCTTCCATGGAGTTGAGCATGCGTACCGAGGCGATGGCGGAGGTCTGATCCGCTTTGACGTGCACGTGCTCGTAGCCGGGGATCGCGAGGGTGATCAGGATCAGGATGATCGACATGACGATCAGGAGTTCCACGAGCGAGAAGCCGGCTTCATGACGATGTGGGGCGACGGTTGATTCGGTCAACATGACGTTCGTACCTCGGATGGCCGCGACGGAGCGCGAGACGCGGCGAAGGTGATCGCACGACGGACCATGAAATCCGGCACGTCGCCCGCTCGAAGTATAGACGGAGCGAAGAGCGGACCGATAGTTGCCGGCTGCCGGAATCGCGGTTCGCCGCCAGGCGCGGTCGAGGTACAACACGAAAGTGGTACAGCGCGGCAGGTACGTGGGATTGACGCTTTACGTAGGAGTTGCTACGCTAACGCCAAGCGGAGCGCGTGTGCATCGTGTCTCTCTTGGAGTGGCTTCATGCATACCTTCGTCGTCATAGCGATTTGCTACCTGGTGGTGAACTTCCTCTTCGCTCTGCTGCTTCATTTGCATGGCTTGCGCCAGGCGCATCTTCGTCCCCGTTTTCTGGAGGTGCTGATGCACTTCCTCTTGTTCAGCGCGGTAGCGATCCCGGTGCTGCTGGTGACGACCGCGGAGGCGCTGTTTGGCCGTGAGAAGCGGTCCGACGCGACAGGGTACGACGCGGTGCCGCAGCACCACTGAGGACGGGGACGTGGCCGTGTGCCGCT
Source organism: uncultured Acidobacteriaceae bacterium (assembly GCA_964248055.1). Taxonomy (GTDB): domain Bacteria; phylum Acidobacteriota; class Terriglobia; order Terriglobales; family Acidobacteriaceae; genus Granulicella. The sequence continues at coordinate 5,675 of CAXTWN010000141.1, read as the reverse complement.
CCTTTCGGCCACCCTTGAGGGCCAGCCCATCCCTAAGCGCAACCCCCAGATGGAGCCGTGAATCAGACTGCGCCAACCCTACGCAGGAAGGGCCAGTGCGGCGCGATCGATCTTCAGACCGCCCAGCTTGCCGAGCAGCGTGAGGGTAAGAAGCTCCGGTCGGAACAGTTCCTGTGCCAGGTGTGCGAGGTCCTCGCGGGTGACGCGGTCCACCTCGGCAGTGATCTCGTCGACGGAAAAGAAGCGGCCATAGTACATATGCTGTCTTGCCAGGGAGCCCATGCGCGAGCTGGAGGATTCCAGGCCGAGCACCATGTTCGTCTTGATCTGTTCCTTGCCGCGGTTCAGCTCCTCCGGATGCACCGTCTCCTGCCGCAAGCGGTTTAACTCGGCCAGAGTCAGATCGAGGACCTGGTGGGTGTTTTCGGCGGCGCAGCCGGCATAGACGGCTAACGACCCGGTGTCGCGGAAGGGGCTTGTCTCCGAGTAGATGGAGTAGGCAAGACCGCGCTCTTCGCGCACGGATTGGAAGAGGCGCGAGCTCATGCCGCCGCCAAGCACGGAGTTCAGCAGAAACAGGGCGTAACGCTGCGGGTGCGCCGTGGGTAGGGAGGGGACCGCGAGGCAGAACTGTACCTGCTCGAGCGAGCGCTTGTTTCTGAGGGTGATGTGAGGATTGACCAGCGGAGGACTGCTGCGCGGGAGCCGGGTACTCGAGCTGGCCGCCAGCGAGGCGAAGGCTTTTTCCACCTGAGCGACAAAGCGATCGTGATCGAGGCTGCCCGCGGCCGTGAAGAGCATGTTCGCGGGGGTGAAGCGGCGAGCATATTCTTCGAGCACGATCGCCTGGTTGAAGCTGGGGACGGTCTTGGCGGTGCCGAGGATCGGGCGGCCGAGCGCGTCCTTTGGCCAGAACCTCTGGGTGAACAGCTCGTGGACGAGGTAGTCGGGGTTGTCCTCATCCATCTTGATCTCTTCGAGGATGACACCCTGTTCTCGCTGGATGTCCTCCGGGGCAAAGGTCGGGTGCAGGACGAGGTCGGAGAGAAGGTCAAGCGCTGCGGGCAGATTGCTCTCCAACACTTTGATGCTGAAGCAGATGGTCTCCTTTGAGGTGTAGGCGTCCAGATTGCCGCCGATGGCGTCGACCTCGCGCGCGAACTGTTGCGCGGAGCGGGTCGTCGTGCCCTTGAAGACCATGTGTTCAAGGAAATGCGAGATGCCGTTGGTCTCCGGCGTCTCATCCCGGGAGCCGGTGTCGAGCCACACGCCCATGGAGATGGAGCGGAGGTGCGGCATGCGTTCGGTAACGACCAGCAGGCCGTTGGGAAGAAGAGTGGAGCGGATGTCGCGGGTGTGAGGGACGGGAGGAATCGCGTCTTCGGCGACCGGAACGGAGATCGGCATTAGCGATATTGTTTCATGGCCGACGTACCGTGGTTGGAGGTCGTAAGGGCTGCAGCGGTGGGTGATTTCGCCCGGCGAGAAAAGCGGGTCCTCTCCCTTCGCTCTCGCTCAGGTCAGGAGGACAAGTCTCCCTATACCTCCAGGACGAAAGGAAGGCTCAGCAGGTTGAACATTGGCGGTTGCTGATCTTGCATCCGGGGGTACTGACGCGTGGCCGGTTCGGGGGAGAAAGCAGCGATGAACGCAGATGGTTTTCGTCTAAACTGATAGGAGCGCTTTTGCGCTCTTGATCGCCGTGAACCTGACCCTGCTTCCAATTACCGCGTTGCTTGTCCTGCTCTCCGGGATGGGAACGCCGGCGAGTGCGCGGGGGCAGCACGCGACCGCGTGGATGAAGGAGCTTCTTCGCACCGGCGACATGGTGCGCGCGAGCGTGCGGGTAACGCCGGAGAGAACTCGGCTGGAACGGTGCCGGGCCGGGGCAGAGCGCGGCTGGCGAGGGCTGGCCCCCGCACGTGGCTTGCCTCCACGGAGCGGATTCGCCGAGCGAGTCGCAGCAGCGCGCGCCGTGGGCGGCCGGATGGAGCAAAAGCAGTACAGGACGCGGTTCGGGTTCGCGGATGGCGCGTACCTTGCGGTGGGTCCGCCGACGGCTGGCGCTTGCGCCCGCCTTGGCTGAGCGTTCCTGTTCCCGCCGCTTCGGCTGTGATCGTATTGCTTCTCTTTCTTTGTAGCTTCCAAGGACGTCTCCTGTGATTAACAACGTACTTTCCAAGGTGTTTGGCACCTCGAACGAACGCGCCGTGAAGCGCCTGCTGCCCACGCTCGCCCAGATCAACAGCCACGAAGAGGCGCTTCAGAAGCTGTCCGACAGCGAACTGCAAGCCAAGACCGCGGAGTTCAAGGCACGCATCGCCAAGGCGCTGGACGGGCTGACCGATCCGGAGCAGATTGCGGCGACTGAGAAGGCCGCTCTGGATGACGTTCTGCCCGAGGCGTTTGCGGTGGTGCGCGAGGCGGGCCGGCGTGTGGTGGGCATGCGCCACTTCGACGTGCAGATGATCGGCGGCATGGTGCTGCACCAGGGAAAGATCGCGGAGATGAAGACCGGCGAGGGCAAGACTCTGGTGGCTACCCTGCCGTGCTATCTGAACGCGCTGGCCGGACACGGCGTGCATGTGGTCACGGTGAACGATTACCTGGCCAAACGCGACGCCGAGTGGATGGGCAAGATCTACGGCTTCCTGGGGCTGACCGTCGGCGTAATCGTGCACGATCTCTCCGACGAGCAGCGGCGGCAGGCCTATGCGGCCGATATCACGTACGGCACGAACAATGAGTTCGGCTTCGACTACCTGCGCGACAACATGAAGTTCGACCTGAAAGAGACCGTGCAGCGCGGACATCACTTCTGCATCGTCGACGAGGTGGACTCGATCCTGATTGACGAGGCGCGGACGCCGCTGATCATCTCCGGGCCGACCGACAAGACCACCGATAAGTACGCCATCGCCAATGCCATCATCCCGCAGCTGGATCCGGGCGAACTGGTGGAGACGCTGGAGACGAAGACCTGGTCGGGCGACTACGTCGTCGACGAGAAAGCGCGAGCGATCACGGTGACCGATGAAGGCTTCGAGAAGGTAGAGAAGCTGCTCGGAATCGGGAACATCGCTGACCCCGAGAACTGGGATATGAAGCACCACATCGAGGTCGCGATCAAGGCGCATGCGCTCTACAAGCGCGACGTGGAATATGTGGTGAAGAACAACGAGATCATCATCGTCGACGAGTTCACGGGGCGCTTGATGCCGGGGCGGCGGTGGTCCGATGGGTTGCACCAGGCGATCGAGGCCAAAGAGGGCGTGACGATCCGCAAGGAAGATCAGACGCTGGCGACGATCACCTTCCAGAACTACTTTCGCCTGTACAAGAAGCTCGCCGGGATGACCGGTACCGCGGAGACCGAGGCGGCTGAGTTTGACAAGATCTACAAGCTCGAGATTGTGGTGATTCCGACCAACCGGCAGATGCGGCGGCTGGAGAACCAGGACGTGGTCTTCCGGACCGTGAAGGAGAAGTACGTCGCCGTAGCCGAAGAGATCGAGCGGCTGCACGCGCAGCGGCAGCCGGTGCTGGTGGGTACCACCTCGATTGAGAAGTCGGAGCTGCTCTCCGACATCCTGAAGCGCAAGGGCGTGAGGCACGTCGTGCTGAACGCTAAGTTCCATGAGAAGGAAGCGGAGATCGTGGCGCAGGCCGGGCGGCTGGGCATGGTGACCATTGCGACCAACATGGCCGGGCGTGGCACGGACATCCTGCTGGGTGGCAACGCCGAGTTCATGGCGCGGCAGGACCTGGTGAAGCGAGGGATCGCGCGCGCTCTCTCCGCCGCGGAAGGAGAGATCCACCCCGTGGCGGCGCCCGGCATGGTGCGCTTTTACTATCAAAGCCAGGAGTTCGAGACGACGCAGGAGCAGTGGGATGCGGCGATCGCCCAGCATAACGAGGCGACCAAGACCGAACACGATGCGGTGGTCGAGGCCGGTGGGCTGCACATCATCGGCACCGAGCGGCACGAGTCGCGGCGCGTGGATAACCAGCTGCGGGGCCGTGCCGGCCGGCAGGGCGATCCCGGCGCCTCGCGTTTCTATCTGTCGCTGGAAGACGACCTGATGCGCATCTTCGCGCGCGAATGGGTCTCGGGGCTGTTGCAGTCGCTGGGCATGGAAGAGGGTGTGCCCATCGAGAGCCGCATGATCACCAAACGGATCGAGGCGGCGCAGAAGGCGGTAGAGGCGCAGAACTTCGAGTCGCGCAAGCACGTGCTGGAGTACGACGACGTGATGAACAAGCAGCGCGAGGCCGTGTACGGTCTGCGGCGTGGCTTGATCGAGGGCCTGGATCAGAAGGAGTTGATCACCGAGGACTACGTCACACACATTCTCGGCAACCTCCTCGATGAGCACGCGCCGGAGAAGGTGCATCCGGATCAGTGGAACACCGAGGCGCTGTTTACCGCCGTATACGACGTGTTCGGAGCGCAGTTGAAGGATGAGGTGAAGGCTGCGGAGCTAAACCGCAGTGAGTTGGGCGATGCGATCTTCGCCAAGCTGCGTGAGCGCTATGAGGTGAAGGAACAGATCCTGGGCGCGCCCAACATGCGCTATCACGAGCGCATCGTGATGCTGTCGGTGCTGGATGGGCTGTGGAAGGAACACCTGCTCGCGATGGACCACCTGAAGGAGGGCATCGGGCTGCGCGGCTATGGTCAGCAGGATCCGCTGGTTGCCTACAAGAAGGAGTCTTATGACATGTTCGAGGCGATGATGGCGAAGTTCCAGGAGGACACCGCACGTCATCTCTTCCGCATGCAGATCCTGGCGCCGGATGGCACGCCCATCGAGACCCGCGAGCAGCTGGAGGCCCTACAGGCGGCGGCGACGGCGTTTGCCGCGCAGCAGCAACAGGCGCAGCTGCATCGTCAGGCGGCTCCTGGGATCCCGGGCGGTCTGCCGCAACAGGCGCCGCCACGGCCGATGATGCCGCCGGGCCCCTCGGCGCAGGGCATCGTTCCCGCAGGTGCGAGCGGGAGAGCGGCACAGGAGCCGGGACACGAGACCTATCCGAGCGAGCCCCCGTCTTCGCGTCCGGTCCGCGAGGCCGTGCCGGTGCCCGCAGTGCCGACCAGGGCTCCCTCTACCACCATCGATCGGTTGGAACGGGAGTTCGAGCAGCGCAAGCAGCGCGAACTGCAGGCAGCGCGCACCAACGGTGTGAACGGCAACGGCAGCGCCACCCCAAAACGCATCGGGCCAAAGCCGGGCCGGAATGATGAGTGCTACTGCGGGTCAGGGAAGAAGTATAAGAAGTGCCATGGGGTGAACGACTGAGACGCCTGGAGCCGGCGTTTGCTGGAGCCTAGCCGAACTCGGTCTAGAGACGTACACGCTATGAGCTTCGTACCAATATAGGGATCCTTCGCTGCGCTCAGGATGAAGCTGTGACACTGGCTAAATCTCTTGGGCGTAGGCCCGCTCTGTGGCACTCCTTCATTTCAGAAAGCTACAAGAAAAGCCCCGGATTGCTCCGGGGCTTTGTTGTGCGGCGAAGCCGCGTGCGTCCGTCCGCCGAGGACTAGTACATGCCGTCCATGCCGCCGCCGCCGTGGTTGTGGCCGGCGCCTGCGGCTTCCTTCTTCTCCGGTATCTCGGAGATCATGGCTTCGGTGGTGAGCATCAGGCCGGCGATGGAGGCCGCGTTCTGCA
>CAXTWN010000140.1:0-9671 GCA_964248055.1 uncultured Acidobacteriaceae bacterium | reverse complement strand
CGGTGTTGTTATCGCCGTTGGCTTCATTGTGCTTTTCGTTGTAACTGACCAGATCGCAGAGGGTAAAGCCGTCATGCGCGGTAATGAAGTTGATCGACGCCGAGGGAGCACGGCCGTCGCTCTTGTACAGATCGCTGGATCCCGTGATGCGGTAGGCGAAGTCCGAGAGCTGGCCGGCATCGCCCTTCCAAAAACGTCGCACCGTGTCGCGATACTTGCCGTTCCACTCCGCCCACAGGATGGGGAAGTTGCCCACCTGATAGCCACCTTCCCCCACGTCCCAGGGCTCCGCGATGAGCTTGATGTCGGCCAGTGTCGGGTCCTGGTGGATGGTGTCGAAGAACGCACCCAGCTTGTTGACATCCGCCAGCTCACGCGCAAGCGTGGAGGCAAGATCAAAGCGGAAACCGTCTACGTGCATCTCCGTGACCCAGTAGCGAAGGCTGTCCATCAGCAGCTTCAGCACCTGCGGGTTATAGACGTTCAGGGTGTTTCCCGTTCCCGTGTAGTCCATGTAGTGACGCGGGCTGTCTGCCACGGTGCGGTAGTAGGTTGTGTTATCGATGCCCTTCATGGAGAGCATCGGCCCTTTCTCGTTGCCTTCGCAGGTGTGGTTATAGACCACGTCCAGGATGACCTCGATGTTCTCCTTATGCAGAGCCTTCACCATCTCCTTGAACTCGATCACCTGCTCGCCGTCATCGCCGCTGGAGCTGTAGCGTGCCATGGGGGCGAAGTAACCCAGCGTGTTGTAGCCCCAGTAATCGCGCAGCCCGCGGTCGATCAGGTGGCCCTCATCGATGAAGTGGTGTACCGGGAGGAGCTCCACCGCGGTGACGCCGAGGTTCTTCAGATAGGTGATGCTTGACTCATGCGCCATGCCCCGGTACGTGCCGCGCAACTCCTCCGGCACCTCCGGATTCCGCTTGGAGAAGCCGCGTACATGCACCTCGTAGATAATCGATTCGGAGATGGGCGTCTGCGGAGGGCAATCGCCCTCCCAGTCAAACTTTCCGTCGACCACGATGCTCTTGGGCACAAACTTCGCATCGTCGGTCTCGTCTTTTTTGGTGTCATCCCCGGAGTTCACCTCGTAGGGGTAGATCGGTCCTTTGGGGTCGGGCAGCGTGGGAAGAGATTCATCGGGATACTGGCCCGTGATCGCCTTGGCGTACGGGTCCACCAACAGCTTCGACGAGTTGAAGCGCAAGCCCTTCTCAGGATCCCAGGGTCCTTCCACGCGATATCCGTAACGCTGGCCCGGCTTGATGCCGCGCACAAGGCCGTGCCAGACAAAGGCCGTCACCTCACGCAATGCAACGCAGTCGATCTGCTCTCCGCGCTCATCGAAGAAGCACACGTGAACGGCCGTGGCGTTCTCGGAGTAAAGGGCGAAGTTGGTCCCCAGGGAGATGGGTGTGGCTCCGAGCGGGTAGGGTTTTCCGGGCAGCAGGGTGCGTTGCATAGGCTCAACTTTCTGGTTTGTCGACGTGCGCCTCCAGGCACAAGGGACCTTCGCTGCCTGGGAGACAAGTCCTGTAGATGCGAAAGCGAGCCCGCGACGCTGCCTTGCGGGGCCGGATAGCGACCACAGAGGGCCAGTGAGGAGTTACTGCTGTACGGTCAGCGTCAACACCGTGCTGTGGGTTACGACAGCCCCGAGCAGGTTGGTCGAGGTGCCGGTGATCTGCACGCTGTAGCCCTGGGAGATGACCCCGCCCACTCCCTCGCCCACCGTGCGCGCGCCACAGCCGCACAGCATCATGCCTGCGGCGAGCAAGCTGAGCATCTTCGCCCGCCGTGGACCGAAGCAACCAAGGCAGAAGAGACATCCTGCCACAGCCCACAAAGAACGGCTGTAGGAGCCCGAATCTCGGCGCAGCGAAACCGCGGGGGCTGCCGTCAACAGGCTGACGCTCACAGCCGCCGAACCCGTGCCGGGCACCACCTGCACCGGCGAAAACACCACCGAAGCGCCCGGCGGCAGCCCGCTCGCGCTCAGCGTAACGATCCCGGTGAACGGTGCGGGAGCAGCGCCGATCTGCAGCGTATAGCTCGCCATACTGCCAGCCGAGACCGTAGCCGTCGCCGTTCCTGCCACACTCAACGTAAAGTCCGGCAGGTCGCAGACCACGGCCACCGCCGGCGCAGAGATGCTCGGCGTGAAGTTGCTGTCTCCGCTGTAACTCGCGGTAAGGGTGGCGGTACCTGCGACCGGTGCCGTATACACGGCAGACGCCCTCCCGTTCACCAGCGTACCCGTGCCCACGACCGTGACGCCATCCAGGAACTGCACCGTCCCTGTCGGCTGCCCCGTGGTGCTCGACGCCACGCTGGCGCTGAGCTGCAGCGGCACGCCCGCATAGCTCTGCCCCACGCTGCCGAGCGCCGTCCGGCTGCCCGCCTGCGTGATCTGCAAGGTGCCGGAGTCGGCTGCCATCTGCAGCGTGTAATTCGCGCTCTTCGGTCCCGTAAGCGAGGCGGTGAGCCGGTAAGAGCCGACGGGCAGAGGCGTTTGCGGGTTCGCCCCTGTCGGCGGGTTGGGCGCATAGACCGCGTCGACCTGTCCCGCGTCCCGTGGAAGCACGCCCGCGAGCACCCCGGAAAACGCCGGCAACGCTGCGCCGTATTCGCTGGTCGCGCTCTGGGCAGATGCCGTCACCACGGCCGCCGCGACGTTGAGGGAGGTAACGGTTCCTGTTACGGCCGGATTGAGTCCGTCGCCGGCATAGGACACGGTGAGCGAATGTGCGCCTGCACCCAATGCGGGCAGCGCGAAGCTGGCCTGCCCTCCGGAGAGCACGCCCGTCGCCAACGCAGAGCCGGCCTCGCTCACCGTTACGGCTCCTTGCGGCACGCCCACGGGGCCGTTCACCGCGATAGATCCACCGACCTGCCCATAGATCTGAGGCGCCGTCCAGTTGCCCTGCACGTCGGACACTCGCCCCGGGGAGAGGGCCGCGGGCTCATACAGCGTTCCGGCACCCGTCAGCAAGCGCACCGTGCCGTTCAGAGAATCCCCGATGACGGGCATGCCAAAGGAAGAGATCGCGAGTGGGCCGGGCGTCCGCAGCGACGCCTGCGCAGCTTGCGCCCCATCCTCGCTTGCGCCCTCTGTTCCCGAACCAGCAAGCGTGGTCATCACCCCCGCGGGACTCACGCTGCGGACGCGCTGGTTATCCCCATCGGCGATCAGCAGAGTGCCACCTGGTGTTACCGCGAGGCCGCGCGGCATCGAAAGCTCGGCCGCACCTGCCTGGCCTCCATCGCCCGCATACCCCCTCGCTCCCCTGCCGGCGAAGGTGGTGATCGTGCCGTCCGGCGCGATGACGCGCACGCGCTGATTATGAGTGTCTGCAAGGAAGATCTGTCCGCCGGGCGAGACCACGACGCCAGACGGCGAGTCCAGTTCAGCCGCGGTGGCCAGGCCGTTGTCCCCCGCGAAGCCCTGCACGCCAGTTCCCGCGATCGTCGTAATCTGGCCGTTCCGGATGCGTCGCACCCGATGATCCGCCGTATCGCACACCAGCAGCGCGCCGCTCGCATCGAGCGCGAGCGCGGTGGGCGAGCGAAACCTCGCCGCAGCCGCCGCTCCCCCATCGCCTCCGAAGCCCGAAACACCCGTTCCTGCAAAGGTGCTGATCACACCACCGCTCACGGTGCGAATGCGCGCGTTGCCGGTGTCGGCGATGTACAGCGTTCCGTCCACGCCGATGGCAAGTCCCTGCGGCGAGTTCAATTCGGCGGCGGTTGCCGGCCCCTGGTCCCCGGCAAAGCCCTGGACGCCCGTACCCGCGACCACGACCAGGGCACCGCCCAACGTGGCCTCCAGCACCTGGTGACCCTTGGCATCGGCGATGTAAAGATTGCCTGCAGCGTCATAGGAGAGCGCCGAAGGCTCACGAAGCCGTGCACCTCCCTGCTGCGCTCCGCTCATGCCGCCATGAAGAGCCGAGCAGAGAAGCAGAACGGCAAGGACCCGTCTGCAGCACGTGGTCTCCCAAGGGCGTCGGCCTCTCCCCCGCAACGCGACTCCTGTTCGGCAGGCGTAGAAGAGACACGGGCGCCTGCGGATGCGCGTTGATGATATCGTTCCGAGCACGCTCGCCCAGGCCCAACCAGCTACCGCGAAGGTGGGACGCCGTACGACTTTCGTTGCGTCTTCGACCTCTGCGGTCGAATCGGCACCGCGCCTACTCCCGGGTCACCGACTTCACCAGGTTGCGCGGGCGATCGACGTCCACACCGCGCGCCAGGGCCATATGGAACGCAAACATCTGCAGCGGGATCACCTCAACAATCGGCAACAGGGCCTCAGGCATCGGCTCAATCTCGAGCACATCGTCAGCGAGATCGGACACCGCGGCATCGCCGACGTTGGCCACACCGACAAGATGCGCGCCCTGTCTGCGCAGATCCGCCAGCAGAGAAAGAGTCTTTTCGTACCGGAGCACCGACCCCGCATCGCTGCGGTCCACCGTCGCCAGCACAACCAAGGGCAGCGCCTCGGAGACCAGGGCGTTCGGTCCATGCTTCAGCTCACCACCCGGGTACGCTTCGGCCGGGATGTACGAGGACTCCTTCAGCTTGAGCGCACCTTCGCGGGCGATCGCATAGTGCACGCCGCGCCCCAGGAAGATCAAGGTCTGTGCGCTGGCGCAGCGCTTCGCCACGCGCTCGACCGCCGGCAGCCACGCCTCCGTCTGTTCTTCGATTGCCTGCGGCAGGCGACTCAACCAGGAGAGAGCGGTCTCCAGTTCCTCCGCACTGATGCGCCCGCGCTCGCTCGCAGCTAGCAGACTCACGAGCCGTAGCACAAGCAGCTGTGTCGTAAAGCTCTTCGTCGCGGGGATCGCCCGTTCCTGGCCGGCCAGGGTCGGCAGGTCGACCGAGGCCTCGCGCGCCATGGACGATCCTGCCACGTTGGTGATGGCGATGGTGGGATGCGCACTGTCCCGGGCCGCGCGCAACGCGGCAAGCGTGTCCGCGGTCTCTCCGGACTGCGAGATCACCAGCACCGGAGCCCCAGGCCGTGCCGCACCGGGCCTGGTGGCGAACTCGCTCGCATACTCCACATCCACCAGCATGCCTGCCTCGTCTTCGAAGAGGACCTCCGCGGCGAGCCCGGCATGACGACTCGAACCGCTGGCGGCGATCAGCAACTCATCCTGCGAGGTAAGCAGGCCTGCGACAGCGCCGAACGCCTCCATGCGGAAGCGCGTGCCTTCAAGGTAGTGGGCCAGCGTGCGTGCGAGCGCCTCTGGCTGCTCGCGAATCTCCTGCAACATCGCATAGTGATTGATCTCTGCTGCGCCCACGCCCATGTCTCCCTTGCACCAGCTAGCTTACCCACTGCGTTCCCTCGGCGACAAAAAATCGATAGTCTCAGGGGGTGAAGTTCACGACGCAGTTCTTGCTCTCGGCGATGAGCCCGGCGCACTTCCCAGACGCAGCCCGCACAGGGGGCGCACCGGAGATCGCCTTTCTGGGCAGGTCCAACGTGGGCAAGTCTTCGCTGATCAACAAGCTGCTCGGCGAGGCCGCCGCGAAGGTGTCGTCTACGCCGGGTCGCACGCGCGCCATCAATTTCTTCGCTTTGCACGAAGGTACGGGAGCGAACGCGAAGAGCAGGCCGACCCTGATCTTTGCCGACCTGCCTGGTTACGGCTACGCGAAGATCTCAAAATCGATCTCTGCCGAGTGGGCCGGCTTTATCGACCCTTATCTGCTCGATCGTGAGCCGCTTGCGCTGTGCGTCTGCCTTGTGGACTCCAACATCCCACCGCAGGAGTCGGACACGCAGCTGCTTGCCTTCTTACGGCAGATCCAGCGGCCTCATCTGGTGGTGGCGACCAAGACAGATCGCCTCTCGGGCAACGCGCTCACGAAGTCCCTAGCAACACTCAAGCAAGCGCATGGCGAAGAACATATCCTCACCGTGTCTTCGAAGTCTGAAAACGGGGTGAAGGCACTCTGGCCGGAGATCCTTGACGTTCTGAGCTAGCGTCCTGAGTAGTGCGCGGTCTTGGCCTTTGTGCTCCTGAACGAGAAGCTTCTCCACCTTTGTCATCCTGAAGCTTCTACAGCTTTGTCATCCTGAAGCTTCTACACCTTTGTCATCCTGAACGAAGTGAAGGACCTGCTTTTTGCTCGGGGCTACGCCCAGCTTTGAAAAGCAGGTCCTTCGCTTTGCGTGCGCGTCTACCGGTTAGTCTCCGTAGTACTCCAGGCCCAGATGCGTGATCAGATCCTCGCCCATAATGTGCCGCAGCGTGTTCTTCAGCTTCATCGATTGAATAAACAGGTCGTGCTCCGGATAGACACCCGGCGCGGAATCCGGATCCTTGAAGTAGAAGCTCAGCCACTCCTGAATGCCCAAACCCCGCAACGCCGGCGTGCGCTGCGCGAGGTCCATGAACAGGCATAGATCCAGCGCCAGCGGTGCGGCGAGGATCGAGTCGCGGCAAAGGAAGTCGACCTTGATCTGCATCGGATACCCGAGCCAACCGAAGATATCGATGTTGTCCCAGCCTTCCTTGTTGTCGCCCCGCGGCGGGTAGTAGTTGATGCGCACCTTATGGAACACATTGCCGTACAAGTCCGGATTCTTTTCCGGCTGGAAGATGTGCTCCAGAACGCCGAGCTTCGAGACCTCTTTGGTTTTGAAGTTGTCCGGATCGTCCAGCACCTCACCGTCGCGGTTGCCGAGGATGTTGGTTGAGTACCAGCCGCTGACGCCCAACTGACGCGTCTTGAAGGCCGGTGCGAGTACGGTCTTGAGGAAGGTCTGACCCGTCTTGAAGTCCTTGCCGCAGATCGGCGCGTTCATCTTCTTCGACAACTCCTGCAGCGCAGGGATATCGACAGTGAGATTCGGCGCACCGTTCGCAAATGGAATGCCTTCCTTCAGCGCAGCCCAGGCGTACAGCATCGAGGGCGAGATATCCGGATCGTCGTCGACCAGACCCTTCTCGAACGCCTCCAGCGTCTGGTGAACAGGCTTGGGCTCGATATAGATCTCGGTGGAACCGCACCAGATCATCACCTGGCGATCGGTCCTGGTCTTGAACTCGGCGATGTCGTTGCGGACCTGGTTGGCCAGATCGCATTTGCTCTTGCCCTGCTTCTGCACCCTGGGATCCAGCCGCTTGACCCAGCGCTGGTCGAAGGCTGCGGGTAGGGGCTCGATCGACTCGAGAAAGGGTTTCATGCTGTCCAGTTGATCGCGCTCCAGCACCCCTGCGGTCCTCGCGGCGTCGTAGAGGTTGCCGCCGAAGATATCCCAGCCCGTGAAGACCAGATCTTCCAGCGGCGCGAGCGGAACGAAGTTCTTGATGAGCGGAACACGGTCTTCCGTGCGCTTGCCGAGACGGATCGTGCCCATCTGTGACATGGAGCCGATGGGCTTTGCAAAGCCGCGGCGGACCGCTTCCACGCCCGCAATGAGCGTGGTGGCGACCGCGCCCATGCCGGGGATCATGATGCCAAGTTTTCCAGTGTGAGGCGTGATGCTCGCCGCTGCAGGCTGCTGCGCGGCGTCAGGGGTGGACATTTCTGGTGCGTACCCTTCTAGAAACAATTTTCCGTGTTGCCGGACAGACAAGTATCGCGCACCCCGTTCCGGGGGCGCAACCGCAGGCGGTCGCGGCGCTTAGGCCGTGACCTCTGCCCCGGTCCGATTCTTCCAGTGCGTCCAGGCGAACCAGACGATGCCCACGAGCAGAACGGCCTCGACCGCATGGTGAAAACGGTCGAAGAAGGCCTTGAACCGGGGGTCGGTCTGGAAGCGGTTGCCGAGCTTCATGCCCACGTAGGCCAGCACATAGCACCACGGCCACGAGCCGAGGAACGTGTACACATGAAATTGCAACTGGTTCATCTTGGCGATGCCGGCGGGGAACGCGATGAAGGTCCTCACAATGGGCAGCATCCGGCCGATCAGCACGGTGATGGAACCGAAGCTCGCAAAGAAGCGGTCAGAGAGGTCGAGATCGCGCTTGCTCAGCAGCAGATAGCGGCCGTAGCGCTCCACCATGGGGCGGCCGCCCCTCGCGCCGACCCAGTACGCCGGGACCGAGCCGATGTTGGAGGCAAGCGAGGCCAGCGTCGCCAGCCAGATCAGCTGTCCCTGCGAGTGCGCCAGCGCGAACCCGGCGAAGGGCATGATCACCTCTGACGGGATCGGAATGCAGGCCGACTGGACCGCCATCAGGAGCGCAACGCCGGTGTAGCCGCCGGTGGTGATCACGGCGATCAGGAGAGCAATAAGCTTTGCGGACATTCACAGCGAGTATAGCGAGCCCCGGCAGGCCGCGGACCAAATGGGTATCATGAAGGTATGTCCGACGCCGCTGTTCTCACCGTTCCAGCTCCCGCCGCAGCCACAGAAGTCGGCGGGTCCGCGCGCCCGCAGAGCAGTTCCAACGGTTCGCCTGCCGCGCAGGGCGGCACGCCGGTGAAGCGGCAGATCGTCTGCTTCTCCTTCTACAAGGTTCTGCCGGAGTGGCGCCGTCTGCCGGCTGCGGAGAAGGCCGTGCAGAAGGCGGCCTTTACACAGGTGCTGACCCGCTGGAACCGGGCCAATGAGTTCCTTTCGCTCACCTATTCGACCACGGGCGCGCGCGGCGACTGCGACTTCTGCATCTGGTCGATTGGCTCTTCCCTGGAAGAGATGAACCGCATGCGCTCGGAGCTGATGGCGTCGCCGATGGGCGGCTATCTGGAGACGCCACACAACTTCCTTTCCATGACCAAGCGCTCGATCTACCAGATCGACCGCGAAGACGAATCCGAGGGCGAGGGCCGGGGGGCGATCCGGCCCGGCGGGCACAAGTACATCTTCATTTACCCGTTCTGGAAGACGCGGCCGTGGTATCTGCTGTCGATGGCGGAGCGGAAGCGGCTGATGGACGAGCACATCCGCATCGGGCTGCAGTTTCCGCGCGTAAAGCTGAACACCACGTACAGCTTCGGGTTGGATGACCAGGAGTTCGTGGTGGCCTTTGAGACGAACTTCCCTGAGGATTTTCTGGACCTGGTGCAGCAGCTGCGCGAGACCGAGATCTCGGTGTACACGCTGAAGGATTATCCGATCTTCAGCTGCGTGCGGCTGCGCCCACACGAGATGCTGGATCGGCTGGGGTAGGCTCGATGGCCGCTTCGCCGCGGAAGGGCGTGACCTCGACGACCGTCAAGCAGGCACGACGCACGGCAGCGTCCCCGGGGAGGGCGCGGGCAATCGCCGCGGCCGAGCCGGTGGCGCCGAAGGCCGCCGACGCGAGCAAGCCGCGGCGTGCAGGCAAGCGGCCGAAGACGGCGAAACCGCTGGCCCCGGAACGCATCGGGGCCATCCTGGACGCGCTGCAAAAAGCGTATCCGGACGCAGTCTGCGCGCTGGTTCACGGCAACGCCTGGGAGCTTACCGTGGCGACGATTCTTTCCGCGCAGAGCACCGACGCCGGCGTGAACCAGGTCACGCCGGAGCTGTTTCGCCTGTACCCGACACCCGAGGCGCTGGCCACCGCAAACCCGGCGGCGATCGAGGAGTTGATCCACCGGACAGGCTTCTTCCGCAACAAGACCAAGAGCATCATGGGCGCGGCGCGCGTGCTGGTGGAGCGCTTCGGCGGCGAGGTGCCGCAGACCATGGAAGAGATGCTGGAGCTGCCGGG
>CAXTWN010000139.1:0-9679 GCA_964248055.1 uncultured Acidobacteriaceae bacterium | reverse complement strand
CGGGCGAGACCTGCAGGCGGGCGGAGTGAAGACTGCCGGCCTCCTCCGCCGAAAGCACGTAGCCGTCGCGCGCCAACTCGATCGCCGGCTGCATCACCTGCACTAAGCCCAGCTTGCCGAAGGTGCGCTCCGCGTAGACCAGGCCGGCCACTGTGCCGGGCACGCCGGAGGCCTTGGCGCCCACCGTGCTCAGCTTGGGGATCACGTTGCCCTCGGCGTCCAGGTACATATCGCGCGTAGCCGCCGCGGGCGCCTTCTCGCGGAAGTCCAGGAAGTGCGCCTGCCCGCCGGCTAGCCGTCCCGAGCCCGGCCGCACGAGCATGAAGCCGCCCCCGCCGATGTTGCCCGCGGCCGGCAACACTACCGCGAGCGCAAACCCCACGGCCACCGCGGCGTCGACCGCGTTGCCGCCCCGGCGCAGAATGGGCAGCCCCGCGGCCGTCGCGTCTTGGTGAATGGGGACCACCATCTCGTGCTGAGCCCGCACCGGGGCCACGGCGGGCAGGGGCGCGGACCCGGCGGTCTGCGCCGGCGCAGAGCCCGCCAGGAGGAGGCACAGGCACGCACCTATCGCGCGAGAGAAGGAAGGCATCGGCTCACCAGAAGAGGGAAGTACGCCCAGCATACGTTGCCTCGCTGCAAAGCGGGCAGCGCCAGGTGATGGGGCGGCTTCCTCGCGGCGACCACAGCCTTTCATCGCATCAAGGCACGCGAGGGCAAAGCGCGTCGGCGGAGCAGCGAATCCGGCATGGGCGTTACCGTCCTTCTAGAATGGAAGAGATGGTCGCCGCACTCAGCTACGAGATGATTCAGAGCCTTGTCGCCGGCGGCGAGCGCCTCCACGCTGAGGAGGCGCGCTGGCTGTGGCACAACGCCTCCGACGAGCAGCTTCGCGCGCTCGCCATGCAGGTGCGGGCGCGCTATCACCCTCCCGATGCGTGTACGTACATGATCATGCGGATCATCAACTACACCAACGTGTGTGTCGCGCAGTGCGACTACTGCGCCTTCTACCGCCTTCCCGGCCAGGAGGGCGGCTACGTCATGGCGCAGGACGAGGTCTTCGCCAAGCTCGATCAGCTGTTGCGGCTTGGCGGCGATCTTGCGGCGTTCAACGGCGGCTTTAACCCGCATCTGCCGCTCAGCTACTACTGCGATCTCTTCCACAGCATTCGTCAGCGGTATGGCGACCAGCTTGAGTTCTATGCCCTCACCATCGCCGAGTTCCTCTACCTGGCCGACCACGCCAAGCTGAGTCTCGCCGAAGCCGCGCAGCGCTTCCGGGACGCCGGCGTGCGCTGGATCACGGGTGGCGGCTCCGAGATCCTCACCGAGGGCTTCCGCAAGCGGCACAGCAAGTTCAAATACACCGTGGCGCAGTACTTTGAAGCGCAGCGGGCGATCGTCGACGCCGGCCTGAAGACCACGGCCACCATGGTGATCGGCTTCGATGAGACCCTGGACGAGCGCCTGGAACATCTTGAGCGCACCCGCCACTTCCAGGACCAGACCCACGGCCTGGTCAGCTTTCTCTGCTGGACGTACAAGCCGTATTTCACGCAGATCGGCGGCATCGAGATCACCACCCGCGAGTACCTGCGCCACCTCGCGCTCAGCCGCATCTACCTGGACAACATCCCGCGGATCCGCACCTCGGTGCTCACGCAGAATGAGCGCGCCCTGGAAGGCCTCCTCTTCGGCGCCGATGACTTCGATCTGCCCATTGAAGATGAGGTCACGCAAAAGGCCGGCGCCACCATCAGCCTAGACTTTGGGCGCATTCTCCGCTTCGCCGAGGAGCTAGGCTTCCACCCCACCTACCGCCACGTCGCGCAGGCAGGTCAAGGAGCTTCCGCGTAAGCGCAAGTGCAGAGCTCGCAGAGCCTGCAAGTTGAACCAGGCGTCATCCTGAGCGGAGCGCGCAGCGCGCAGTCGAAGGACCCCAGCATTCTGCGGAGCGCGGCAAGATCTTCCCCGGCGAAAATGCGGAGGTCTCTCCACTGCGCGAACGGTGAGGCTGTTCGCTTCGGTCGAGACGACGCCTCTTGGGTTGCGCCCACCTCGCTCACCTCACAACGCGTCATCCTGAGCGGAGCGCGCAGTCGAAGGCCCCCCGCATTCTGCCCGGGCGCGGCAAGATCTTCCCCGGCAAAATGCGGGGGTCTCTCCACTGCGCGAACGGTGAGGCTGTTCGCTTCGGTCGACATGACGCCTTTGGGGTTGCGCCCACCTCGCTCCCCTCACAACGCGTCAACCTGAGCGGAGCGCGCAGCGCGCAGTGGATTGACCCCCGCATTCTGCCCGGGCGCGGCAAGATCTCCACCGGCCGAAAATGCAGGGGTCTCTCCACTGCGCGAACGATGAGGCTGTTCGCTTCGGTCGAGATGACGCCTTTGGGGTTGCGCCCACCTCGCTCCCCTCAAAACGCGTCATCCTGAGCGGAGCGCGCAGCGCGCAGTCGAAGGACCGCCGTGTTCTGCGGAGCGCGGCAAAATCTTCACCGGCGAAAATGCGGAGGTCTCTCCACTGCGCGAACGGTGAGGCTGTTCGCTTCGGTCGAGATGACGCCTCCAGGGATTACGCAAGAGCGCTCTGGTTCGCTTCGGTCGAGATGACGCCTTTGGGGTTGCGCAAGGGCGCTCTGGGTTGTTCTTAGCAGACCACCAGCTACGACACTGCCACCTGCTCATCCTGCGCCGGCAAAACATCCATGAACGGACTCACCGAAAACACCGCCCGCCCCGGTCCGGGCTCGCCGTACCCCGGGGGCGCGGGTAGCTTGAAGCCGATCAGGGTGTCGCGGTACACCTCCAGCAGCCGCAGATGGAACTCCAGTGAGGCTCCTTCGGGGTTCAGCTTGCCCAGCGGTGTCGTCGGCTCCGGACACCACGTCGTAAACCGCGGCACCACCCCGTGGGACATGAAGAAGCGCAGGCCCTCCGCGGTCGACGCCACGGCCTTTTCCACGTCGGTAAAGCCATACGGCTTCGCCATCTCGATGCCGCCGACGAAGTTCGGGATCACCCGCGACGGCCCAAAGACCTCGGCCGCCTCCACCACACGCTTGATCCACTCTTCGCGCCCGATGTAGCGGTTCTTGCCCGGTGAGTACGCCGCAAACAGCTCCGCGTCCCACACCTCGTAGTTGGGATGGTAGATCTTCGCGCCCGCATCCTTCAGCCGCTGGACGTCGGCCCTGGGCCACGCCTGCGTGACCACCTTGCCGATCCAGCGGTCAGGAAACCGGCGCTCGATGGCCTCGACGTACTTCGTGTAGAAGTCGACCTCCGTCTCGCCCGCGAGCGTGGAGGTGATGCTGCCACCCGTGATCGTGTAGGCCTTGGCCGGGCTGCTGCTCGCGGCAATGAAATCGAGCGCGGCGAGGATGTCCTCTACCTTTTTCACGCCGGTGTACGGCCGCTTGGCTGCGATCTGCTCGCGGTAGTTGTGGTTGATGTCGCAGAACTGGCACTCTTCCTTTTCGCCGAAGTACTGGCAGATGCGGAAGATGGTCAGGTAGATCAGGTAGCCCCACTCGATGGTCGGCGCGATCTCCGCGGCGGTCTTGCCGTCGGGCAGCCGGTCCGCGTAGTGCGGCGGCATCGGGGGCAGCGCCACCTCGGCGAGCAACTCCCCTTCCGCGGTCAGCCAGCGCTCCCCCTCATGCAGCACCACCTTGTAGGGTGAGAGCGGATTCAGCCGCACGGAGACGATGGTCCGCCGCAGGCCAAAGCGTCCGCCCGTCAGCGCGATCTCCTCGGGCGTCTTCCACTGCTGCGTGGCGTCCAGGTCGGACTGATGCACCATGTTGAACGAGAAGATGAAGTACGACTTGGGCTGGTGTTCCTGGGTTCCGCCCACCGGCATCAGCGCGTCCGGCGCGAACGAGATGCCGCGTCGTAGCAGATCGGCCTTCAGCACCGCCTCCCGCGGCAGCGTCGGATGCCGCTCCATGTGTTCGATCAGCCGTTCTGACGCGCCCAAGGTAAGTTCCATGCCACCCCTGCCAACCTTTATTAGAAGGCATCCGCCCGGCCGGGGATGCAGCTCAAACGTGCCGCTTGGAGGCTCCTGAAAGTGTGCACGCGGGTGCAAACCTGTTGCGCGGGTCCCGTTTCTTCGCTGGCGTACCCTAGAGGAGCCTCGCCGCAGTCCAAGGTCGGCCCCTGAAACGATGTCTGCAAGCTCACTCTCCGCTCCCGCTCCCCCGTCCGCGTCCGCGAACGACCTCGCCCGCCCGCGCACCACCAATCGACACCTTATCCGCTGGGTCGAAAAGATGGCCGACCTCTGCCAGCCCGACTGCATTCACTGGATCGACGGCTCGGAGACCGAGTACAACCAGCTCTGCGATGAGCTCGTGGATGCCGGCACCTTCACGCGGCTCGACCCGCAGCTCTGGCCGGGCTGCTTCTACGCCCGCTCGGCGCCCAACGACACCGCGCGCGTGGAAGACCGCACCTTTATCTGCTCGCTGAGCAAAGAGACTGCCGGTCCTACCAGCAACTGGGAGGATCCGTTTGTGATGCGGCGCAAGCTGAAGCAGCTGTTTCGCGGCTGTATGCGCGGCCGCACCATGTATGTGCTGCCGTTCTCCATGGGCCCCATCGGCTCGCCGATGAGCCGTATCGGCGTGCAGCTTACGGATTCGGCCTACGCCGTCGTAAACATGCGCATCATGTGCCGCATCGGCGCGCCGGTGCTGGCGGAGATCGACAAGGACATCCAGCGCGTGGTGCCCTGCATGCACTCGGTGGGCAAGCCGCTCGCGCCCGGCGAGCGCGATGTGCCCTGGCCCTGCAGTGACACCAAGTACATCGTTCACTTCCCCGAGACGCGCGAGATCTGGAGCTATGGCTCGGGCTACGGCGGCAACGCGCTGCTGGGCAAAAAGTGCTTTGCGCTCCGCATCGCGTCGAACATCGCGCGCGACGAGGGCTGGATGGCCGAGCACATGCTCATCCTCGGCGTTGAAGAGCCCTCGAAGGAGGGAAACCCGCCGGAGAAGACCTACCTCGCCGCGGCGTTTCCCTCCGCCTGCGGCAAGACCAACCTTGCCATGCTGATTCCGCCGGCCGGCTTCGAGGGCTGGAAGGTCTGGACCGTGGGCGACGACATCGCCTGGATACGGCCCGACAGCACCGGCCAACTGCGCGCGATCAACCCGGAGACCGGCTTCTTCGGCGTGGCGCCCGGCACCTCCGTCAAGACCAATCCGAACGCCATGGCAACGCTGAGCCGCAACACCATTTTCACCAACGTGGCGCTCACCGTCCGCGAAGGCGTGCCCGAGGGCGTGTGGTGGGAGGGCATGACCGACCACCCGCCCAGCGGCGAGAATCTCAACATCCTCGACTGGCGCGGCGAGCCCTGGACGCCCGGCTCACCGAAGCCCGCCGCGCATCCCAATGGCAGATTCACCGCGCCCGCGGCGCAGTGCCCCTCGATCGATCCGGCATGGGAGTCGCCCGAAGGCGTGCCCATCAGCGCCTTCGTCTTCGGCGGTCGCCGGCCCACCACCCTGCCGCTTGTGCACCAGGCGTTCAACTGGGGGGCGGGCGTGTACCTGGGCGCGACGATGGGTTCGGAGACCACGGCCGCCGCGGCCGGCGCGATCGGCCAGGTGCGCCGCGACCCCATGGCCATGCTGCCCTTCTGCGGCTACCACATGGGCGACTACTTCCGGCACTGGATCCGCATGAGCCGCGACCTTTCCGCCGTGCCCCAGATCTTTCACGTCAACTGGTTCCGCAAAGGCGAGGACGGCCGGTTTCTGTGGCCCGGCTTCGGTGAAAATCTCCGGGTGCTGAAGTGGATCGTGGATCGTGTGCGCGGCCGCGTCCCGGCACGGGAGACGCCCATCGGCTGGACGCCGTTCTACGACAACCTCTGTTGGGATGGCCTCGACCTTCCGCGCGAGGTCTTCGCCACACTGGAGACCGTGGACCGCGAACAGTGGAAGACCGAGGTCATGGACCACGAACGCCTCTTCATTCTGCTCCACGGCCACCTGCCCCCCGAGATGGTCTACGAACGCGAACTGCTGATTTGCCGTCTGTAGGGTCCTCCGCGCATTTGCGGTCCTTCCTACTGGCTGAGTGACACGTTCACTTCGGCTGTGCCGCTCCTTCGCCTGAGCTTCGGCTGCGCCCCTTCCTCCTGATTTGTCCTCCTGAGCCGAAGGCGAAGGACCTGCTTTTCTGCCCCGCCCGGCATAACCGCCCAGGTTCGCCACGGCCCTTGAAATTCCACGCCCATCTTCAACGCCCTTTCACCTCCCCGCGCCCACCCGCGACGATGTGCTAGCATCCCGCCCATGCCGTCCGCTTCCAAGCCCTACCTGATCCGGTCGCCCAAACAGCTGGCGGCGTTGCGCGCCCCTACCCGGCAGGAGATCGTCGACGTACTGGCGTCGATGGGCACGGTCTCGGTCACCGAACTGGCTGCCGCGCTGAGCCGTCCCGCCGACGCCCTCTACTATCACCTTCGCATCCTGGTTGCCGCGGGCCTGGTGGTCGAAGCCGACGAGCGCGGCACCGCGGGTCGACGCGAGACCCTGTATCGTACGGTGGCCCCCACCATGAGCCTGGTCTATGAGCCGGGCAAGCGCGGTAATGACCGGCACATCACGCCGCTGATCGGCGCGATGCTGCGGCTCACGGAGCGCGACGTTGCCGAAGGTCTGCGCGATCCGCAGACGGTGGTGGAAGGGGAGGCGCGCGAGCTGTGGGCCACGCGCCGCACCGGCTGGCTCTCGGCGCCGCAGATCGCCGCGGTCAACCGCTACATCGCTCGCCTGCTGCAGACCACGCTCAAGAGCCCGCCCAGCGACGGCCGCCTCTTCGGGCTGACGGTCGTGCTCACACCGTTGGGCCATCGCGCCCGCAAGCAGGCCCCCAAGGCCCCGGCCCGCAAGCGCGCCAAGCCGAAGACGCCCTGACGCAAAGTCATCGCCGGTCTTCCTCGAGCAGCTCTGAAAACAGCATCCGCGGCTGCCCCATCCAGAAGCGATTGCCGGCGCGTGTCAGCATGCCCGGAGCCCGCCCTCGCAAGCGCTCCGCGGCCTCGTGTGAGGGCCCGGTATAACGCACCGCGGAGGGCAGGACCGCATACCCCCGCGGCACCCAACGCGCGGCGCGGTCGAGCGCTCGTTCCTCCGGCGGGCCGAAGGAAAGTCCAAAGCCGTGGCGCAGACGCTCCGGCAGCCACGACGCCGTGAGCGCCCGGTACCAGCGCGGCGATCGTACCCAGGTGCCAACGCCCGAGAGCACGCTCTGCCCCAGCGCCCGCGCGCTGGCATCGACCCCCAGCGCTGGCGATGCGAGCGTCGCTGCCATGTACGCCGTGAACGCCTGCCAGTCGTCCGGCAGGGCCGCTGGCGGGATGCCGCAAAGCGCCGCCATGCGCTTGCTTTCGCGGTAGTACGTCTCGCGCGCGAGGTCGCTCAGGGGCGGTAGGGCGAAGGCGTAGGCCAGCATCGCGCTGTCCACCAGCGTGGCAAAGACCCAGCGCAGCGCCGCGACCTCGTTGGCCTCGTAGCGCTCGTGCGCCGGATGCGTTCCGACCGCCCCCGGCAGCTCGCCGCGGACCGTCGTATGGCGCCGGTACAGCTGCCGCGAGGCCGCCAGGGCCTGCGCGCGCGTGCCGAACAGCATGGTGTACACCACCCGAAAGGTGGAGTGGAAACGCCCGATCGCGTCATGCATCAGGTTGGAGTGGTGCCGGAGCGAAGCCGCCACCCACGGATGCGCCAGCTGCAAGAGCGCCGCCCGCCCCGCGCCCAGAAACACCGCGCTCTCGCGGTTCACCTGCCACGTCACCGAGTCCGGCCCGAAGAAGCCCTCGCGCAACATGCCGGGCAGCCCTTCCAGCTCGGAGAGCAAGGCCTCCAGATCCGCCGGAGAGACAAGCTGCGGCGCTTCGGTCATGCCGGCATCGCGCCGCCCACGATCTGCGCCAGAATGCCATCCCAAAGCGCCAGCCGCGCCCGGATCGCCTCCTCGGCGGCCTGCGCTGCGTCCTCCCACAGCGCGGGATTGTCGCCGCACACGTCGGCCACCATCCGCAGCGACAGCGGCCCGTGCTCATCGCCGTCGACCTCGATGTGCCGCTCCAGGTACCAGACGAACTGGCCCAGATCTCCGCCCATCTCGCGGTTGAGTTCGCGGACCAGCGAGCGAAACATCGCGGGGATCGCATCCTCGCGCCCAAAGGTGAACGCTGCCGCCTGCGCGGCAAGCGAGCCCCGGTCAATGAAGGCGAAGGTCGTCTCCACAAAGCGGCGCGCGGCCGCAGGTACACCCTCCAGGTCCAACGCCGCATCCGGTGCGGCAACCACCCGCGCGGGCAGACCTCCCATGGCCGAGGTGTCCGCGCCAGCCCGCTCCATCGCCTCCAGGTACACCTCAAAGTGACTGACCGGCCGGCCTTCGTAGACGTCGGACTCCTCGCCCAACACAATCTCGTTTATGAAACGCCGGCTCGCCGGGAAGGGCGTTGGGGCCCACGGCACGTCGACCGAGGTCAGCCTGCGCTGCAGGGCCTTCAGCAGGCACATGAAATCCCACACGGCGTACACATGCGACTCCATGAAGAGCCGAAGATGATCGGGCGTGCGGAGACTCGGGTAAAGCGGATGGGCTGCCAGACGCGCCCGAAGTGGCGCAAGCCGGGCTTCGATGGCTTCCAGGGAGTTCTCAGTCAGAACAGAGGTAGTCACACCGTGATTATCAGGCGGCGGCAAGGAGTCGATCCGCGCCGCATCCAATCGCACGGTGCCGAGGACGCCTCCACGTCATCCCGTGACTCCGAAAGAGGCCATCGCCCGCGCCACCGAGCAGATCGCCCGCCGCGATGCCGAGACCCTGCTGCTGGATCTGCTGGCGCAACCGCGCGCCTGGCTGCTCGCGCACGCTGAGGCGTCGCTTACCCCGGAGGTGCAGGGGGCGTTCGCCGGCAGGGTCGCCCGTCGCGCCGCACACGAACCCCTGCAGTACATCACCGGTCGTCAGGAGTTCTTCGGCCTGGACCTCCGGGTCGCGCCCGGGGTGCTCATTCCGCGGCCGGAGACCGAGCTGCTCGTGGAAGCCACGCTGCACTGGGCAACCGCGAACGTGCAGCCCACGCTGCGCGTCGCGGACGTCGGCACCGGCTCCGGCGCCATCGCGCTGGCGTTGGCCGCCCATCTGCCGCACGCGGAGATCGTGGCGCTCGACCTGTCCGCAACGGCGCTGGCCATCGCCAAGGGCAACGCCGCCCGCCTCGGCCTCGCCGATCGCCTCACCTTCTTTGAATCCGACCTGCTCGCAGCGTTGCTTCCGGAGCTCGAGACGGGCCTGCGCCTGGACGTCGTCGTCTCCAACCCACCCTACGTGCCCGACAGCGACGCCCCGACCCTCCCGCCGGAGGTCCGCGACTTTGAGCCGCATACGGCACTCTTCGCCGGCCCTGACGGCCTGGCGGTGTATCGGCGCCTCATCCCGCAGGCCAACGCGGCGCTCCGCCCTGGCGGCCTGCTTGCGTTGGAGTTCGGCTATGGTCAGCGGGAAGGGCTCGCGGACCTGTTGCAGCCCTGGGATGACGTGCGCTTTCTCGACGACCTGTCCGGCATCCCGCGGGTCGCGCTCGCCATCCGTCCAGCGTCGCCCTAGACCGCGCCCCGCTTCAGATCGAGCAGAAT
>CAXTWN010000138.1:0-9738 GCA_964248055.1 uncultured Acidobacteriaceae bacterium | reverse complement strand
CCCACACGCAACCCGACGCCCAACCCGATCCCCTCCCCGCAGTCCCGATCCCGCAAGACCCCTTCCTTCCCAAGCGGCGCCTCCAGGCCCTCGTCAACCGCCTCTCCGGCGCCCAATTCCTGCGCTACCTCGGCGTCGGCCTCTTCAACACCGTCTTCGGCTACTGCACCTTTGCCCTCACCCTGTTTCTCCTCACCCACATCGTTCCAGGGCGGTTCCTCTACCTCACCGTTGTCGCCGCCTCCCTCATCTCCACGCCGCTCAACATCACGGTTGCCTATTTCGGCTACAAGTTCTTCGTCTTCAAAACCCGCGGCAACTACCTCCTCGAATGGTTCAAGTGCTTCGGCGTCTACGGCGTAGGCATGCTCCCCGGCCTCTTCGCACTTTCCGCTGTTACTCGCATCCTGCAGACCGTCATCCACGCGCACGGCCCCGCTCTTCACGCCTTGCTGAACGCCTCTGCCGCCCGCCTGCACGCCCCCTGGCTGGCGCGCCGGCTCTCCTCGGGCAAGGCTGCGGCAGGGTACCTCGCCGGGGCGCTCGTTCAGGGCTTTACGACCATCCTGAGCTTCGTCGGGCACAAAAAGGTTACCTTCAAGACCTCCTCCGTACCGTCGGTCTAACCCGCGTCTTCCGCTACACTTGTGCCAGCCCAGCCGAGGAGTCCGCGCCCGCGTGAACCGCAAGACCATCTCCATCATCACGCCCTGTTACAACGAGGAAGCCAACGTCCTCAACCTGTATAACCAGGTCCGCGCGGTGATGGCCGGCATCGGCCGCTACGAGTACGAGCACATCTTCATCGACAACCATTCCCGCGACAACACGGTCGCCATCCTGAAGATGATCGCGGCCGAAGACCCCAACGTAAAGATCATCGTCAACGCCCGCAACTTCGGCCACATCCGCTCGCCCATCCACGCCCTCATGCAGGCACGCGGCGATGCGGTCCTCGGCATCGTCGCCGATCTCCAGGACCCGCCGCCCATGATCGCCGACATGATCGCCGAGTGGGAGAAAGGCGCCTACTGCGTCCTCGGCATCAAGCGCACCAGCGAAGAGAACGGCCTGATGTTCTGGCTGCGCAAGCAGTACTACAAGACCGCCGAGCGCCTCAGCTCCATCGAAACCATCCAGAACTACACCGGCTTCGGCCTCTACGACCGCAAGGTGGTCGAGCTCGTCCGGCAGTTCGACGATCCCTATCCCTACTTCCGCGGCATGATCGCCGAGATCGGCCTCCCCACCGTCAAGCTCCTCTACGACCAGCCCTCCCGCAAGTTCGGCGTCACCAAGAACAACTGGTACACGCTCTATGACATCGGGATGCTGGGCGTCATTAACTACTCCAAGGTTCCGCTCCGCCTCGCGACCTTCGCCGGCTTCGGCGGCGCTGTTCTCTCCTTCATCGTCGCCCTTGGCTACCTCATCGCCAAGCTCGCCTTCTGGAACACGTTCGAGGTCGGCGTGGCGCCCATGATCATCGGTCTCTTCTTCCTCCAGTCGCTGATGCTCGTCTTCCTCGTTTTTATTGTCGAGTACGTCGGCGCCATCTACACCCAAATACAACATCGGCCGTACGCCGTAGAACTTGAGCGGATTAACTTTGAAAATCCGTTCTCCTTTCCCAGAACGGAACCCGTCGCCCTCGCCGGCCTCACTGCTGGCAATCCGCTCACCATGCCTGCGCCCAGCGCCCAGGCCGTGCCCTTGCCTTCCTGACCCATCGTCGCTGATCCACCTCCCTCACCACAACAGCGTCATCCTGAGCGAAGCGCAACGCAACCATGAAAGCGTCATCCTGAGCGAAGCGCAGCAAAGTCGAAGGAACCCTGTATTTGCACGGGCGAGTGCCGCAGGCACAAGCCAGTCAACCCACCCCAAGGCACCCATGACCGATCTCGTCCGCAGGCAACTCCAGCAATCCCTCGACACCATGATCAAGGTCCTCAACGACCAGGCCATCCACGCCACCGTCGTCGAACCCGGGCGGCACACCGCCGAAGCCCTGAACTCCCGCAATAATCTGATGGTTTGCGGAAACGGGGGCAGCGCCGCCGACGCCCAGCACCTCGTCGCCGAGTTTGTTAGCCGCCTCACCGTCGACCGCCCGGCCCTCCGCGCCATCGCGCTCACCACCGACACCAGCATCCTCACC
Organism: uncultured Acidobacteriaceae bacterium; assembly: GCA_964248055.1. Taxonomy (GTDB): domain Bacteria; phylum Acidobacteriota; class Terriglobia; order Terriglobales; family Acidobacteriaceae; genus Granulicella. The sequence continues at coordinate 7,577 of CAXTWN010000138.1, read as the reverse complement.
GCCATCGGCAACGACTACAGCTACGACAACGTCTTTGAGCGTCAGGTCGAAGCCCTCGCCAACCCCGGCGACGTCCTGCTCGCCATCTCCACCTCCGGCAACAGCAAAAACTGTGTCAAGGCCCTCAAGTTCGCGCGCACCCTGGGCGTCCACACCATCGCCTACACCGGCAACAACGGGGGCGCGATGAAGGACAATGCGGACCTCAACGTCATCGTTCCCTCCGACACCACCATGAACATCCAGGAATCCCACCTCGCCCTCGAGCACATCTTCTGCATGGTCGTCGAGCGTTTCTACTTCGGCGAGGACTTCGGCTCCAAGCCCCAGCAGCTGGCCGAGTAACCCCGTGCCCCTTTCCTACCGCGCGGCCCAGAACCTGATCAAGCGCGGAGACGAATCCGCCCTCCGCGCCGCCCTAGAATCCGGTCTCGATCCCAATCTCGCCAATGCAAACGGCTGGTCACTCCTCATGCTCGCCGCCATCGAGGGATCCGTTCCCCTGGGCCGGCTTCTGCTCGAACGCGGCGCCACGATCGACAGCCGCAATCGCCACGACGAGACGGCGCTCAGCCTGGCAGCCGGCAAGGCGCACCTTCCGTTTCTGCATCTGCTGCTTCAGCACGGCGCAAGCAGAGACTGCCGCCCCCACGGCGCCACGTTGTCCACGTGGCTCACAGCCAGCTCCGGCCTGACGGAACCGCAGCTCGCGGAGGTTCTGCAGAGCCTGGGCTAGAGAGCACCCGCTACGAGGTGCCGACGAGGTCTTCGCGCCCAGGCTCTCCTGCGTCGTGCATCAAACCCATCTCGCGGTAGATGGGGCGCATCACACGGCGGATCTTCGGCAACTCCGTCGTGAACCAGACACATCCTGCAAGGCAGCAGGCCCCGGTGAACATCACGGTCCGCGGGGCGCCCATCCAGTGCGCCAGCGAGCCCGCCAACAGGCTGCCGAAGGGCGCCATGCCCACGAAAGCCATGGTGTAGTAGCTCATCACGCGCCCCCGTTTGTCCTCGGGTGCCAGCGTTTGCACGATGGTGTTGCTGGCCGCGAGGCCGGTCATCATGCCCCAACCCACTACCAGCATCAGCAGAAGGCTCACCCACGGCGAGCGCGAGGCCCCGAACAGGATCAGGCCTGCCCCGAAGACCGCCGCCGCCACCTGGATGTGGCGCGTGAGTCCAACCACACTGCGCCGTGAGGCCAGGGCCAACGCTCCCGCTAAGGCGCCCAGCCCCGAACAGCCGGTAAGCCAACCCAGAGTGTGGGCGCCTCCGTGCAGCACCTGCCCCGCGAAGATCGGCAGCAGCACCGCATACGGCCAGCCCATCAGGCTCAGCACCGCGAAGAGCAGCAACACGGTTCGGATCGGCCGAAACCCTTTGACGTAATCCCAACCCTCGCGCATCTGCTCGATCATGGTCGCGGAGTGCCGGGCGCTGGCCAGCGGTTTCAGTCGCATCATCTGCAAGGAGACGATTACAGCGAAGTAGCTGACCCCGTCGATCAGAAAACACCAGCCCTCGCCGACGGCCCCGATCACGATACCTGCCAGCGCCGGTCCCACCAGCCGTGCCAGATTCACCATCGACGAGTTCAGCGCGATGGCGTTGCCCAGGTCCGCCCGATCTTCCACCATCTCCACGGTGAACGCCTGCCGCGCCGGCATGTCAAAGGCGTTGATCAGCCCCTGCAGCATGCTGAGCGCGATGATCTCTGCAATCGTGATCTTGCCCGCGAGGGTCAGCGCGGCCATGCCCAGCGACTGCACCGCGGCCGCGGCCTGCGTCCAGACCAGAAGCCTGCGCCGGTCCATGCGCTCCACCCACACGCCGGCGAAGGGCGCCAGCACAAACGTCAGAATCTGGCCTGCAAAGCCGACCAAGCCCAACAACAGCGCGGAATGGGTGAGCCGGTACACCAGCCAGCTCGTGGCCAGTCGCGTCATCCAGGTGCCGATCAACGAGACACTCTGCCCTGCGACAAACAGCTTGAAGTTGCGATGCCGCAGCGCGCGCCAGGTCTGCGCCAGGCGGCTGCTTCCCGCCACCGCAGGCGAAGGCGGCCGCTCCGGGGAGCTCGCCGACACCGGATGGGAAGAAGTGCTCACCCGTATCAGACGCACACGGACGGGGCTTCGTCGCAGAGAACCCTGTCCGCAGCGACGCTGCAGGCGGCATACTGGACCGATGCCGTCCAAGCCCCTGCCTTTACAGGATCTCGCCGAGGTGCTTCCGCTCGCACAGCCCAGCTTCGACGCCTTGCGCGGTGCGCGACTCTTCATCACGGGCGGAACCGGCTTCTTTGGCCATTGGCTGCTGGAGACTCTGCTGTACGCACGCCGCGAACTCGCGCTTGATCTCGAAGCAACCGTTCTCACGCGCGACCCTAATCGGTTTCGGGAGACCGCACCGCACATCGCCGAAGACCCCGCGATTCGGCTGCTCGAAGGCGACGTCCGCAGCTTCGCGTTTCCGCAGGAGCCGCACACGCATGTCCTCCATGCCGCGACCGACTCCGGCGGCAAGCAGGCCGAGCAGCCCGCATGGGAGCTCGCCGAGAACATCCTCGACGGTACGCGGCGCGTGCTGCAGTTTGCCCGCAGCACCGGAGCACAGCGTCTGCTCTACATCTCGACCGGCGCGGTGTATGGACGTTCCACGACATCCGCCCACACGCCCGAGACGTACCTCGGCGCGCCTGATCCCCTGCAGCTCGCCAGTTCCTATGACGAGAGCAAACGCATGGCAGAGCACCTCTGTGTCGCATACGCGCACAACAGCCCACTAGAGCCGGTCATCGCGCGCTGCTTTGCGTTTGTCGGCCCGCACCTGCCGCTCGACGCGCACTTTGCCATCGGCAACTTCATCGGTGCGGCGCTTCGCCGTGAGCCCATTCACATCAGGGGCGACGGCACCCCGAGACGCTCCTGGTTGTACATGAGCGATCTCGCCGTCTGGCTTTGGACGTTGCTTGTGCAGGGTGCACCGAATCGGGCCTACAACGTCGGCTCCGACGAGGGGTACACGATTGCGGAGGCCGCTCGGCTCACGGCCGCGACACTGGTACCAGATGGAAACGGCAACACGTCCCTGCAGATCCAGATCGATCAAACACCCGACCCGGCCGCTGTCCTGAACAGTTACGTGCCGTCGATCGATCGCGCCAGAGACGAGATCGGCTTGCACGTCCGCGTCCCCCTTCGCGAAGCACTGCAACGCACTGCGCGATGGCATGCGTCTTCGGTCGCGTGGTAAGCTCCGCGCTCGCTCTGGCCGGCTCTAGACAAGCACCTGAAGACCGGCCTTCGCGTTTTCGACGAAGGTCTTGACCGTATCCGCGATGAAGTCGAGCATCGGTTCGGTGAGGCCCGGAAAGGTGCCGATCCAGAAGCTCTGGTTCATCACAAAATCCGTGTTGGTCATCTCGCCAACGACTCGGTAGTGCAACCCCTCATAGGCTGGCTGACGCAACAGATTCCCCGCAAAGATCAGTCTGGTACCGATCTTGTTTGCCTCAAGCGCCTTGGTCAGCTGGTCGCGCTTGAAGGGTGCATCCTCCCGCACGCTGATCGGAAATCCGAACCAGCTGGGGTCCGCGCCGGGTGTCGCCTCCGGCAGCAGCAGCACATCGGCAAAGGGCTGGAGCTTGGCGTGCAGGTAGCGGAAGTTTTCCTTGCGACGCTCGATAAAGTGCGGCAGCTTGGCAATCTGGCTGACCCCGAGCGCGGCCTGCATGTCCGTCGCCTTCAGGTTGTAGCCCACGTGCGAGTACGTGTACTTGTGATCGTAGCCGCAGGGCAGTGTGCCCAACTGCCAGTCGAACCGCTTGCCACAGGTGTTGTCCACGCCCGGCTCGCACCAGCAGTCCCGGCCCCAATCGCGGAAGCTGTCGATCAACACCTGCAACGCGGGCTTGTCGGTGAGCACGGCACCACCCTCACCCATGGTGATGTGGTGCGCGGGATAAAAGCTCACCGTGGCGATATCGCCGAAGGTCCCGACCTTTTGTCCCTTCCATGTCGAACCTAAAGCATCACACGTGTCTTCAATCAACCAAAGGTTGTATTTTTTGCAGAACGCGGTAACCGCATCCACATCGAAGACGTTTCCCAGCGTGTGCGCAATCATCACCGCCTTGGTCTTTTCGCTCCGCGCTGCTTCCAGCTTGGTCACGTCAATCTCATAGTGCGGCAGGGACACATCCACAAACACCGGTATGCAGCGATTCTGAAAGATCGGATTCACCGTGGTGGGAAAGCCTGCTCCCACAGTGATGACCTCATCGCCTGCTCGCAGTGCACGTTCCCCCAACTTCGGGGAGGTCAGCGCGCTTAAAGCCACCAGATTTGCGGAAGAGCCCGAGTTGACGAGGCTGGCCGAGCGCACGCCCACAAAGCGCGCCAGCTTGCGCTCGAAGTCCTTAGCCCAACGCCCGGTGGTGAACCAGCCATCGAGCGCCGACTCCACCACTGCCCCAATATCGTCTCCATCGATCACCTTCCCGGAGACCGGCACGGTGGATTGCCCGGGAACGAAGTCGCGTGCCGGAAACTGCTCGGTGTGAAACTCGTGAACAAGGGCCAGAATCTGCTGGCGAAGCGCATCGGAACGCTGACTCATATTGTGTTCCAAGGATAACAAAGCACAACAGACACGCTGCGCTATGATGGAGCCGAGTTCAGTACCTCCCAACGCCATGGGCGTGCGATTGTCTGCGAGCAGACGGCGCGGCAAAGGATTTTGCGAGCACATGAAAGCGGTCATCCTCGCCGGGGGTCTCGGCACGCGTATCGCCGAAGAGACCAGCGTCCGTCCCAAGCCCATGGTCGAGATCGGCGGCCGGCCGATTCTGTGGCACATCCTGAAGCTCTACTCGCAGCACGGCATCCATGACTTCATCATCTGCTGCGGCTACAAGGGCTACATCATCAAAGAGTTCTTCGCGAACTACTTTCTCCACACCTCCGATGTCACCTTCGACATGACGGCCGGAAATCACGAGGGGCGCATGATCGTGCACAACTCGGTCGCCGAGCCATGGAAGGTGACGCTCGTCGATACCGGCGACAACTCCGGCACGGGCGGCCGCCTGCGCCGTGTGGCGAAGTACCTTCAGGGCGAAGACCCCTTCTGCATGACCTACGGCGACGGCGTCGCGGACGTCGACATCACCGCCTCCATCGCGTTCCACAAGGAGCACGGCAAAGCCGTCACGCTGACCAGCGTGCAACCCGTGGCGCGCTTCGGCGCCCTGGGGCTCAAGAACACACAGATTTACTCCTTCCAGGAGAAGCCCAAGGACGAGGGCGGCTGGATCAACGGCGGCTTCTTCGTGCTCTCCCCCAAGGCGATCGAAGCAGTGACCGATGATGCGCAGATGTTCGAGCGCGAGCCCATTGAGACGCTCGTCGCCCAGGGTGAGGTACACGCCTTCTTCCACCACGGCTTCTGGCAGGCCATGGATACCCTGCGCGACAAGCAGCAGCTCGAGGAGCTTTGGAGCAAGGGAAAGGCGCCGTGGAAGACCTGGTGAGCGGCGCGCACCTGCCCTGTGCCTCCAAGCCGTACGGAACGCGGACACAAGGACGATTCCCTGCGTCGGCTGTGCGTAGCTCGAGCGGTGTCCTACGCCAACCTGAACACAAGACAGGAGCTGCTCTTTGAGCGACAACGTGTGGCGTGGCAAGCGCGTCTTTCTGACCGGGCACACCGGCTTCAAGGGTGGCTGGCTGGCTCTTTGGCTTGCGTCCAAGGGCGCCACGGTGCGCGGCTACGGGCTCGACCCCTGCACCACGCCCAGTCTGTTTCAGGAAGCGCGGATCGGCGGCGCCATCGAGGACCTCCGTGGAGACATCCGCGACGGCGTCAGGCTGGATCGGGCACTCACCGATTTCGCACCTGAGATCGTCTTCCACCTCGCCGCACAACCGCTGGTGCGCTACTCCTACCAGGATCCTATCGGGACCTTCGAGACGAACGTCATCGGCACGGCGAGAGTGCTGGACGCGGTGCGCCGCACCTCATCGGTGCGCGCCGTCGTCAGCGTAACCACGGATAAGTGTTATGAGAACAAGGAGTGGGTGTGGGGGTATCGCGAGACCGATCCGCTCGGCGGCTACGACCCTTACTCCAGCTCGAAGGCCTGCGCAGAGATCGTTTCGGCGGCCTACCGGCAGAGCTATTTTCCCGCAGACAAGCTCCGCGACCATGGTTGCGCCCTCGCAACGGCGCGCGCCGGCAATGTGATCGGCGGCGGCGACTGGTCGGACGACCGGCTCATCCCTGACCTGGTTCGGGGCTTCGTTGCGGGCAAGCCTGCGCTGATCCGCCGCCCCCACGCGATTCGCCCTTGGCAACACGTCCTCGAACCGCTGCACGGGTACCTTCTGCTGGCCGAGAGACTGCTCTCCGGGGAGCCGCGGTACGCCACGGCGTTCAACTTCGGCCCTAGCGAGGACGACGCGCAGCCGGTGGACTGGATCGTCGAGAAAATGGTCCAGTTTTGGGGCGAGGGCGCGCGCTGGGTGCTCGACCCGGAACCCGGCGTTCACGAGGCGGGCTACCTGAAGCTCGATGCCAGTCGCGCCCGCACGGAGTTGAGCTGGCAGCCGCGTCTGCGTCTGGAGACTGCCCTCGAGTGGCTCGTGCGCTGGTACAAGGCACACGCCTCCGGCGAGGATGTGCAAAAGCTCACACTGGAACAGATCGCCGCGTACGAGAGGCTCGGCCCGGCGCGCTGAAGAAAGATGGGCGCCACTCAGAACGAGCAGCGCCCACTATTGAGGCTCCTCCTACACTGTGCGCGCTGGCCGCTGCCGTGCCGGTGCCTTGGCGGGCTCTTCCACACCATCGCTGTACACGCGTACCGTTCTGGCGCCAAGAATCACCTTCGGCTGCACCGTGGATTCACAAAACGGATTCGCGATGCTTTCGGTATCGAGCACTTGTCGCCAGGGTGTCTTGTTCGGCGGTTCCGGCAAGGTGTACTCGACGCCGTTGTCGGAGGCGTTGACGAGGATGAGGAAGCTGTCGTCGACAACCGTATTGCCTTCCTCATCCATCACGTCGAGCGTCTTGCCATTGAACATCACGCCGATGGACTTTGCGCCGGCGTTCTCCCAGCCCTCATCCGAGACCTCGTTTCCATCGGAGCCGTACCAGGCCACATCATGAACGACCGAGCCGCGAATCTTACGATCCTGGAAGAACCGCCGCCGATGCAGGTTGGGATGGTCTTTGCGCAGCTGGATCAACTGTGACGTGAACTGCAGCAGTCGCTTGCGCGCGTCATCCAGCTTCCAGTCAAACCAGGTAAGCTCGTCATCCTGGCAGTAGCAGTTGTTGTTGCCCTGCTGCGAGCGCGCGAACTCATCACCGCCGGTGAGCATCGGCACGCCCTGGCTCAGCATCAGCGTGGTCAGGAAGTTTCGGGTCTGCCGTTCCCGCTCGCGATTGATGTTTTCATCGTCCGTCGGTCCCTCAGCCCCCATGTTCCAGCTGTCGTTGTCGTTGGCGCCGTCGGTGTTGTTATCGCCGTTGGCTTCATTGTGCTTTTCGTTGTAACTGACCAGATC
>CAXTWN010000137.1:0-9766 GCA_964248055.1 uncultured Acidobacteriaceae bacterium | reverse complement strand
AGATCAGCTTCAAGGGCCATGTTCACGAACTGGCGCAGACCGTCTCCGACGAAGGGGACGAGAACAAGGCGGAGCAGCCCGAGATCAAGGGCGACGACGTGCTGCTCGAGATCAACGGCAAGAACACCCTCCAGGCCTTCACCGATGCTCTCCGCGGCAGAAAGGTCGGCGAGGAGCTCACCTTCGAGGTCGACTACCCCGCCGAGTTCGGTGACCAGCGACTCGCCGGTAAGACCGTCAGCTACGACGTCACGGTGAAGGCGATCAAGCGCAAGACGTTCCCGGAGCGCGATGACGAGTTTGCCAAGCAGCTCGGCCGGTATGACTCCTGGCAGGACTTCGAGAGCCAGCTACGGGAGCGCGTCGCGGCTCGCAAGAAGGACGCGCTCGAAACGCGGGCTCGGGACGCGATGCTCGACGAGCTCATCCAGCGCTTCCACTTCCCTGTTCCCGAGACCTTCGTGCAACAGCAGATTGATGCTCGCCTGGAACGCGGCCTGCGCGCGCTTGCACAGCAAGGCATGACCACCGAAGCCATGCGCCAGCTCAACTTCGAGCAGCTCCGCGCCGCGCAGCGCGATCAGGCCATCGCTGAGGTCAAGGCATCGTTGATCCTCGACCGGATCGCCGATGAGGAACAACTCACCGTGAGCGACGACGAGCTGGAGCGCGAGCTGCTCATGCTCTCCCTCCAGTCGCGCGAGCCGCTCGAGACGCTGCGTAAGCGCCTCGCCGACGACGGCTCGCTTCCTCGCATCCGCGAACAGATGCGTCGCGAAAAGGCCGGCACCACGCTGTACGAGAAGCTCGCGGCGTAATGGCCTTCTAGGTCCACTCGAAAGCTGTTCGCGTTCGCTGCCGAACGCACCCAGCCTTGGGCTGCTACGCTCTTCCTCAGACCACCACTCGCAACACAGAAAGAGAGATCTATGGGACTTATTCCGATGGTGCTCGAGCAGACGAGCCGGGGCGAACGCTCCTACGACATCTACAGCCGTCTGCTGCGCGACAACATCATCTTCCTCGGCACGCCCATTGACGACAACATCGCCAATCTCATCATCGCGCAGCTCCTGTTCCTCTCCGGCGAGGACCCGGAGAAGGACATCCAGCTTTACATCAACTCCCCGGGGGGCTCGATCTCGGCCGGCCTCGCGATCTACGACACCATGCAGTACATCAAGAACGATGTGCAAACCCTGTGCATCGGTCAGGCCGCCAGCATGGGCGCCTTTCTGCTCATGGCCGGCAAAAAGGGCAAGCGCTTCACCCTGCCCAACTCCCGCATCCTGATCCACCAGCCCTCCATGGGCGGGCTCGGCGGCCAGGCCACCGACATCGACATCCACGCGCGCGAGATCCTGCGCATCCGCGAACTCACCAACAAGCTCATGAGTCTCAACACCGGTCAGCCGCTCGATCGCATCGAGCGTGACGTCGAACGCGACTTCATCATGACCGCCCAGCAGGCCAAGGAGTACGGCATCGTCGACGACATCATCGATCGGCCGCGCACCTGATCCTCTCTATGTTGCGTGGCATACCCAGGCGGCACTCCTCGAGTGCCGCCTGCGCTTTTACCCGGCAGTACCCAACCTGCCATAACCACTGTTTATGCCACCCGCTGCGGATTTCCGCTAAGGTGTAAACTTACAACGTTCTCGAAAGGACCCGGAGCCCCCTTCAAGGAGCCGCGTTCAAGGAGTTGCAACCGCTTATGAAGACCACTCGGGGCCTGGAAGAGTCACTCCGCTGCTCGTTCTGCCACAAGTCGCAGGACGCTGTGGCCAAGCTCATCTCTTCGCCCTCGGACTACCCGCGCGCATACATCTGCGATGAGTGCGTTGCGGTCTGCAACTCCATTCTGGAAGATGATAAGGGTGCGGAAGCCCCGGCCGGCGCCGCACCGCAGCACCTGCCCAAGCCCGCCGAGGTGAAGACCTTCCTCGACGAGTACATCATCGGCCAGGACGTCACCAAGAAGAAGCTTGCCGTCGCCGTCTATAACCACTACAAGCGCATTCAGATGAACCGCATGCGCGGCAATGATGTCGAGTTGGCGAAGTCCAACATCCTTCTCGTGGGACCCACGGGCTCGGGCAAGACCCTCATGGCGCAGACGCTGGCGAAGATGCTCGACGTGCCCTTCGCCATCGTCGACGCCACCACGCTCACCGAGGCCGGCTACGTCGGTGAGGACGTCGAAAACATCATTCTCAAGCTGCTCCAGGCCGCCGACAACGATGTGGCTCGCGCCCAGGCCGGCATCATCTACATCGACGAGATCGACAAGATCGGGCGCAAGGACGAGAACCCCTCCATCACCCGCGACGTCTCCGGCGAGGGTGTGCAGCAGGCGCTGCTGAAGCTGCTTGAAGGCACCGTCGCCAACGTGCCTCCGCAGGGTGGCCGCAAGCATCCGCACCAGGAGTTCACCATCGTCGACACGACGAACATCCTGTTCATCTGTGGCGGCGCCTTTGTGGGTCTGGAAAAGATCGTGGCTCGCCGCATCGGCAAGAAGGCCCTCGGCTTCAAGACCATCGCCGACGCCGACACCAAGGCCGCCGGCGTCACCCCCATCCGCGCCCAGCGCGACACCGAACTGCTTCGCCAGGCGGAGCCCCAGGACCTGCTCAAGTACGGTCTGATCCCGGAGTTCATCGGCCGGCTGCCCGTCCTGGGCATCCTCGATGAGCTGGACGAGGCCGCCCTCATCGACATCCTCACCCGCCCGCGCAACGCCCTGCTCAAGCAGTATGCGCGGCTGTTCGACTACGAGGGGGTCAAGGTCACCTGGACTGACGACGCCATCAAGGAGATCGCCCGCGAGGCGCTACAGCGCAAGGTCGGCGCTCGCGGCCTTCGCATGATCCTGGAAGAGCTCATGCTCGACCTCATGTACCACGTGCCCGGCAACAAGAAGGTCAAGGAGCTGATCATCACCGAAGAGATGGTCAAGACCCGCGACATCACCCTGCCGGTGCTCCTCGAAAAGGCCGGCTAATCGGGCTGAGTTTCATATCACGCAACAGCCCAACGGCAGCAAACGGCAGACCTCAGTGCACAACCGGCGCGGTGTTCATCCAGTGGAACACCGCCCCCGCTGCGTACCCGGCGTTTGCCGTCTTCGCGTCTCCGTTGCGCGTACAATCTGCCCAAGTGTGGCGCTGCATCCAAGCCCTGCAGCTCACGTCTAATCGGGAGGCCCATGAAGAACGAAGAGCGCGAACCAAAGAACGGAACTCAACGCAAACTCCCGATGATGCCCATCCGCGAGATGGTGATCTTTCCGCAAATGATGGCCCCCTTCGTTGTGGGCCGCGAGTCCTCGGTGCGGGCGCTCGAAGAGGCGCTCAACGGCGACCGCAAGATCTTCCTTGCGACCCAGCATGATGCCTCAGTCGACGAGCCCACCGCGGAGGACATCTACACCGTCGGCACCATCGGCAACATCGTGCAGTCGGTGCGCCTTTCGGACGGCAACATCCGCGTGCTGGTCGAAGGCGTAGAGCGCGCCCGCGCCGTCGAGGTGAACGACGACGACGGCTTCTTCGTCGCCACCGTGCGCACCTCGAAGAACGATCTTCAGAGCACGCCGCAGACCGAGCAGCTTGTCACTCGCGTGCACCAGCTCTATGAGCAGTACAGCAAGCTGCAGCAGTCGTTGAACCAGGAGGCCGCCGCTGCCCTGCGCACCGATGAGCCCGCCAAGCTCGCCGATCTGATCGCGGCCAACCTGCCCATCTCGATCGAAGAGAAGCAGCAGCTTCTCGAGGTGTTTGATCCCGAGATGCGTCTGGCCCGCATCGCCGACACTCTCGACATTGCGATTGAAAAACTCAACATGGATCGCACTATTCAGTCGCGCGTGAAGCGGCAGATGGAGCGTGCGCAGAAGGAGTACTACCTCAACGAGAAGATCAAGGCGATCCAGAAGGAGCTCGGCCGCGGCGAAAAGAGCGAGTTCGACGAACTGAAGAAGAAGATCGAAGAGGCCGGCATGCCCAAGGACGTGCAGGACAAGGCCATGCAGGAGCTCAAGAAGCTCGAAGCCATGCCGCCCATGTCCGCCGAATCCACGGTCAGCCGCAACTACCTTGACTGGCTGCTTGCGGTTCCCTGGCGCAAGCGCAGCAAGGAGATTCGCAGCATCGAGAACGCCGAGCAGGTCCTCAACGAGGACCACTACGGTCTGGAGAAGATCAAGGACCGCATCCTTGAGTTCCTTGCGGTTCGTCAGCTCGTCAAGAATCCTAAGGGCTCCATCCTTTGCTTTGTCGGGCCTCCGGGCGTTGGCAAGACCTCGCTTGGTATGTCCATCGCGAAGGCCACCGGCCGCAAGTTCGTGCGCATGTCCCTGGGCGGCGTGCGCGACGAAGCCGAGATTCGCGGGCACCGCCGGACCTACATCGGCGCTTTGCCCGGTCAGATCATTCAGTCGATGAAGAAGGCCGGCACGAAGAACCCGGTCATCATGCTCGACGAAATCGACAAGATGGCCTCGGACTTCCGAGGCGATCCGGCGGCCGCTCTGCTTGAGGTGCTCGACCCTGAGCAGAACAACACCTTCCAGGATCACTATCTCGACGTTGAATACGACCTCTCGCAGGTGCTTTTCGTCGCGACTGCCAACGTCCTGCACACCATCCCCGGCCCGCTGCAGGATCGCATGGAGATCCTTCGCCTCTCCGGTTACACCGAACTCGAAAAGCTCGAGATCGCCAAGCAGTACCTGGTGAATAAGCAGCTCGAAGGCACCGGCCTCACCGCCGAACAGGTCTCGCTGAACGATGACGCGCTGCGCGGCATCATCCGCAACTACACGCGTGAGTCCGGCGTGCGCAACCTCGAGCGCGAGATCGGCAACATCTGCCGCAAGATCGCCCGCAAAGTCGTCTCCAACACCGAGTACAAGGAGGCCGTCACGGGAGAAACTCTCCCCGATCTCCTTGGCGTCGCGAAGTTTCGCGACTCGCAGGTGCATGAGCACAACGAGATCGGGCTGGTTACCGGTCTTGCCTGGACCGAGATGGGCGGCTCCATCCTCCAAACGGAGGTGCAGGTCCTCGACGGCAAGGGCAAGATGACCGCCACCGGCCAGCTGGGCGACGTGATGCAGGAGTCGGCGCAGGCGGCGCTCACCTACATTCGCTCGCGCTCACACCATCTGGGTCTGCCGCGCGACTTCTACCGCAACATCGACATCCACATCCACGTGCCCGAGGGCGCCATCCCCAAGGACGGCCCCTCTGCGGGCATCACGCTCGCTACGGCCCTTGCCTCGGCCCTTACCAAGACCGAGGTTCGCCGGGACATCGCCATGACCGGGGAGATCACGCTGCGGGGCAAGGTTCTGCCCATCGGGGGCCTCAAGGAAAAGCTCCTCGCCGCTCATCGCGCCGGCATCTTCGAAGCGGTCCTTCCGGCCGAGAATCGCAAGGATCTTGCCGAGCTTCCCGACCTGATCAAGAACACGATGAAGCTCAACTTTGTCGACAATATGGATCAGGTTCTCGAGCTCGCGCTCGCGACCAAGCTTCCGAAGCTCGAAGAGGAGACGCCAGAGGTCCTCGCCAACATGCCTCCGCCCAGCCCGGAGACCCCTGCGCACAACGTTCCCCGCCAATGACTCGATGGCCGCTCACGGAGGCCCGGCTCACCGCCGGGCCTCTTGCGTTTACGTCGTTCTGCCACGCAGAAAGTGGAAGATAAAGGAGATCACGGCGAACAGGATCAGCAGGTGAATCAGAAACCCGGCGATATGAAACACAAAGAAGCAGCCAACCCAGATCACCAGCAGCACAAGAGCAAGAATCAGGAACATCGCATTTCCTTTGGGTACGGCAAAGTCAGCACCCGTACGGGAGGTAAGAACCGCTCGGACGAGCGCGGCGTTGCTCCCCGAGGAAAGATTCCGCCTTTGTGCCGTCGGATAACAGAGACACGCCAACCTGCATCCATCTGGCGAGTCGTTCGCATGGAGGCTGTCTGTGATCATCGTCCTTATCATTCTTGTGCTGCTGTTCGCCGGTTCCTTTCCTGCGTTTCCCTATTCACGCAGCTGGGGCTACGCTCCCACCGGCACGCTTGGCACCATCCTGCTGATCGTCCTGATCCTGTTTCTGCTAAAGGTCATCTGAGCGAGCCTTCGAACGCTTTGCGTAAAATGAGGGTGTGCTCCTGGCACACCCTTTCCCATGCCTATCGCTACCGCCGCACCCGCTCTCGACCGCCTTCGTCTTAGTGATTCTGCGCCCGGCAACGTGCAATCCGAGATCCGCGCGATGTCCGTTGCCTGCGCCGCCGCAGGTGGGATCAACATGGCGCAGGGCGTGTGCGACACCGATGTTCCGCACCCCGTGGCTGAGGCAGCCATCGAAGCTATTTGCGCCGGCCACAACATCTACACGCGGCTGGATGGCCTCGCGTCGCTACGTCATGAGATCGCCCAGAAGTTTGCCAGCTTCAACGGCCTGACCGTCGATCCCGACACCGAGGTGCTTGTTACATCGGGCGCCACCGGCGCGCTCCACGCGGCGCTGCTGGCCCTGCTCAACCCCGGCGATGAGTGCATCGTGTTCCAGCCGTTTTACGGATACCACGTGGCTACGCTGCGATCCCAGCGCGTGATGCCTATCATCGTCCCGCTCGAAGCTCCGGACTGGGCACTCGATTTCAATCGCCTGCGAGCGGCCATCACACCGCGCACCCGCGGGCTCATCCTGAACACGCCCGCAAACCCTTCGGGCAAGGTCTTCACGGCGCCTGAACTTGAGGCGCTCGCCGCGTTGGCGATCGAGCACGACCTCTTCGTCTTTACCGATGAGATGTACGAATACTTTCTCTTCGACGAGGCCCGTCACCGCTCTATTGCCACCCTCCCCGGCATGGCCGAGCGCACGGTGACCATCTCCGGTTTCTCAAAGACCTTTTCCGTCACCGGCTGGCGCCTCGGCTATCTCGCAGCAGACCCCCGCTGGATCCCTGCCATTGGTTACTTCCACGACCTCACCTACGTCTGCGCCCCCGCACCACTGCAGCATGGAGCCGCCGCGGGTCTGCTTCGTCTACCCGCCAGCTTCTATGACGACCTGGCAACCGACTACGAGCGGAAGCGCGATGCTCTCTGCGCCTCGCTCACGCGCGCCGGTCTCACGCCATGCATCCCCACCGGCGCCTACTACGTTCTCGCGGACGCAACGGCCATCCCCGGCGCAGACAGCAAGGCGAAGGCGCGCAAATTGCTTGCCGATACCGGCATCGCTGCGGTCTCCGGATCGGCCTTTTTCATGACCAACAACGGGCACAACGAAGGCGATCACCTTCTGCGCTTCTGCTTTGCTAAAAAAGATGCCGAACTCGCCGAGGCCTGCCGTCGCTTGGACGAGTACAAGCCGTTATCTTCCCCAACACGGCATCGTTCTGTGCGAAGCGAAGGACCTCCGCATTCTGCCTTCAGCTGCAATGACTTTCGCGGCATTCGATGCCACCAGCCGAACGAGGACTGGCAAAAAAGAAGGCGCTCAATCCCGAGCGCCTTCGTGCATTCCGTTACTCGACCGTCTCTAAAGTCCACCCGCAATGCTCGGGATCAGCATGACCTCATCTCCATCCGCAAACGGGTGTGTCTCTCCCCCCAAAAACCGAATGTCTTCATCGTTCACATATACGTTGATGAAGCGCCGCAGCTTGCCCGTATCGTCCTTCACATTCTGCGCCAGCGCCGGATAGCGCGTGTCGAAGTCCTGCAACAACGCCTGCAAATTCGTCGCCTCGGAGGCGAAGCTTCTTTGCCCCTCGGTATGCCGCGCCAACGCCGTCGGTAGCACCACCTTCACACTCACTGCACGCCTCCTGCCAGCACCAAGCCCTCTGCCTCTGCCTTCGTCTCTACCCCCACCAGCGCGTGATCCACCTCGCGGATGTACGCGTCAAAATCAGCCAGCCGCGGTCGCACCGGATGCGCCGTCTCGAACCGTCCGGCGAGCACATCGGTCGTCTTCAAGCCATTGCCGGTGATGCAGACCACGGTCGTCTCATCGCGCCCGATGCGCCCATCCGCATACAGCCGAGCCGTCACGGCCGTCGTCACGCCTCCGGCCGTCTCTGTGAAGATGCCCTCGGTCTCCGCCAACTCCTGGATGCCTGAGACCACCTCCACGTCCGAGACATCCTCGGCAAAGCCGCCCGACTCCGCGATCATCTTCGCCGCCATCGGCCCGTCCGCGGGATTGCCGATCGCCAGCGAGCGCGCGATGGTGTTTGGCCGTTGCGGCAGAATGTAATCCCATCCCTGCTTTACGGCGTGCGCGATCGGCGAGCAGCCAGAAGCCTGCGCCCCAAAGAAGCGCACCGGCTTGTCCTGTACCAGCCCAAGCGCCACAAGCTCCTTGAACGCCTTACGAATCTTGCGGATCAGCGATCCACCGGCCATCGGCACGACTACGTTGTCCGGCAGCCGCCATCCCAGTTGCTCCGCAATCTCAAAGCCCACTGTCTTCGAGCCTTCCGCGTAGTAGGGCCGCAGGTTTACGTTCACAAAACCCCACCGATACTCATCCGCGATTAGAGTGCAAAGCCGGTTCACGTGGTCGTAGTTGCCGTCAACGCGCACCAGCCGCGCACCATACACCTGCGTGTTCAGCACCTTTGCCGGCTCCAGGTCAGCAGGGATGAGAATGCACGCCTTGATGCCCAAGCGCGCCGCCTGCGCGGCAACCGAGTTCGCCAGGTTGCCGGTCGAGGAGCAACCGACCACCGTGAACCCAAAGGCCTGTGCGTTCGCCAACGCCACAGCCACAACGCGATCTTTGAAGCTCAGCGTCGGAAAGCACACAGCATCGTTTTTTACATGGAGATTGGTCGCGCCAATGCGCTTGCCAAGCGACCGCGCGCGCACCAACGGCGTGAAGCCCACAGGCAGATCGGGCTCAAATCCTGCGGGAATCGGAAGGAGTTCTCTGTATCGCCAGATGCTCGCCGGGCCGGCGGCTACGGTCTCACGGGTGAAGCGCCCGCGCACGGTGTTGAGGTCATACTGCACCTCCAAAGGTGCCAGGCAATCGTCACAGGCTGACTGCGGCCGGTTGCCAAAGCTCTTGCCGCATTCGTTACACCGCAGCTCATAGACGGTACAGGAAGACTCCATGATCGGCTCCGGTGGCCGAGGGGTCCTGCTGGCTGCGGGCCGATCTCACTTGGATTTCAGGTAGCACGAAATGCGGCAATGCAGCGCAAACGACACACCACTGCTCCACCGAATCTCATGTGTCCTGTCACCAGGCGAGAGTTGACACCGGTACTGTGTTCTGTCCGGTTGTCGTGGCGTCGCAGGGCTCGTCCCTCAACCACTCTGCATGAAACTCGACCCGCTCATCACGGGTGGATTGGTTTACTTGTACCACGCGTGTTCCTGTGGTGCAAGGGACAGCGATCCGCAAACTCCTTACTCGGTAGCGTGACTGCGAGCCGCCTTGGCTTTTCGCGTATTCGGCACAAACTGCTTGCCTTTCCGTGATCCCTTCACCTTTTTCTCGTCGGTGGCTTTCTTCTCCTCGGCCGACAACTCCTTCCAGGCCTCATCCGGCAGGTACCGGTGCGTCTCCTGCCCCTGGATCGCCGGCTTGTCGTCCGCAGTGTGCCAACGCTCGTCCCCCCAGGACTTCAGGCTCTCCTGCGCCTCGTTGCGCGGATGCTTGTACCCGCCGCCCTCTGCCTTGTACTCATGCGCTACCAGCTGGGCCTTGCGCGCACTCCACTGCCC
>CAXTWN010000136.1:8817-9864 GCA_964248055.1 uncultured Acidobacteriaceae bacterium | reverse complement strand
TGCGCGAGGTGCCCTCGGCAAAGCCGGCGAGCATGGCATAGCGGTGCGAGATGGATTTGTCGCCGGGCAGGACGAGAGAGCCGCGGAGGGTGCGGGCCGGGCGGATGGTGCGGGTTGTGGGAGGCGCTGTGCTCGTAGCTGCCGACATAGCTTCAGTGTAACGAGTTCACCTCACGCGGTTTCTCAAGCATCTTCGGGCCCGGAGACTCAAGTCCGACGAGCTCCGTCGTGATGAAAGCGAGCGCGGCTGCTGAATGGCGCGGTACAGGTGAGGCTAGCGGTTTGGAACGGACCAGGGAAGCAGGCCGGATTCGAGGACCCAACCCGTGGACTTTGGACCCTCTGAGGTGATCAAGACGACGTGGTGCCAAACCCCGTCCTGCGGTGCGGTATCGAGCAGGGCAAGGAGATCCCCGCGAACGACATAGGCCTTGGTGAGGTCGTTGGCGTCCGGCTGGTGATGGAAGGGGAGCTTGTCGCTCCCTACGACGCGCAGGGCTTTCCACTCGGGATGCAGCTGCCCGCTGCCGACCTCGAAGAGTTCGCCGGCGTCCAGCTCCGGCTCAACGCGCCAGCAGCCACCGTGGGCCTGCTTGGGTAGCTGCAGGGAGACGCTGTCGCCACGCAGGAACAGAGTGCCTGTCGTGACCTCGTCGTCCTTGCCACCGTTCAGCTCGCGGTCTGGCCACCAGGTGACGACCGGGAGCTCGCCGGTGGCGGAGAGCGGACCGCGGGACTGCAGGAGAAAGCCGCAGGAAAATGCGGGTCCGGGATCTTCTTCCTCTTTGAAGGAGCCGATGAGAGAACCGTCCGCTCTCTGGACCAGTGTGAGGATGTCTCCATACGACCCGGTGATCGGGCTTGGCAAGGTGGAGCGTGAGACAGCCGTTGCCGCGGGGCGGGACGATGTGCGGGGCGTAGACGCAGGTTTCGTTGGTGCCGCTCGCTGACAACCAGCAGCCATGACGACGAAACCGCTGAAACAGAGAACCAGGACCGTCCTGGCAGAGCAGTGCATGAGCCGTTGGATGCCGCGCAGCCAGAACT
>CAXTWN010000136.1:0-8807 GCA_964248055.1 uncultured Acidobacteriaceae bacterium | reverse complement strand
GGCAGATTGCTAAGCGGCTTGCCTGGCGATGAGGTAGGCGAGCGCGAGATCGTCGCGCAGGTACTGCAAGAGCTGGGCGCGGGCGGGTTCGTCGGCGGCGCGCAGGACGGCGGAGGGGTGAATGGTGGCCATGACGCGTTCGGCCAGCGAGGTCTGTTTGATCTGGCCGCGCTCCTTCATGAGCGCGAAGGTGCCGCCCAGGAGCGATTTGGCGGCAGAGGCGCCGAGGCAAAGGATGACGCGCGGTTTGACGGCGTCGATCTCCGCGGCGAGCCAGGGTTTGCAGGCGTTGATCTCACGCATGCCGGGGTTCTGGTGAAGCCGCAGCCGGCCGCGCTGGATGAACTTGAAATGTTTGACAGCATTCGTGACGAAGACCTGGTCGCGGGGGATGCCGATCTCATCGAGGGCGTCGTTGAGCACGCGGCCTGCAGGGCCGACGAAGGGTGCGCCCTGGCGGTCTTCCTGGTCGCCGGGCTGCTCGCCGACGAGCATAAGGGCGGCGTTGACGTGGCCGGCGCCGGGAACGACCTGGGTGGCGTGCTTGTACAGGTCACAACCCTCGCAGCGGGGCATCGCGGCCTGCAGGACAGGGATCGTGTGCTCGGCGGGGACGAAAGGGGCGGCGGTGGGGTGATTGCTTTGGCGGGTGACCATGGCCTGGACTCGGGGTTCTGCGCGTTGCATGAGCTCTGGGAGGAGCGCAACTTCGGGTAGGTTTTGCCAGTAGCGGACGGGCATCTCGGACCGCATGGCCTCCGGGTTAAGACGCGCCGGATTGAAGATCGAGCCGTAATAGCTCTTCCACAGGGCCTCGAGCTCGTCTTCGGCGGGCGCGGCGTCTTGGCCGGTGCCGGGCGAGTAGGTGAGTTGCTTGGTTTCGGGGTCCCAGCTGCCGGATTCGTCGGGGGTGAGGATCGTCCAGCGCATGGGGGCGAAGCGCTCGGCGAAGAAGGGCGCGGCGAGGTGGAGGATGCGGTGGTCGGGGCGGTACCAGGCGAAGAAATGTTCCTGGGTGGTGCCGTCCGGCGCTAGTTCTTCCACCTTGCGGAAGCGGACGAAGGCATGCATTTTGTGCAGGTCGCGGCGAATTTGGGCTTCGAGGCGCTTGAGTTCGGCTACGTCGTCGTCGACCTCGACCTTGAGCAGATCGCGGTTGGACTGGAGTCGATAGAGGAGGCGATAGAGCAGGTTCCAGCGCTGCGGGTCGCGGTGAACGGCAGCGAGCTGGGCGGCTTCGAGGAAGGTCTTGGGGACGTGGGGCTTGTCGATCGGGGGGCCGGCAGGCGGATCGGTGAGGGTGAGGAGGTCGAGGTTGGACGCTTGTGTGGCGTCCTGAAGGTCAACCTGTTCGGGCGTGTAGCCGTGGCGCAGGGCGTCGCGGGCGGCGTCGCGCCAGGCGTTGAAGTCGGGTGGAAGGGAGATGCGTTTCATGCCGCTCGCTTGGGCGTACCCTCTCCCAGGGTGCTTTCGGTGCAAACGTTCATAAAAGGGGTTAGGTGGGTAGTTCGGATATGAGTTCTGTCCACGACTGCAGGGTCTGAGTTCACTTCTCTCCAGTGTAGACAGACCATAACTCGGTGCAAAGTGGAGGTGCTTTGTTCGACCGAAGTAGCCATGAGCCTCACTGCTCCGAGTCAGTGCTACCCTCTATCGCGCAGAATGGCCGACAAAACGCGAGGATTTCGTCTTCCGTGCAAGATAGCTACGACCCACAATGGCTGCTCGTCAGGAGCATAGACCAGCAGAAAGTCTCGCACGACCCTGAATCGCAAAGGCCGAGTCGTCAGATCAGGCCGGTGGTGGCCTTGTTGTGGAAGGGAGCTGATCTCTTCAAAGGCCGCAAGAATCTCGGCTACGACCCGGTCAGCGGCACCGAGGTTGTCCCTGGCAATGAACTCCCAGATCTCATCAAGGTCCAACAGGGCCTCAGGATGAAAGGCATACCCGGTCATGGACGACGGGCGGCGCTCTTTCCGCGAAAGTGAGTCATGACCTCATCATTGGAGACGAGGGACACACGTCCACTTTTCAGGTCGTCATACCGGCTATCGAGCATGCTTCGCACTCGGGCGAGTTCGTCAAAGTACCCGGCGAGCGCGTCGTGAATAAACTGTTCCTGACCCCGCCCTGTTTCGCCGGAGAGCTGGTCGAGCTTGGCCTGAACATCGGGGGTGAGCTGAACTTCCATGTCTCCAGCCTAGGAAGAAGCCGCGCCGGAGTCAACCAGCATCTCAGCCGGACCGTAGCTTGAGCGTTGCCAGAGCCCGCCTAAGCTGACCTGCTGCAACTTCAATCGGAAGCGAGTGCAAGCAGCAAACAATTTGCCCAAGGCTGGCTGCATGGCGCTCATCATTATTGGCGTGGCGATGTGGGCGAATGTGCCATTGTTGTTCTGGGTCTGGGTTGTACGCTTGAGGGCACCTAGGAAAGAGGCTTCCGTTCGAGCAAGGATTGGGTGGTTACCCCTAGCATTTAGGAAGTGCAGCACTTCTGATCTTCTCGTACGTCTGGCTGATGCTCCTCAGCCGGCCACGCCAGCTTCTGATGTCTGGTTTAGAAAGTGGTTTATCTCGTGCTTGTACAAGTCCGGGGCTGCGTTTTTCTTTGGCTTAAGAGGCGTGGAAAATATCAATGGGCTATCCCATTTTCTGCCCTTCTTACCCCACTGTCCTGCTTGCTGCAAAAGTGCTCGAATAAGGACGCGTATCTGGTTGCTGCGGCAAGGAAAGCGCCCTGACACTAACCACGACAACTCCGGTTGTCGTTGCTAAAGCTAGCAGACAAAAGCGGAAAGCGGGTCGTTAAACCTGGCCGGTGAGGGCGCTGGTTGCGGCGAAGAGGTCGAGTTGCGTGGGTTGGTGTGGGAGCGGCGTGGCTGGTGATGACTGAGCAGAGCCAAAGAGAAGGTTGGAGCCGAAGGGAAGATCGAGGGCGGTGTTGATGAGCGGGGTGTAGGGGCTGGCGTTGTTGATCTGGATGTGGAGTTTGCGGAGGTGGTCTAGCGAAAGCTTTTGGTAGCGGCGGATGCGGAGGATGCGGTCTACGTTTTTGTGGCCGATGCCAGGGATGCGGAGGAGGGCTTCGCGCGGCGCGGTATTGACGTCGACGGGGAAGAACTCGGGGTGGCGACGGGCCCAGGCGGTTTTGGGGTCGGTGGTGAGGGAGAGCTCGGGTTCGATGTCGGAGGTGAGCTCGGCGGCCTCGAAACCGTAGAAGCGCATGAGCCAGTCGGCCTGGTAGAGGCGGTGCTCGCGGATAAGCGGGGTGGCTTTGAGCGGGAGGCGGGCGTCGGCTTCGGGATAGGGACTGAAGCCGGTGTAGTAGACGCGGCGGAGCTTGAAATTGGAGTAAAGGCTGCTGGCGCGGGAGATGATGTCGCGATCTGTGGTTTCGGTGGCGCCGACGACGAGCTGGGTGGACTGACCCGCGGGCGCGAACTTGGGGGCGCGGTCGAGCGAAAGGCGGGTGCGCTGACGCTCGTCATCGTTTTCGTCCTTTTTGGCCTGGATCTGGCCCATGGTCGTTTCGATGACCGCGGCTTTTTTCTCCGGGGCTAGCTGGACGAGGTCCTGCTGGGTGGGGAGCTCGATGTTGGCGGAGAGGCGGTCGGCCCAGGTGCCGGCTTCGGCGATGAGGCGCTCGTCGCAGCCAGGGATGGTTTTGAGGTGGATGTAGCCGCCGAAGTGATGGACCGTGCGCAAGGTTTTGGCGACGGCGATGAGCTGTTCCATGGTGTAGTCGGGCGACTGGATGATGCCGGAGCTGAGGAACAGGCCTTCGATGTAGTTGCGCTTGTAGAAGTCGAGGGTGAGGTTGACCACCTCGTCGGGGGTGAAGCGGGCGCGGCGGATGTCGGAGCTGACGCGGTTGACGCAGAACACGCAGTCGTAAGTGCAGAAATTCGTGAGGAGAATTTTGAGCAGGGAGACGCAGCGGCCGTCGGGGGTGTAGCTGTGGCAGATGCCTTCTCCGTCGGAGTGACCGATGCCCTCGCCGTTGCCGCTGCGCTTGGCGCCGGAGCTGGCGCAGGAGGCGTCGTACTTGGCCGCGTCGGCGAGGATTTCGAGCTTTTGCTGGACGGTCATCATCGCGGTTGAACCACACTTTGGATGCTAGCGCGGGAGCGAAGGGAAAGCGAAGGTTTCTGCTGCGTTGATGGTGCGAAAACGAGGTGCCGTACTGCTGCCAGCGGATCGTGTTCGGTCCTGCCCAGAGCTAGTGGCCGGCCGGAGTTTCAGGGTAAAGGCGGATGTCGTCGACGCCGCGGTAGCGCTCGGCGAAGTCCATGCCGTAACCGACGACAAAGCGGTTGGGGATGCTGAAGCCGACATAATCGGCCTCGATGGGGACGAGGCGGCGTTCGGGCTTGTCGAGACAGGTGGCGATCTTCAGCGAGGCGGGCCTGTGCTGCAGCATCAGCTGGCGCAGATAGCTGAGCGTGAGGCCCGTGTCCAGGATGTCTTCGACCAGGATGACGTGCTTGCCTTCGATCGGGTTGTCGATGTCCTTGATGAGCTTGACGGCGCCGGAGGAGACGCGGGCGCGGCCGTAGCTGGAGACGGCGACGAAGTCGAAGGTGTTGTCGACGCGGATGGAGCGGGCGAGGTCGGCGAGAAAGATGGCGGCGCCCTTGAGAACGCCGATGAGGACGATGGATTCGCCCGCGTAATCGGCGCTGATCTCTTCGCCGATGGCGTGGACGCGCTCGGCGATCTGTTGTTTAGAGAAGAGGACGTCCATTCGCTCGGGCGCGACGAAGACGGGCGATGCCGTTGCTGCCATGAGAGCAGGGTAGCGCGAAGGCGGAAGCAGCGGAACCGGCTGGCCGAGGAAAATGCGTCAGCGCGTCTACCTGGAGGGTCCGCAGGTTGCGCTTGTGACTCTCACCGCCAGCCTGAGAGGATCACAGATATGGCGGCCCCAAACAGAGCGTTGCGTGACGCCGAGTTGGCCCTTTGGGTGGCGAAGCTGTGGCCGCATCGGGAGCATGAGTCAAACATCGTCCTGGCGCAGTTTTGCCGCGTGGGATGGCACCGCTGGCGCCGGTTGGATCTCAGGACACTGGCACCGGACAAAGACATTCTGCATTGCTTCCGGTGTTCCAAAATCAAGATCGATGGCGTATCGTACGACGTCTAGCCGGAAGCGGCGGCAACACTCGCGACCCCGGTGAGATACTGGGCAGGCGATGTACCCGTACCTGAACCTCGGCTTCATTCACCCCAGCACATTTGGCCTGTTGCTCTGGCTTGGCGCGGTCTGCGCCACCTGGGTGCTGCACCGGAACTTCCAGCGATCCGGCGTTGATGCCGACGCGCTGAATGTGGTGGTCTTCACGGTGATCGCAGGGATTGTGGGCGCGAAGGTCTGGCATGAGCTGCAGGATACCCGGGAGCTGACGGCGGCGTGGCGGCAGATCCTGCTTCCGGGGATCAGTCATCCGCTGGAGATCGTGTCGGGGATCTTTGCCTGGTTCAAGGCCGGGTTTGCGTGGTTTGGAGGCCTGGTGGCGGGTGTGGCCACGTTGATGGCGCAGGGAGCGTCGTTGCGTTTGAACGGATTGCGGGGCGCGAAGGCGGCGTGGCGCATGCTGGATTTGGCGGCACCGGCGGCCGCGGTTGGGTATGGGATCGGACGGATCGGGTGTTTGACCTCAGGCGACGGGGACTACGGGATCAACACCACCCTGCCATGGGGAGTGCACATGGCACGCAATGCGCTGGTGCCGCCGAACCCGCCCGATGCGCTGGTGCAACCAACGCCGATCTATGAGCTGCTGTACTCTTTGGTGCTGGGCTGGTGGCTATGGAAGCGGGGCTCCAAGCCGCTGCCGCTGGGGTTTCTGACCGGTGAGTACCTCGTGCTCAGCGGGGTGGGGCGGTTCCTGGTGGAGTTTGTGCGGATCAATCCGCGGCTGTACTGGGGCATGTCGAATGCGCAGGTCGCGGCGTTGGGGAGCGTGGTCGTGGGTGCGTTGATGATGGCGGTGACGCGGGGGAATGCGGCGGTGGTGGCGAAGCCCTTGTCTGCGGAGACGCCGGCGCGCGATGTGGCCACCACGGCCTAGTGGT
The DNA here is from genome assembly GCA_964248055.1 of uncultured Acidobacteriaceae bacterium. Lineage (GTDB taxonomy): Bacteria > Acidobacteriota > Terriglobia > Terriglobales > Acidobacteriaceae > Granulicella. Next base: position 2,733 of record CAXTWN010000136.1, on the reverse strand, counting down.
GTAGGCCGTCTCAGCTCTGAGCTCGCGATGTAGTCCGGGCAGAATACTGAGGTCCTTCGCTTCGCTCAGGAGGACGGTGCAGAAGAATGCGGCAGCCCTGAAGTACAGAGAACCAGTGCAGGTTTCGTCGCGTTTGATCTCGCGCTATAGGCGCCTAAGGTACTCGCGGGCCTGGTCTAGCTCCGGGAACAGACGTTCTTCGGCCTGGAACTCGCGGCTGTGGACGCAGCGGCGGCCCGCCCGAACCTTAACGGGATGCTTCAGGTGCAGCATCTCGTGGTAGAGCAGATACTCAATGGCGTAGCGCGGAGTGTTGGGGCGGTCGAAGACGCGGCTGACGACGATGGTGTTGTGCGCGGCATCGTAATGGCCGAGCATGCGGCGAGCGACGTGTTCGCTCCAGGTGAGCGTGGGGCGGCCAAGCAGGCCGTGGAAGAAGCGCCGGTTGACGGCTTCGAAGACCTCTTCCAGGTCGAAGTGATGGCCCTGCGGGGTGCTGATGCGCTTGCGGCCGCGGGTCTGGCGAATGCGTTCGGCCTGCCGGGCGACCGGCTCGGATTGCGTATAGCGACGATAGCGGTCGGACATCGCCGGAGCGATGGGCTTGCGATAAAGCTTAGCAAGGAGGATGTGCGCAATCGCGCGAAGGACGCCTTCCGGGGCGTGTTCGAGGAGGTCGGAGAGGCGCACGATCAGGCAGCCTTCGCGCAACCGGATGGTGGTGTTCAGGCTGGTGAAGCGGCGGAACTTGATCTCCAGCGGCGGCATGGGCGCGCGCGGGCGGAGCGCCCGATACTCTTCGTGGAAGATCGTCAGCAGGACAGGGTTGGCGACGGGCAGGGCAGACGGCAACACGCTGTGTGTGAGGCTACCATGCAGCGTTGTGGAGAGCATGCGGGCTACTGCGGCGCTTCGGGATCGTGGACGGCGTGGGGATCAGCGGCCCGCTTCTTCTCTTCCTTTTCGGCCTCGGGATGGGCTTTGAAGTAGGCAGCGAGATCGGTTTGAAGGGATTCAGCGAGTTGACGCGTGTCCTTGACGTTGTCGACGGCGATGCGGCGCACTACGCTGTACGCCTCGTCGTCGGCGGGGGCTCGCAGCGAGGCGGACCAGCGATCGGTGGCCTGAATGAGCTTGGGTAGCGCCTTGCGGACGTCGCGATGCCGGCGGCTGTACTCGTCCAGGTTGTCGTTCAGTTCGTCGGCGATGGCGCCGAACTGGTCGAGGACATCGTGGAGGTCTCCGCCAAGATCGGTGTGACCTTTGCGCTTGGCGAGCAGGGTGTCGATCTGCTTCTGGCGATCGTCGAGGATGCGCTCGAAGACGGCGATGCGGTCCAAGGGAGAGAACGCGGCGTCGCGGAGGAGATCGACCTCGCGCTGACTCATGACATCATCGGGTGCCTGGGCGCGCGCGGTCGAGCGTACGCCCCAGAGGCTGAGGAGCAGAGCGCCGACCGCAAGCAGGGGGCGCAAGGTGCGACTAATGGGAGAAGACCGCAGCCAGAAGATCATCGTGAACGCTGCTGACGTGACGGAGCACGGCCTGCATGGAGTCGCGCTGGTCCATGGTGGCGACGCGCAGCATGTCGGAGAGCCGGTGCACGGAGTGCTCCATCAGCATCTCGGCGTTCTTCAGGCGCTTGGAGTCCCGGTCGATGGTGGACTTGAGCTTCGCGACATCGGCGTCTGCATGCTGCATGGCCGCGGTGGCTGCGGACTCATCGCCGGCGGCCATGGCGCGACCGGCGAGCTCGGTCCAGTTATGCAGGAGTTCGGTATAGAGGAAACAGCGGTCGCGCGGCTCGGCTGCAGCGGCTTTGGACTCAAGATCGACGAGCGCGGCGGCGTCCATCAGCGTTTCATCGGGACCGGAGGCGCGTGCCTGACGGGGGCTCGCGGCACAAACGACCAGCAGGACGAGAAGGAAGAGCGTTAGACGAGAGGGAACCGCAGGACCCATAGCGCACCTCGCGAGTGCAGCCGTACTTAGTGTTCGTGCTCCAAAGCGATCAACCGGTGACGGGCTTCAAACTCCTCATCGGGGAGCTTGCCGCCGGCCACGGTCAGGAATGCGTGGTAACTCTCTTTGGCTTGCCTGACCTGATGTAACGCATCATACGCCGTTGCTTGCAGGAACAGAGAAGCCGCCGAGTTGGGCAGAACTGTAGCACGCTGCTGCAAGGCCTGCAATGTGACCTCCGGGTGATGGTTTCGGGAGGCGGCAAAGGCTAGATGGCCGGCGGCATCGGCCCAGGCAGTGTCGTCATGGAAGCCGGCGCGCTGCGCCACGGCGCGGGTGAGCACGGCCTGCGCCTCAGCAAAGTGCTGCTCGCGCACGAGGGTGCTGCCGAGGTCATCAAGGAGCGTGGGATCGCTGGGGTTTGCGGCGGCGAGCGAGCGGTACAGCGGCTCGGCGGCAGCGGCGTTGCCGGAGACCAGCTGCAGATGCGCGAGCATGCGAGTCAGCGCGGGGTCCGCCGCGGCCCTGGGATCGGCGGTGCGGAGATGCTCTAGCAGCGCGAGTGCCTCGGGGGATTTGTCCTCGGCGACGTAGAGGGAGGCGGTCTGCGCGGTGAGCTGCGGGTTTTCGGGGTGGGCGGCGAGCGCCGGGGTGAGCAGGGCGTCGGCCTCGCTCAGCTTGTTTTCGCGCTGCAGAAGCGAGGCGAGGCCCACGGTGGCGTCGAGATCGTCAGGCGACTGGGCGAGGGCGCGGCGGTAGGCGGCCTCGGCG
>CAXTWN010000135.1:0-9871 GCA_964248055.1 uncultured Acidobacteriaceae bacterium | reverse complement strand
GCACATCCACCGCAACCCGTGCATCCTCTGAGTAGGTCGCCAGCGAATAAATGCCCGGCAGATCGATGCACGTCAGGTCCGCGCGCCCGATGCCCTTCATGCGCCCTGAGTGGTGCTCGACCGTAACGCCCGGATAATTTGCGACCTTCTGCCGCAGCCCCGTAAGGCGGTTAAACAGTGTGCTCTTGCCGCAGTTCGGCGGCCCGATCAGCGCGATCGTGCGCAGCCGGCTCCCCGGCTTGCCCGGTTCGGCGGCAACGGGCGGCTCCGCGACGGCGACATGGCAGCTCATCTAGCGGGTGCTGCGCTTCCTGCCGGGCTTCTGCGAGGAAGGCGCGGCCGGAGCAAGCCCGGCAGCGTCCTCCGCCAGGATGTGACTGGCTGTCTCGCGCCGCAGGCCGACCTCGATCCCGTCGATGCGGTACACGGTCGGATCGCCCGCCGGCGCGCGCCGCAACACCTCAAAGCTCGCCCCGGGCAAGAAGCCCAGGTGCGCCAGGTGATCGCTGATCTCATCCGGCAGATCCAGCTTCTCGAGTACCCCGGAACCGCCGACCCGAACCTCGCTCAAAGCTGTCATCTGCCTCACCCCGCCCGTGGATCCGGACCTCAGCGCGATCTACGACCGCCTTGGTCCTGTATTCACTATACGCTTTGGATGCCGGCCGGAACAGATGGAAGCAACGCAATCAGCAGGGGAGCGAAACAGGGGAGAGCCCTGCCGGGAACTTACGCCGATGGCAGAGTTCGCTCCAATCCGAGCAGTCGCGAGCCATAGCCAGCACGACCTCACTGCGGCGAAGTAACACTTGAGATTGTTAGGGAGATGGTGCGCCCGGAAGGAGTCGAACCTCCGACCTACTGGTTCGTAGCCAGTTGCTCTATCCAGCTGAGCTACGGGCGCACATTGCATCAACGGCAACCTCCTAAGCATACCGGAGGGGGTCGGGGTGAATCAAGGCGAAAGGGAAGGCATCGCCTGTGTGATGACGAATCACTGCCGTCGCCGGAACACGCGTTACTTCTGGATGGCGACGGTTTCGGCGCGCTCGGCCGGCGGCTGGTTCCCGGGGATGAGGGAGACGCGCTCGACCAGGTCCAGCCCCGTTCGCCGTAGCAGGCCCTGGACGACGGCCTCCCCCAGGCGCGAGGCGTCGTATTCGACGCGCACGGTGCGATCGGCCTCGTTGAGGGCGAGGTTGCGGATGCCGTACACCTCGCGGACCTTGGCCAGCGCCATGCCGGTCGCCTCGCCCGGCGGACGGTCGTACCGGTACATCACATCCAGCTGTGTCATGCGGTCATGCTAGCAGAGCGCGTATCCCGGGCTGGTCAGGCGGCGAGCTCGCGCAGGAAGTTGACGATCTCGGGGCTGGTCCAGTCCTGCGGGCCGATGAACTTGCGGCGAATCGTGCCGGTCTTGTCGATCACGTAGGTCTCCGGCGGCCGAAAGGTTCCGTACAGGGCGTTGGAGCTCTGCCTTTCGTCCAGCACGGTGAGCAGGGGCACGGGACGGCGCTGGAGGAACTGCTGGTAGGTGACCGCGTCCTCATCGAAGGCGACGGCGACGATCTTCACACCGGGCAGCTCCTGCTGCAGGGTCTCAAGCGAAGGCAGCTCTTCCAGGCACGGCGCGCACCAGCTCGCCCAGAAGTTCAGCACGACCACCTGTCCGCGCAGGGCACGGAGATTGACGGCGTGTTGGCCGTCGTTCAGCGAGAAGAGCGGGGCAGGGGTGCCGAGCTGGTTGGGGTGGTCGCCGCGATCGCAACCGGCGACGAGCATCGCGGCTGCGAGGAGACCCGCACTCCGCCAAGCCGCTCTTTGGAGCCGAGATCCCATCGCTTCCTATAATACGGAGTTGGGGCGAACGGTTTGGACAAGAGGGACAAAGAGGGCGGACCCGCGGCAGGCGGCGGCAGGTACACGCCTGTGCTGGGCCTCTTTGCGGAAGGGGAGCCGCGGCCCGTGTTCGAGAGCAAGACCGTGGCGGCAGAGCCGCAGCCGCAGGCGCCGCTTGAGCTTTCCGTGATCATCCCGGCGCGCAATGAGGAGGGGAACCTCGCCGCGTGCCTGGACAGCCTCCTTGCGCAGCACGAACGGGTGTTCGCGCTGGGAACGGATTGGGAGATCCTGGTTGTCGATGACGACTCAAGCGACGGCACGGGGGCGCTTGCTGAGACGTACGCGGCCAGATCGCCCGGCGTGAAGGTGCTGGCCGCTCCCGCTCTGGATCTCCACAGCGACCGACGCGGCTTCACGGGGAAGACGAATGCGTGCTGGGCCGGCGCCCAGGTCGCGCAGGGGCGCTCGCTGCTGTTCACCGACGCCGATACCCGTCATGAGCCGGGGGATCTGCGTCGCGCCCTGCATGAGGCTGAGCGGAATGGGGTCGCTCTGCTGTCGTACTCACCACGGCAGATGCTTGCGGGTTTTGCCCAACACACGCTGATGCCGCTGATCTTCTCCGAGCTGGCAAGTGTGTACCCGCCGGCCAAGGTGAACGATCCGAACGATCGGACGGCAGCCGCCAATGGGCAGTTCCTGCTGATCGACCGGGAGACGTACTTTGCCGTGGGTGGCCATCGGGCGGTGGGCCGTTCTGTGCTGGAAGATGTGGAGCTTGCCTCGCTGGTAAAGCGAGCCAAAAAACCGATCCGGCTGCGCTATGCACCGGAGGCCCTTTCGACCCGCATGTATCGCGGGTTCGGCGACATGGTGGAGGGCTGGACGAAGAACCTTGCGCTGCTCTTTCCGCATGCGTTGCGCCTGGCGCTTTGGCGCGTGCTGGACCTGCTGCTGCTGTTGCTGCCGTTGCTTTTGTGGCTGCTGCCGTACCTTGTGGTGTGGCAACAGGTCGCGGTTCTGGCACTGTGGCTACGCTCGGTGGTGCGCTTCTACCAGCGCGTAGCCCGGGCACACTTCCCGTTTCTGGATTCGGCGATGGCGCCCTTAGGGCTTCCGTTGTTTGTTGCTCTTTTGGTCGCAAGCTGGGTGCGGCATCGGATGCTGCATCAGGTGACGTGGAAGGGCAGGGCCTACCGGCTTTAACGCGCCGCAAGGGTTTACGCGCAACGCCGGGGTCCCTGCGGCATCCAACATGCTGCAGAACGTCGCCGTTCCGCTCCGCGTACGATGATCTTTCTTACCCGCAAGGCCGAATTCGCCGCTGCCCACTTCTATTGGAATCCCGCGTGGAGCGAGGCTGAAAATTTTCGGGTATTCGGCAAGTGCGCCAACCGTCACGGCCATGGGCACAACTACACGCTGGAGGTCACGGTGCAGGGTGAGATCAACCCAACCTCCGGATTCGTGGTGGACCTGAAAGATCTGAAGGACGTGATGGAGCGTGAGGTGGTTGCGGTGTACGACCATCGTCATCTGAACCACGAGGTCCCCGAGTTTGCCACCGTGCAGCCGACGACGGAAAACATCGCGCTCGCTATCTGGAGGCGGTTGCAGGACAAAATTGCCGGCGCGACGTTGTATCGGGTGCGGGTGTATGAGACGCCGGATCTCTTTGCGGATGTGTACGGAGAGCCCGCGTGATGGTGCATGTGGCCCATCTCACGCGACGGTATCGCTTTGCGGCCTCACACCGGCTGCATGCTCCTGCGCTCAGCGAGGAACGGAACCGCGAGCTCTTCGGCAAGTGCAACAACCCGTTTGGCCATGGGCATAACTACCGGGTGCAGGTGACGCTGGGGGGGCCCATCGCTGAGGACACAGGCATGGTGGTCAACCTTGCCGATCTCGATGCCTTTGCGAACACAGAGCTCCTGGAGAGCTTCGATTACGTAAACCTCAACCAGCATCCGGCTTTCCGCGAGGCGATGCCTTCCACAGAGAATCTTTGCCTTGCGATCTGGCGCATCTTCTCCCGGTTTACGCGCGACCATGCGCCTGTGCGGCTGGAACGCATCCGTGTAGAGGAGACAAACAACAATGCGTTCGACTACTTCGGAGAAGGTACACCTGTGCCTTCTGCGGGGTAATCCAGAGAGATCGCTGAAAGGGTACGTCGCACCATCATGCCGACCAAAGAACCCATCGAAGCACCAAGTCGTTTGCACGCAAGAACGGCGGAGATGCAGGCGAACGATGCTGAGCCGCTCACGCTGAAGCAGGCGAGCCTTCGCGAGATCTACGCCGAGGTGCTCCATCGGATCGGTGAAGACCCGGCGCGCGACGGCCTGGTGAACACGCCCAAGCGCGTGGAAAAGGCGATACAGTTTTTGACGCGCGGCTACTCGCAGACCGTCGAAGAGGTGATCCACGGAGCGCTCTTCGATGTCGACTATGACGAGATGGTAATTATGAAGGACGTGGAGTTTTACTCTCAGTGCGAACACCATCTGCTGCCGTTCTTTGGCCGGGCGCATGTGGCGTACATCCCGCACGGCAAGGTGATCGGACTGAGCAAGATTCCCCGCATTGTGGATCTGTTCGCCCGGCGCTTGCAGGTGCAGGAGCGCCTGACCCGCGAGATCGCCGATGCCATTGACGAGGCGATCCATCCGCAAGGCGTCGCGGTCATTCTGGAGGCGCAGCATCTGTGCATGATGATGCGCGGCGTGGAGAAGCAGCGATCAAAGACGGTCACGAGTGCGATGCTGGGGGTGTTCAAGTCACAGATGCAGACGCGGAACGAGTTCCTGTCGCTGGTGGAACGCGATCGCTAACCTCGTGCTCTCCTTGAGCGGAGTGGACAGCAACGGACGCGCTGTTCTGTCATGCTGGGTTGAGCGCCCGTTATGAATGGCCTTCTTGTTGTCGACAAGCCCGCGGGCATGACCTCGCATGACGTAGTGGCCATCGTGCGCCGCGTCACGGGCGAACGATCCGTTGGACATCTAGGAACGCTGGATCCCATGGCCACGGGCGTGCTGCCGCTGCTGCTGGGGAGATACACGCGGCTGGCGCAGTTCTTCGGAGACGCGGAGAAGCAGTACGTCGGCACCATCCGATTCGGCTGGAGTACAGACACCTTTGACGCCGAGGGCGAGCGCACCTCGGAGCCCGCGCCGTTGACCCGTACGATCGAGGACCTGCGCATGCTTGCGCGGCACTTTCATGGAGAACTCGACCAGATGCCGCCTGTATTTTCAGCGAAGAAGATTCAGGGTGTGCCGGCTTACAAGCTGGCGCGCGCCGGAAAGGATGTCCCGGTGAAGCCTGCGCGCATCCACATTCACGCGTTCGAGTTGACCGGTCTTGAAGGCGACGCGGCGAGCTTTACGATGTGCGTCTCCGCCGGCGGCTATGTTCGATCGGTAGCGCATGATATGGGGCAGATGGCGGGCTGCGGCGCGCATCTCGCCACGCTGCGAAGAACGAAGGCAGGGCCGTTTGGACTGGAAGACTCGATCTCGGTTGAGGCGTTGAAGAAGCTAAGCGGGGATGAGGTGGACGCACGGCTCATCCACCCGCGCCTGCTCCTGCCGGAGATGCCTGCGGTCACCCTGGACGAGTCCACAGCCGGGCGGATTCGCAACGGCATGCAGGCGAACGTGCCCGAGTTTTCGCGCGCACCGATGCTGAAACTCTTTCAAGACCGGAACGAACTGCTGGCGATCGCACGCCGCGTGGCCGGCACGCTGGTTCAGCCTACGGTGGTGTTGGGGTAAGCGCTACTTCTTCAGCAGGGGGAGAACGAGGCGTTCCACATTGATCGCGACCTGCTGATTGCCTTTAGCCGTGGCGTGCACACCGTCCTCCTGGATGTCGCCGGGTACGCCGTAGACGTCCTGCAGAACAAAGGGAAGCAGGGGCACATGGTAGCGGCTCGCCACGTTAGGAAACATGGCATTGAAGCTCTGGATGTAGGTTCCGCCGTACTGCGGCGGCAGCGTGATGCCGGCGAGAGCGACGCGGGCGCCGCCGGCCTTCAGCAGACGAACCATCTCCTCCAGGTTGTGTTGCGCCTGGGTGGTGGACAGGCCGCGCAGCCCGTCATTTCCTCCAAATTCGACGACGACCACCTGCGGGTGCCGGCGAAGGACCTCGTTGATCCGATCGAGGCCGTCTTTGGTGGTGTTGCCGCTGACGCCCTCGTTGACCACCTGGTAGTTGTAACCGTCACGGTCAAGGAGGCGTTGCAGATCCGCGGGGTAGGCCTCCTCCGGATCGACGCCCGCGCCGGCGGTGAGGCTGTCGCCGAAACAGACCAGGACTGGCCGGGACGCGGCGTGCGCGACCGGTGCATGCAGACCCGCCAAATAGGGCAGGACCGCGAGTATGGCTAAGATGAAGAGAAGCTTTGCTCGCCGCACAGCTTTATTTTAGCCAAAGGCCTCCTCCTCTTGCTCGATCGCGAAGTGCCCACCTCCGGTGTATCCACCAGCAGCCAGAACGAGTTTGCTCCCATGATCGCGGTGCAAGCGTTGCGCAAGTCGCTGCGCACCGGAGGCGCGACGGTGAACATCCTCAAGGGCATCGACTTTACCATCACGCGGGGTGAGTTCGTTGCCATCATGGGCGCCTCCGGCTCGGGGAAGTCCACGCTGCTGGGCTTGCTGGCGGGGCTGGACAATCCAACCTCCGGTACGGTGGCGCTGAACGGAACAACGATCAGCGATCTCGCGGAGAATAAGCTGGCGCAGCTGCGGGGGCGCACGGTAGGGTTTGTCTTTCAAAGCTACCAGCTGATCCCTACGTTGACCGCGCTGGAAAATGTGCTGCTGCCGTTTGAGTTGAACGAGGCCGCAAGCGACCATGCTGCGGGGCTCACGCGGGCGAGGGCGCTTCTCGATTCCGTGGGGCTGAGTGCACGGGCGGAGCACTATCCGGTGCAACTTTCAGGCGGGGAACAGCAGCGCGTCGCGCTGGCGCGGGCGTTCATTTTGCGGCCGCCAATCGTGCTTGCGGATGAGCCCACGGGCAATCTTGATTCAGCCAATGGAGCGCACATCCTTGAGCTGCTGCTGCGCCTGAACCAAGCCGAGGGCACGACGCTTGTGCTGGTGACCCATGATCCCGCGCTGGCCGCGCATGCAGGGCGGCGCATCATCCTGCGGGATGGTCTGGTGATCCGCGACGAGCGCGCTGACCCCGCAGCGGAGCGGACCGGCGTGCCGGTCAGGCCGGGAGCATAAGCGTGCCCGGTCTGTCACTCGCCACTACCGCGCGTATCGCCACGCGAGAGCTGCGTTCGTCGCGCGGGAAGTTTGCCTTTGTTGTGCTTTCGGTGGCGATCGGCGTGGCTGCGCTCACCGGGGTGCGAGGGTTCTCCGCGGCGTTCCGATCGTTGCTGCTGCTGCGTGCCCGAACCATCCTGGGCGCGGACGTCGCGCTGCGCACCAGCCAGGCTCTGACACCGCAGGACCAGGCCAAGCTGGACGGCGTCATCGCCCAGGACGGCGCGCAGCAGACGCATGTGACCGAACTGCTTTCAATGGCTTCGGCGACGACCTCGATGGACCCGCTGCTGATCTCGCTGAAGGCGGTGGACCCGGCGCGGTATCCCTTCTATGGCGCGGTCTCGCTGGCACCGAAGATGCCGTTAACCGAGACCTTGACGGACAGCAGCGTGGCGGTCGCGGATGATCTGCTGGTGCGTTTGCACCTGCGGCTGGGCGATCAGATTCGCTTGAACGATCGTGTGTTTCGGATTGCGGCGGTCATTGTGGACGAGCCGGACCGGTTGTCGAGTGCCTTTGCCGCGGGGCCGCGGGTGCTGATCTCGCAGCATGCGCTGGACGAGACCGGTCTGCTCGGGTTTGGGTCGCGGGCGACGCGGCGTGTGTTGCTGCTGCTGCCGCAACAGGCACCGGGCAGGGTGGCGGAGGATAAGAGCCTAGCGGCGTTGAAGGATCACCTCCAGGAGGCGTTGCCGGATGCGCAGGTCTCGGACTACCGCGATGCCAGCGAGGGGCTGACGCGGGCCCTGGATGGGGCTACGGGTCTGCTTTCGCTGATGTCGCTGGTCGCGCTGGTGCTGGGCGCGATCGGGGTGGCGATGGCGATCCGGGCGCACCTGGCGCAGCGCTTGGATTCGATTGCGATCATGAAGGCGCTGGGTGCGGGTTCGGGCAGCATCATTCGCATCTACGTGCTGCAGACCCTGCTGCTCGGCTTGTGCGGAGCCGGGATCGGCGTGCTGCTCGGCTTCGGTGTGCAGCTCGTGATGCCCCTGTTTCTGGCGCGATTGCTCCACCTTACGCCGGCGTTTCGGTTGGACTCCCATGCGCTGCTGCTGGGGCTGAGTGCGGGCTTGCTGACGACGCTGCTGTTCAGCCTGCCGCCGCTGCTGGACATCCGCGATGTGCGACCCATCCTGATCCTGCGGCGGGCGGTGGAGAGCTCCGATGATCCCTTTGCGCAACGCATGCTTCGCAAGCTGCGGGGATCGGCCGTACAGACGGCGGCGTTTGTCGTGATCCTGGGTGGCCTGATGCTGCTGGCCGCACGGGTGTCGGAGTCGCGACAGATCGGGTCGATCTTTGGGGTGGGGCTGGCCGTGGTGTTGCTGGTGCTGCTGGGTTTGGCGGCGGGGCTGCTGGCGCTGTTGCGCGTGCTGCTGCGGCGATCACGCTGGAGTCTGCCGTCGGTGGTGCGGCATGGCCTGGCGAACCTGTACCGGCCGGGTAATCCCTCGGCGGCGCTGCTTGCGGCGCTCGGGCTCGGGGTGATGCAGATTGCCACGGTGTATACGGTGCAGCATGCCGTTGTGAGCGATATCGCCGCGACTGCGCTGAGCCGGCTGCCGAACCTTTTTCTGATCGATATCGGGCCCGAGGAGGTGGACGGAGTGCGCGCGCTGCTGGCGCAGCAGCCGTTTGTGCGGGGCGCGCCGGAGCTGCTGCCGGTGGTGGCCGCTCGCTTGAGCGCGGTGGACGGTACGCCTACGGACCAGCTGAAGCTGGAGCATGGGCGGCAGCGGTTTCTGCGCTCGTTGAACCTCTCCTGGCCACCCGATCCGGACAAGCCGCCGCCGGGGGACCGTGTGATCGAAGGATCGTGGTGGAGCGCGGCAGCGAACGCCGATGCCGCGCAGCACCCGGTGATCGCCGTGGACCAGGGCTTTGCGAAGTTCTTTCACCTCAAGGTGGGGCAGAGCCTCACGTTTACTGCCGTGGGCAACACCTTCACGGCCAAGGTGGTGGCGATCTTCGAGCCGGACGCGCAGCATGCCTACTCGCGCGCCGAGTTGATGCTGCCCGCGGCCACGCTGCGGGGGCTCTCGGCGATTTGGTATGGCGGCGTGCATGCCGACCCGGCGCATACCGCCGAGGTGCGGCGCGCACTGTATCAGCGCTACCCATCGATCACGGTGATCGACGTGGCGGCGACGGTGGAGACGGTGCGCGAGGCCGTGCTGCAGATCATGTATGTGATCCAGTTTCTGGCCGCGTTTTCGACCTTTGCGGGCGTAGTCATCCTGGCGAGTGCGATCGCGGGGACGCGCTTCCGGCGCATCCGCGAGGTGGTGGTGCTGAAGACCCTGGGCGCGACGCGGACGCGCATTGCGACCATCTTCTCCATTGAGTTCGCAACGCTGGGGCTGATTGCAGGGGCCGTAGGACTGTTGTTTGCCAATGTGGTCTCACGGCTGCTGCTTCGTCGTGCACTCCACTTCGACTACCACTTTCAGCCGTGGCTGACGTTGGCGGCGTGGCTTGGTGCCGGGCTGCTGACCGTAGGTTGTGGGTGGCTGGCGAGCCATCGGGTGCTGGGGCAAAAGCCGCTGGAGGTGCTGCGCGAGGAGTAGCGTTGCGGTTGACCCCTCGGCGCAATCTCCGTACACTCACAGAGGCGGTTGAGGCTGGACCGAAGCTCTTCGGGACTCCGACCGTGCGGCAGTTCTCTGTGTTGCCCCCTCGTTCAATGGTAGGACAGTCGGCTCTGAACCGATCAATCGGGGTTCGAATCC
>CAXTWN010000134.1:7955-9893 GCA_964248055.1 uncultured Acidobacteriaceae bacterium | reverse complement strand
CCCTTACCCCGCCCCAAACTTGGCGCCCGCCGCAGCGCCTCAGCCACATACCCCTTTGCTCCGCGCACCGCCTCGGCCCCCGCGCTCCCTCGCACCACCTGCGCCAGCAGGCCCGAAGAAAACGCACACCCGGTCCCGTGCGTCGCCGCGGTCTCGATATGCTCGCCTGGAAACCAGGAACACTCCCGGTCACGCGTCACCAGCAGATCGTGTGGCGCACTCTGATCCCCGCCGGTGACCACCACATTCAGCCCTGGGTGCTGCTCCAGGAGCACCCGGGCCGCGTCCTCAGCCTCAGCCGGCGTTCTCACCTGCCTACCGCTCAGCAGGCTTAACTCGGCCCAGTTTGGCGTAATCCAATCCACCCACGGCAGCAGTTGCGCATGCAACGTCTCCATCGCCGTGGAAGGGTACAGCTCCCGCCCCGAGCTCGAGCGCAGCACCGGATCCAGCACGATCGGCACGGGCACCGACTCTGAACCCAACGCCGTTCGCTGCCGCAACCGCTCCAAAAACTCGCCAACGACCGTAGCGTTTTCCGCCGACCCAAGCATCCCGATCTTCACTCCGGACGGCGGGAGATCCGCGATCAGGTGCTCCAGGGTCTGCCGCAGAAGCTCCGGACGGACCGCCTCCGCAGCCGCCACGCCCAGCGTCGACTGCACCGTAAGCGCCGTGATTGCCGAACAGCCGAACAGGCCATGGGCGGCAAAGGTCATCAGATCCGCCGTCACCCCCGCGCCGCTCGAAGGATCAAACCCGGCGATCGTCCAAACTATCTGTCTCATCGCTCCCTCGCGCTCTGTGTTTGCCATTCGGTTACGGCATGTGACCCTGTTGTCCGGAAGGACAACTGACGGGGGATGGAAGGAGAACTTACAATCCGCCTACCATAAATCAAAGGTCGACGGCAAGCATTCAGCTACAAACAAGTCTTTGTAGATCATTGACTTAGCGCGTCGAAATACGGGACAATCTTACTGTGACTTTTATCGTACGTAGAGGCCTGGCTACGCTGGGTAATTCAGTTCGACTACGCCGACGGCCCTTGGCCCTTCTCCTTACCCTGGCCGTCTCGGCTACCGTCATCGCGAGTCCCCCACAGAAGCAGGACGCCGCCGCTCCTCCCACAAACGGCCGTCGCTGGTTTCAGATCGGCAAAGCCTCGTGGTATGGTCGCGGCTTCCAGGGCAAGCGCACCGCTACCGGCGAGCGCTTCGACATGAACCTGCTTACCTGCGCGCATCGCACCCTGCCCCTCGGCAGCTGGCTGCGAGTCACCAATCTCTACAACCAGCGCTCCGCCTTCGTTCGCGTCAACGATCGCGGTCCTTACGAGCGCAACACCATCGTGGACCTCTCTTACGCCGCTGCCCAACGACTCGGCGTGCTGGGCAAAGCCAACGTCCGGGTGGAACCGGTGCGGTCCGATGACCCGGAGCTCACCGAGGAGCTCGTGGCGCAGCTCACCACGGCAGAGCTGCCGCTTCAATCCTCTGAAATCCTGCCCTAAGCCAACCCGACCTGGTCGGCTGGTACGAGCAAAAACGAAGACCTGCCAGCGCGGCAGGTCTTTCGTCTTTGCAGAACAAGTTAAAGTTTTTCGAAGAAGTCGCACGCAGAGCAGGAGATATACACTCCCCCGGGAACGCCGCGCTCGCGGTCCTTCACGCGCTTCACAATGCGGGTGGGCTTGGAGCACTTGGGGCAATCTGTGCTCTTCTGCGTGTCCATAACCTTGTTGCGGTCGGCGGTTTTGGCGATCTTGGCCATCTCAGGTCTCCTGAATCAGAGGGGTTGCCTGTCCCGCAAGCGCACATCGGCGGCATGCGGGCGACCCGCTTGCTCCTCTCAGGTTGCAACCGCTGAACAGGGGGCTAAGGGCGAACCGGGTACAGGCTCACTCTTAGAATACCACTCGGGAAACCAGCCTCAAGG
>CAXTWN010000134.1:0-7945 GCA_964248055.1 uncultured Acidobacteriaceae bacterium | reverse complement strand
GCGCACCCACCGGCTCGTCGGGATCGCCCGGTTTGCGCAACGTGGGAGCCGCGCCCCCACGGCCGTCCGCCGCGTTGGGTCGCACATCGCCGTTCACAATGGTCCGAGCCACAAGCGCCGGCTCCGGCACCGCACCCAGCTCATTCTTGTCCCGCATCTGGATCGGCTTCCCCAGCGCGGCGATCTCCAATCGCACCACCTGGTCGTGCCGGAAGCGCACAAACTGGATCGGCTCCGGCGTCTCACCGTAGATCCACTCTTCGTAGGCGGCGCCCTCGTTGCCGTCGGTGTGCTCACGGTGCTTGGTTCTGGGCTCGCCCAGCGCGGCCAGCACCATTCGCCGGTTCATGCCCACCAGGATCTCGTGCGCCTCCACCGCCTCGCGTACCTTGGGCGGCAGCGTGTCCGCGTACGCCTCGGCGCTGCTCTTGGCCTTGAAATCCACCACCGGATCCAGCAGCGCCTTCACCTCGGCCGCGCTCACCTCCGGAACGCCGCCTTCAAACACCAGCGTCACGCGGCACCCCGTGGCCACTGGCCCCTGCTGGGCCAACTGCATGCCGTTCAGCGAAACATGGCTCAGGAAGCGGTGCTTGGCGTATGGCCCGCCGTTGAAGTCGATGATGATCCGATCTCCCCGGAACTCGAGCTTGCTTACCTCCACCCGCTCGCCCGGCTGTGCCGATACGCCCTTCTCGTACAGCAGTCGCCGGTACTCCTCATCCTCTGGCGTCATCCTGCCGTTGGCCAGCAGGGTAAGCCCGGCCCCCAGCGGCAGTTCACGATGCGCGAAGCCCTGTTCAGCCTCCAGATTGCGAATGAGATCCAGCCGGCCGCGTTCATCCAGAGGCTGGTCCGGCAGCGCCACCCGGGTGGGGTGAAACTCCGTCACCGCATCCGCGGTGGCCGTCTTCATGCCGACCACAAAGACCTGCGCCCGCACCGCAGGTCTGCAGAAGAACAACACGCCGAAGACGAGCGATGTCGTGCAGATGCGCAAACGCATCAGGATCACCTCAGATGCCGACATTGTGCGCCTTCGCCACCCAAAGCGCAATGGGACCTATGGGCCAAAGAACCACGGCCGGAGCCCTTTGTGGATGGCTTGAACGAGCGCCGAAAACGCCCTCTGTCTTGACCACCAGCCGTTCGGTGAGCCTCTCAGATTGCCTACTGCTCCGGCCCTGCTTCGCGCTCCACCGGCTCGCCTTCACTTATCTCACCGGCCGCCGATCCTCCGTCATGCTCCACTTCGATCTCTGCGGCTTCCGCTGCCCGCAGCGGTACGGGCTGCAGGCTCACCGGGGCCGTCGTCATCCCTGTCGACGTCGTTCCCAGAATCTGCACCAGCGGCGTGGCCGGCACGGCCGCTGCCTCCATAGCCACATGCGCCGGCGGCGGCGCCACCTCCATTGGGTAGCCGCCCGGAACGATCACCGGAAGCGTGTAGCTCCACGCATAGTCCCGTGTCATCCGGTACAGCGCCACCATGCCGCCCAGGAGCACCAGGGCGGTCAGCAGCGATCCCTCCGGACCGTACGCTCCGCCGGTAAGCCAGCCTTGCCCAGAGCTGTCGGTCGCCACCACCGTCGCATAGTCTCCGACGCCCGCCAGCGGCAGCCCAAACAGCACACCGAGGGACACAAGCCAGCCAAACCGCAGCCCCCACCCCAACCAAAGCGCATGCGTACGCAGATACGCCATGGAGAAGAGAAATCCTGCCAACAGACTCACAGAAAAGCTGAACGGCGTCGTGTTTACCGACCCCGTTGCCACAAACGCATAGATGGCTGTAAGCAGAACCGTTGCCGCAAACGGCCCCACCGCGGCAATCAGCCGCCGAAACAGAAACCCCCGAAACGCGAGCTCGGTGGCCAGGCTCCCCAGCAGCACAGTGAACACCGAAAGCAGTAGCAGAGCCCAGGCCCGCGGAGCCGTCCAGAACTGCGGATGGAGATCCCCCGCCAGCGCCATGGGCAGGATCGCCACCAGGGCCAATCCCCAGCCCAGCGCGGTGCCCTTCTGCCACTCGCGCAGTCCTGTCGCCCGCGTCGGCAGGGCGTTCGTCAGTCGAATACTGCCGTTCCGCGTCGCCACCCAGTTCAGGGCCGTGAACCCAGTGGGCAGTAGTACCAGCAAGAACGCCTCACGCAGCAGCGGGCGCAGGACGTCCTGGTGCAGCAACCGTGCGATGCCCTGCGCCGCGCTTTCCGCGCCTACCCGCGCCGCCAGCAGCCACAGAAGTCCAATCGCGAACAGTGCCAGGTGCAGCGACCGGGGCAGCTTCGTCTCTGTGCGTGCAGGGTACAACGGCGTGACGTTCTCCGAGCGGGCTGGCGCGCGATGCAGCGCCTCAGGCCTGTGTATAAAACTGTGCCATATTCCGGAACTTCGCGTACCGCTCCGCCAGCAGCGTCTCCAGCGGCATCGCGGTGAGCTCGGCAAAGTGGCGCTCCAGCCGCTCGTTCACCATCTGCACCGCAGCCGCAGGATCCTCGTGCGCTCCGCCCTTCGGCTCCGGAACCACATCGTCCACGCACCCCAGCCGCTGCACGTCGAAGGCTGTGTACCGCAGCGCCGTGGCGGCCTGCTGCTTCTTTCCGGCGTCCTTCCACATGATGCTGGCGCAGCCCTCGGGCGAGATCACCGAATAGATGGCGTTTTCCAGCATCAGCACCCGGTCCGCGACCGCCAGCGCCAGCGCGCCGCCCGAGCCGCCTTCGCCGGTGATCGTCGTGATCGTAGGCACGCGCAACCGGCTCATCTCCAGCAGGTTGCGCGCGATCGCCTCGCCTTGTCCCCGCTCCTCTGCACCCAGGCCCGGGTTGGCGCCGGCCAGATCGAGAAACGTAAAGACCGGCCGGCCAAACTTTTCGGCCAGCTTCATCACCCGCAGCGCTTTGCGGTAGCCCTCCGGGTCCGGCATGCCGTACTTGCGCGCTACCCGCTCTCGCAGCGTCCGACCCTTCAGGTTCCCGATCACCATCACCGGCAAGCCCTGAAAGCGGGCCATGCCGGCGATCATCGCGGGGTCGTCGCTGAACTGCCGATCACCGTGGATCTCGGTGAAGTCCGAGAAGATCGCCTCAAGGTAGTCGATCGGGTAGGGCCGTTGCGGGTGCCGCGCGACCTCGGTTCTCTTCCACGCCTCGGGCACCGGCGGAGCGGGCACGGGCGCGGGCTTTTGCTGCTGCGTTTCTGCCATGGGATCCAGTTGTTGATTGTACCGGCAAAGCGACCTGGGCACTTTGTTCCCTGTCCAGGTCAGCACACCGCCGCGGGACCCCAACTCATTTCGCATCCCACGGCCTCCTGCGGTATGCTTCCGCGCATGTCTGTCCCGGCACAAGATCCGCAACAAAACACCCCTGGCCACCACGCCTCGCCTGACCGCCTGGTGGATGTGCCCCGCCTGATCGGCGACTTTTATCTGCTTCACCCCGATCCGGCCAACCCCGCCGAGCGCGTCAGCTTCGGCACCAGCGGCCATCGCGGCTCCTCCTTCAACACCGCTTTCAACGAGGACCACATCCTGGCCATCACCCAGGCCATCTGCGAGTACCGCGCCTCCGAGCACACCACCGGCCCGCTCTTTCTCGCCCAGGACACGCACGCGCTCTCCGCACCGGCCTTTGCCGCCGCTCTCCAGGTGCTCGCCGCGAACGATGTCCATGTCTTCATCGATCGCGATGCCGGCTACACGCCCACGCCCGCGCTCTCCCACGCCATCCTCACCCACAACGCCAACAGCAAGCTCCACAAGGCCGACGGCATCGTCATCACGCCGTCGCACAACCCTCCCGAAGACGGCGGCTTCAAGTACAACCCGCCCAGCGGCGGCCCGGCGGACACCTCCGCCACCAAGTGGATCCAGGATCGCGCCAACGAACTCATCGCGGCCAAGCTCGCCGGCGTCAAGCGCCTCCCGTTCAAGCAGGCCCTTACCGCCGACACCACCCATCGCCACGACTTCATCGACGCCTACGTCTCCGACCTCGTCCACGTCATCGACTTCGACGTCCTCCGCAACACCACCCTCAAGCTCGCGGTTGATCCCCTCGGCGGCGCCGGCGTGCATTATTGGCCGCGCATCGCGGAGCAGTACAAACTGCCGCTCGAGATCCTGAACCCCTACGTCGACCCGACCTTTCGCTTCATGACCCTGGACTGGGACGGCCGCATCCGCATGGACTGCTCCTCGCCGTTTGCCATGGCCAGCATGATCGCCAACAAGGACCTCTACGACGTCGCCTGGGGCTGCGACACCGATCACGACCGTCACGGCATCGTCACCCGCTCCTCCGGCCTGCTCAACCCCAACCACTACCTCGCCGTGTGCATCCAGTACCTCTTCACCCATCGGCCGGAGTGGTCCTCGGAGGTGGGCATCGGCAAGACGCTCGTCTCCTCTTCCATGATCGACCGCGTCGCCCAGGGTCTCGGCCGCCCCATGCTGGAGGTCCCGGTCGGCTTCAAGTGGTTCGTCGACGGCCTGATCGGCGGCAGCCTCGGCTTCGTCGGGGAAGAGTCTGCCGGCGCCACCTTCCTGCGCCGCAACGGAACGGTCTGGACCACGGACAAAGACGGCCTCATCCTTGGCCTGCTCGCCGCCGAGATGACCGCCGCCACCGGCAAGGATCCCGGCCAACTCTACAACGAACTCACGGCCAGATCCGGCTCGCCCGTCTACCAGCGCATCGACGCCGCCTGCTCCAAGGAGGACAAGGCCAAGCTCGCCAAACTCTCGCCCTCGCAGGTCTCCGCGAAAGAACTCGCCGGCGATCCCATTACCGCCATTCTCACCGAGGCCCCCGGCAACCACGCCCCCATCGGCGGCCTCAAGGTCACCACTGCGCAGGGCTGGTTCGCCGCGCGTCCCTCTGGCACGGAGGACGTCTACAAGATCTACGCCGAAAGCTTCCAGGGCGAGGACCACCTGAAGCGCATCCAGGAAGAGGCCAAAGCCCTCGTCTCCGCGGCGCTCCGTATCTGATCTATGCCAATAGTAATCAAGCAAGACTCCTCACTTAGATTGGCGGGACTATGTACTCGCTCGGCGTTCGCGGGCGAGCCAGTGGAACTCGAGCTTACAGGGTTTCACTCCAGTGCGGAGGGTGAGATGTTCGCCCGCGTGGCGGATTCGCTCGCTCGACCTATGCTTTCTGCGATCGGCAGAAAGCCGTCCGAAGTTGATACCCTCTTGGTCATTCTCGACCCAGACGGGACCACTACGATCTATGTCAATGAGATCGCCACAACATTACTCGCTCGCGCGCGAAGTCGGATGGAAGCGGGAACCGAAGCGATGAAAGACCACTTAGCCGAGATCGTGTCAGCAGATATCGGGGTCGCAATCCCACCTGCATCCGGCTTTGTCCTCATCTTCTCGAACGATTGGAGAAAAGGGCTCGTTTTCGATCTTGGCCCCCTACAACCAAATCCAACACCACGGTCATTCGATCCCGCAAAACTCATCGGGTATGGTTATTCCCGCCTCATCTTTGGCGAAAGGTTCGTTCTTTCCGATCCAGAATGGTCTGCATTGATTGGAAAGCAGTGGTTTCTTTTCCTTGGCTTGACCGAGAACATCGCTGTCCGGATGATCGAGCTCTTGAGAGATGGGAGGGACCTGGATCTCTTGCTACCTGAGGTGGAAGCACTTGTCCCCAAGGTCTCCCAAGAAGCGGTCAGCATGGCTGAGGCTCAACCCCACTTTGCCGCACACGTTCCATTCTTGAAACGGGCTGCGGAACGACTCTTAGCGAACGATTTGATCAGTGCGGGGCACATAATCTTGCCGCGCATTGAAGGGATGCTTCGCTCCTACTACTTACTTCTTAATACCGCTACTCGCCCCACGCAGGGTAAACTACTCGGGAGCGCCTTTCCTGCCGAGCTTGAAAGTCAGTTCCGTGGATCTCTTCTGAGGCCCGATCGGTTTAGCGAGTTCGTAAACCGAGTGATCTTCCCGGACTTCAATTGGCAGCAACCCTCCGGGTCAACCCGTCACACCGTTGGCCATGGGGTGGTTAGTGAGCAGGAGCTGACACCGAAGAGCTTAACAATCGCTTTCTTCACTTTGCATCACCTCTTATTCGCACTCCCTCCACTTGCAAGACAGGATGTTCCGTGAGGGTCAGAGTGCCCTCTCACATTTCATGAGCCCGCGCAATCTCCTGCAACCGTCCATTTGACAGCCACATCTACTCTCCGTAGGCTGGAACCCAGATGAAGCAGATCCCCACCGCCGCCGCGCTCTGTTGCATGTGTTGTTGCATGCCGCGCTGTTGCGCCGGTGCCGCTCTGCTCTAGGCGAGACTTCTTCCCCACTCGCTCCGAGACTCCACAGCACCCACGCAGCGGCTCCCCGGCCGGCGTGGGTTTTCTGTTGCCGGCAGTCCTCGACCCCTCAACAGAACCCAAACACCAGAGAACGGCAAAAACCAGGAGAAGGCATTGGCCACTCGCCTCCGTACATCCGGTCCCGACACCCCGGCCGCTCACGCCCGGCTTGGCTTCAACGCCGACGCGGCCGCCATCGTCATCGCCCTGGCGCTCGCCGCGCTTATCCGCTTCAACGTCATCCATCACATCGGCTGGTAGCACCCCGACCCCTTGTCCGCGCACACGCTTCCTCAGCCCGTGATCCAGCCCCAGGCCGAAACTCACTCCCGGCCTCGCCAGCTGCTTCGCCTCCTTCCCGGCACGGCGCTGCTCTTCGGCATCGGGCTCGCCGGCAAGGGCCTGGAAAGCCTCTGCACGTGGCTGCGCACCGCCTACGGCATCCCCGCCCCGCGCGTCGAGTACGTCCTCTGGGCGATTCTCCTTGGCCTGCTGCTCTCGAACGTCGCCTCTGTCCCCCGCCTCTTCCGCCCCGGCATCGCCACCTACGAGCTCTGGCTCAAACTCGGCATCGTCCTTGTGGGCGCCAAGTTCCTCTTCGCGGACATGCTGCACCTGGGCGGGCTGTCCCTCGTCCTTGTCCTCGTGGAGCTCGCCCTTTCGCTTACGGTCATGACCCTGCTTGGACGTATCTTCCGCCTGCCTCCCAAGCTCACCTCGCTGCTCGCGATCGGCTCCTCCATCTGCGGCGTCACCGCCATCATGGCCGCCCAGGGCGCCATTGACCCCGACGAAGAGGACACCTCCACCGCTATCGCCGCCATCCTCGCCCTCGGCGCGCTGGCCCTGTTCACCTTCCCCGCCATCGGCCACGCGCTCCACATGGGCCAGCAGACCTACGGCATCTGGACCGGCCTTGCCGTCGACAACACTGCGGAAGCCACCGTCACGGGCGCCCTCTACGGCGACGAGGCCGGTCGCTTCGCCGTGCTTGCCAAGACCGCCCGTTCCGCCTTCATCGGCTTCGTGGTGCTCGGGTATGCGATCTTCTGGGCCTCACGCGGCCAGGCCCACCGCGTCGAGCGCAAAGCGCTCTTCCTGTGGCAGAAGTTCCCCAAGTTCATCCTCGGCTTCGTCGCGATCTCGGTGCTCGCCACCGCCGGTTTCTTCAGCAAAGCGCAGCTCAACTCCCTCTCCAACCTGTCTAAGTGGGCCTTCCTGCCCGCCTTTGCCGGTGTCGGACTGCGCACCCAGTTGCGCGACCTGGTGAACCAGGGCTGGCGGCCCATCCTGGTCGGCGTACTCGGCGAGATCTTCATCGCCCTCGTCACCCTGGCGCTCGTCTTCCTCGCCTCCCGCCTGAACGGCATGCACTGAACCCGCGCCCGCGCTTACATGGAGGTCCTTACTCGCTCGACATTCGCGCGAACTACCAAGGAGTTGTCATCCTGAGCCGAAGCGAAGCGAAGGGGAAGGACCTGCTTCTATCTGTCGTTGCTCCGCAGCACGAGAATAGCCCGCCCCGCAGGCACGCCTTTGCCGCAAGCCCATCGCAGCGCATTGGTTGCCCCCCAGGGATTCGAACCCCGATTGATCGGTTCAG
>CAXTWN010000133.1:9493-10081 GCA_964248055.1 uncultured Acidobacteriaceae bacterium | reverse complement strand
CCGCTCAGCACCAGCGCCGCCTCCATCGCCACCCCGCCACCCGCCAGGCACTCACAGAACTGCGCCTACAGGAGCAGGACGAAGACTCCCGCCAGCATCGCCGCGCGTTCCAAAGAAGAATGCATCGTCAGCTTCGCTCATGGTACCCGCTGCCGCACAGCCTTGCGAAGCAGGTGCACATGCGATGCAGGCAGTCCAAGCTGCCGGGGTGAAAGCCCCGCCATACTGTCCTGTCTTCGGACACGACCGACGCAGCTCACCGTGTCCAGACCCGTCGTCCCGCAGCCCGGGCACGGGAACCCGCGCCGCGCCCGCGCCACCCGCACCATCGGCTCGCACCGTCTCCCGCAGCTCCCGCACCGCGCCACGGTGCACACCGGCCACGCCAGCTGCAGCACCACGCCGTCACCTACAGGCGCAAGGCTCTCTCGCAACGGCACCTCCCATGGCAGCGCCACCAGCTCGCACGCCACCGGCTCATGCCACGGACACGACGCACTTCGCAAAAGCTCCAAACGCGTCACATCCCAGCCCTCACCCGCCTGCCGCCCCCGTACCGCGGCTGAAGCCTCATCGGACAGCCCACCC
>CAXTWN010000133.1:1035-9483 GCA_964248055.1 uncultured Acidobacteriaceae bacterium | reverse complement strand
AACCGCTCCACCAGTTCGGCCACGCACCGCCCGGCACGCCCCAGCGTCCCCAGCGTCGCAGTCATCGCAGGCGCATCCTCCAGGGGAGCGCACCCCAGCGCCATTGACGCCCCGTACGCCAGCACCTGTGCGCGCCGCGCCTCCGTCATGCCGCACAGGTAACACGCCGCCCCCGACGCCGCCGGAAACCACGACACCCGGAACTCCGCAACACCGCCGCCAAAGACCCCTGCCTCCAGCAGCGGTTTGCCCAGCATCCGCGCCGTCCACGCCGTCTCCGCCCGTGACAACGCGCTGTCCGTGCAGCACAGGAGCAGGTCGCGGTCCATGAGGTGCTGCCAACCCACATCCGCGATCTCCGCGCGCAGCGCCCGCCACGGCAGCCCCCACCGCCGCCGCGCCTCAGCCGCCAGTAACTCTGCCTTCGCCTGCTCGCCCACAGCACCGGCACCGTGCTCCGCGGCCTCGCGCAAAAACGGGCTCAATCGCAGGTTGCGCTCCTCCACCCCGTCCGGATCGATCAGTAGCACATCCCGCACGCCGGCTTCCGCCAGCACCCGCAGCACCGCCGATCCCAGCGCGCCCGCGCCCACCGCCGCAATCCGTAACCCCGCCGCTGCCCCGTGTTCACGCACCACGTCGCGCTCCATGCAACTCACACTCCCTGCTTCATGCTCTATTGGCGTGCTGAACAGCATCGCACACACGTTGTGGCAAGATGGTGCTGTCTGTACTTCTTTGCCCTGGTCGCTCCATGAGTCTGTATCGCGGGTTGTATTTCGCAACGCTGGTCGGCACGGTCGGTGGCCTGGTCGCCGCGCTGCTCTCCGCCTTGCTCACGGTTGCGGTCAGCGGCTCCGGCCTGCGCTGGCTCCCGGATCTCCTCACCATGCTGCTCTTTGCCATCGCGGTTGCCATTGCCGTCTACATCTATTTTGACCGGCTCCTGCTCAACCGGGTGCGCGGCTCATCCATCGGATTTGGACTTCTCTTCGGCGGTGTAGCAGCCATCCTGGCTGCGGGTCTCGCATCCTTGTTAGCCGCCAGTGTCGGGCGTTCCTCCCCGTCGCTCTACCGAATCGCAGCGTGGGCGCTCTGCTTTTCCATCATCGGCCTGGGTCTCGGCCTCCGCTGGGCAAGGTCCAACGTCGCACGCCTTCTGCACACCTATGTCGGCGGGTTGGTCGGCGGCCTGCTCGGCGGCCTCGTCTTCGTCCTCTTCACACCGCACCTCTCCGCGGGCGTGCAGATGTGCGGCCTGATGCTGGCAGGTGCGGGCACCGGCTTCGGCGCGGGCATCGCACCTGTGCTGGTCCGCGAAGGTGTCGTGCGCTTCGTCTCCTCCGGCGACGCGCGCGCCCAGAACAAGCTCGGCAAAAACAAGACCGCATGGGATGTCGGCGTTGACGAATCCTACGTTCTCGGCAGTGCACAGACCTCCAAAGGCGGCAGCAAGTTTCAGCAGGGCGCCGACATGTACATCCCCGACTCCGCCGTTGCGCCCCGCCATGCCGTCATCTTCTCCAAGGATGGCCGCTTCTTCGTCGCCCGTCACCCGGACGCCAGCGGCCCGGAGGGCATCGCAAAGTACGTCCTTCGCGTACGCGGCAAAACCGTCACCAACTCGCAGGAACTCCGCCCCACCGACGACCTCCTCATTGGCCGCACGGCACTCCGCTTCGACAGCAAACGGCGAGGAGAGTCATGAGGCTCAACCGCGCACTCCTGTCCGCATCACTTGCCATCGCTGCGGCGCTTCACGCTCCAAGCGGAGACGCCCAGCAGCCGGCCAGGCCCGCCGCGCTCGCCCTGACGAGTGAGCCGCAACTGGTTGACTGCGCCCCCGTATCCCTTGCGCCCTGCATGTCGGCCACGGTCACACCGGTCACCGCCGCAGGCGTACCCGCACCGGTCAATCTGCCACCCGCGGCCCAGCTTGCATCTGCATTCACCCTCACCGGAGCCTCCGGCCAGGTCACACCTTTTTACGCCTCTGCTGGCACGGGTCCCGATGCGGCCCAGCACACCAATGTCGTCCTCCTGCTCATCGATATCAGCGGCAGCATGCGCGAACCCATGGGCTCCACGTCGCGCTTTGAGGCCGCCAAGGGTGCCATTGCACAGTTTCTCGATGGCATGCAGGAGGGCTCCGACCGCATCGCCATCGTTCCCTTTGAAAGCCACAACGTCATCTCCACTATTCGCGGAGCCGTCTTCGCCACCCGCAAGTCCGACGCCATCGCGCAACTCCGCTCGCTGCCGCAGCCCGGCCCGAAGAACAACACCGCGCTCTACCAGGCTGTCTTCACCGGCGAAGAAGCCCTCTCCAGTGAAGTTGCCAGCCTCCAGCACGCCGGCTCAACCGATCTGCAGCCGCACCTCATCGTCATGACCGACGGCAAGAACGAAGTCCTGCCCGGCGACGATCCCCAACTCCTGAACGGCGACCTCGGGCTCCAGCAGGCGGCGAACCAGGTCGTCGCCTCCCATGCCGACACCATCGGCATCGGCTTCGGCGACCGCAGCGCCATCGACACCGCTGCCCTGCAGCGCCTCTCCTCGCCCAACCGCTTCTTCTACGCAGGCGATGCCACGCAACTTCTGGCCGCGCTCCACGTTAGCCGCTCCGCCGTCAGCCACAGCATCGCCCTCACCTGGCTCCTGCCGGAGGGCAGCCGCGTCGCACTCACCGGCCGCGATCCGCAGTGGGCCCCCAGCATGAAGCTGGAGGACGGCACCATCCTCTCCGGCCCGGCGGTCCGCCTGCTCATGCCAGCCACGGACTCGCCCGTCTACGACCGCGACGCCACACCCGCCGAAAAGCAGAGCCTGATCGCGACCCACCCCGAACCGTCCTCCGGGTGGTCCGTCGTCCTCACCCACGGCCTCCTCTACCTGGCAGCGGGAGCGCTCCTGCTTGTTCTCTGGTTCTGGCTGCCGCGCCTCATCTGGGGCGATCGCCATCTCTCCGCCCCCGACCGCAACCCGCGCTGGGCCAGCGACAGGCGCAGCGTCACCGCCGCCTCCGGCGTCCAGGTGCGCTCCACCAACGTGCCGCCCGGATTTTCCGGAGAGCCACAAAACGCCAGTCCGCTACAACGTTCCGCCGCCCAGACAACTCAAATACAACCTCGTGGGGAGTTTTCCAAGACCCGCCTCACCTTCGAAGAGCGATAAGGAGTCCGGCCCATGCCCCTGGTCAAAGTAGTTCGAAAAGGCGTCACCCCATCCGTCCGCAAAGTGCCGACCTCCACGGCAGCCGCCATGCTGCCCATGACCATGGAGCGCGTCGGCGCGGAAGCAGGCTCCGAAACTGAAGAACTCACCAAAGTCGAGGACCTGGGCGACGCCTTCCGCAAGTTCCAGCCCAAGCTCCACTTTGAGGGCTACGCCGGTCCGGAAGAGACCGAGTTCAAGGCAGACTTCGAGTTCCGCTCCATCAAGGACTTCGATCCGGAGAATCTGCAAAAGCGCCAGGAAGTGAAAGACGCCGATGGTGAAATCCACTTCCTGCGCAACGATCTGGCTGACCTTAAGACCAACATCGACCTGCTCTATCGCCTGAAAGACCGCTGGAAGCTGCCCGCTGTACGCCGCGCCTGGGGCAATGCCAACCAGCGGCAGGAAATTGTGCAGGCGCTGAGTAAACTGCGTTCCGAGCTGGAGCGCGTTGCAGAAGGGACCAGGTAAGCTCATGGCTGACACCGCGACCGCAACCCGCACCACCGAACAGATCCTCGGCAACAGTGCCGCCAAAGATCTGCTGCAGGACATCTTCGCCGACCTCCACCCCGGCCTGACCAACGAAAAGCGGGAACTCTCCAGCATCTTCTCGTCGCAATCCGCCCGCGAGTTCCTCGGGCAGATCACCAACTTCGAAAAGCTGATCAGCGCCGACGACACCTACGACCAGACTGTCAAGAAGCTCCAGGGTCAGATCGACAGCGCTGAAGCTGTCCGCGACGCGCTCCTGTCGCAGGTCTTCGAGCAGATTCGCCCACTGGAAAGCTCCTACCGCCAGATCCAGCTCTTCTTCGAGAACACCAAGGTCGGCGACGGCAAGGTCCGCAAGCCAGTCGAACTCTTCATCCTGAACGCCGACCCCAAGGCCATGGAAGACATCTTCTCCATGAACATCGCCGCCATGGAGCACTTCGTCGTCCAGCGCAACGACAACTTCAACTTCCGCGACGACATCTGCAACCTCGTCGTCCCCGGCTACTACCCGCAGCCCATCCGTGAGAAGTTTGAGCAGCTCGCCAACGCCTGGGGCATGCTCCTCATCGGCGACCTCGACGATGAAACCTCCTTCAAAAACGTCGAGCGCAACTTCCTGCCTGGCGGCAAGTACGAGTTCCTGAAGCGCCCCGAGGACGCCGCCGCGTCGGACGTCTGCCTCATGGGCTACCTCCAGCTCCGTCCCGCGCACTGGTTTGAAAAGGGCAACGAAGCCGACGGCCTTTACGGTCCGCCCTCCATGGTCTTTGCCGGTGCGGTCGCTCGCGCCGACGACGCGCAGGGCATGGCGCAGGGGCCCGTTGGCTCACGCTTTGGCCGGGTGAACGGCGCGGCCAAGGCACGCATCGAGCCGCTCATCGGCCAGATGGAACATCTCTCCATGGAGCGCCAGCTCATCCCCATCATCCGCGATGCGGACAACCACCTCTGCTTCTTCGGTTGCCGCACCCAGGCCGACGATCCCTACGGCGTCCTCAAGTTCTTCACCAGCTATCGCATCCTCCGCTACCTGGAGCGTTGCTGCCGCCACTACCTCCTGCAGGTCGCCGGTCAGGTCCTCACCCGCGACTTCATGGATCAGCAGATTGAAACGCCGCTCAAGCGCCTCCTGGACGAGCAGGTGGAGCAGGGAACCATCCTGGGCTATGACCTCTTCGTTGACAAGGACTCCAACAAGCGCATGCAGGGCATCTGCGACATCACCCTGAACGTCATGCCCACCGGCCCGGCGGAAACCTTTGTCCTGAAGATCGACGTCCCCGAGTTCAAGCGCCAGGAACCCGCCAGGGCCAACGCATGAGCAACATCCGCTTCCAGATCGGCGTTCCGCGCGCGGGTGACGCAGCCCGCGATGCGGAGGCACGCGCATCGGGTAGTAATGACGGCTGGACGCGCGCCAGGAAGGTCGCGCTCTCCGGCTCCGCCGCGCGTGCCGCCGAGGAACGCAAGCGCACCGAAGCTGCTGGGCAAGGGCAGGGAAGCCGCTCGATCGCCCTCCGTGCAACCGGCGGCGCTGTTGTAGACCGGGACACCATGCTGCGTCACAGCAGCACTCCGTTCCATGCGGCGGAACTGGAAACTTCTTCCCGTGAAAACTCTGTGACGGCGCCAGATTTTTCCGGGACCGGACGCATCACATCCCCTCATACTGTGTCTGCTGATACTGTGTCCGGCGCTTCGGCGACCGCTGGTGCGGGGCACGGCACACAGGAAAACCAGGGTTCCTCGGGTCTGTTGCAAAACGCGGCAGCCCACCTTCAAGCGCTGACACGTTCCCTGTTTCGACGCCGGGACGCGAACAGCTAACGCATCACCAGGAGAGCAAGGGAGTACGTTATGGCTAGTCCAAATCGCACCACGGTCACCATCGATGGCCAGAAGTTCCAGGCCGTGACCACCAGCGTGAAGTTCAACACCGCTAAGGACCGCGCAGGCGTCGCCCAGATGGGTTCGCTTGCCACAAAGATCCGCGTCTGGGCCGATCTTCACGACGACCAGAACCTGCCGTTCAGCATGGTCAAGCACTTCTTCGACCTCGCCAACGTCGTCACCCGCGACAAAATCAAGCCCGTCAAGATCGAGTTCTGGAAAGATGATTCGCAGCAGGACGCGCTCATCTCCTACAGCTTCAACGGCTGGATTCGCCGCTTCGAGACCTCCAACCCGCTGGACTTTCTCCCGCGCGGCGTCTCGGCGACCACCGAGGACGCGCTTGCGGAGGGCACCGCGCCCAGCCTGAACCATATGCTGGTCCTGGACATTGAGCCTGCTCTGAATCAGCAGAACTTCAGCGACGTCAAGCTAAGCAATTAGGCCTTTACGCCCGCTGAGACGCGGCACTGCATTGCTTCGAAAGGAAAAGAGTTATGGCAGCTCCATACCGCAGCACCTGCACCATCGATGGCAACAAGTTCGACTGCCTCTCCATCACCGTGGCCTTCAACACGGACAAGGACCGCGCCGGCATGCCCCAGATGGGGTCGCTCCACACAGACATCCGCGCCTACGTCGACTTCCATGACGACCAGAACATTCCCTACTCCACCATGAGCGCGCTCTTCAACCTGGCCAACGTGGTGACCAAGGACAAGGTCAAGCCCATCAAGCTCGAGTTCTGGAAGGACGACTCGCACCAGGACGCACTGGCCTCGTATAGCTTTAACGGCTGGATCAGCGGCTATCACACGCTGAACCCCTACCAGAGCGACACCCAGCTCGCCGATGAAGACCACGCCGGCGTCAACCACATCCTCGTCCTTGACCTGGAAGCCGAGATGAACCAGCAGAACTTCCAGGACATCACGCTCAGCAACTAACGCGACGCAACACTTGCAAAGACCGGGGTCAGCATCTGGCCCCGGTTCTCATCGAGCGGTATTAGCCGCCAAGCAGACAGGAACCCACCCCAAGCGGCTTCAGCCGCCGGCGTTAAACGCTTTTCTGCCCTGAGGTCTTCATGCAATCCCTTGCCTTCCCCATGCGCCTCCAGGAGAACGGCCTCCTGCAACGGGACGACAAAACCAACGCGCTGCTCGCCCTCTTGCACATGATGGCCCGAACCCCGCAGGGTTCCTGGCAGGCCTGTCCCGCGTTTGGCCTCCGCGACCTCTTCGAACACGGCCGCCAGCGCGCCGATCTCCCGCGCATCGCCGCCGACCGCATCAACACCACCCTGCACGAACTCGGCCTCACCGAATACTCCGTCACCGAGGTCATCCGCGAGATCAGCGCCAATCGCGACATCGACACCTACTCCATTACGCTGGAAGACGCCGCCACCGCGCAGATCGTCCGCACCAGCATCGTGCAGGAAGCGTAGATGCCCGCCTTGAGGACAGCTCGCTGATGGGCACCCACATCCCCAACGTCCTCGAGATCGACCGCAAGCTGCGCGATGACTTCCGCCGCCGCGTCAAGGATTTCGGCGTCACCAGCGAAACGACCGATCCGCTGCTTGCCGTCCTCTTCCGGACCGTGGCCCAGCAGATCGACCAGGTCTATAGCGCATCCGGCAAGCTCCGCCAATCCCTGCTGCATGAACTCATGTCCGGCCTGCAGGTGCAGCAATACCTCGCCACCCCGGCCCAAGGCGCGGTACGCCTCCACAACGACGCGCCAGAGCCGCGCGTCCTGCGCAGCGGCACGGAGCTGAACGCCGTCGCCTCCAGCGGCGAACGCCTCGTCTTCAGCCTGGACAGCACCATCGAAGTCTCACGCGCCCGTATCGCCTTCGCACTCAGCTACCAGGACCAGGCGCTTCGCCTCATCAGCGGCGTCGAGATGAGCGACGCCATCCAGGCGATGCGGCCCTCCATGGAAGCCGTGCCCGTCAGCCTCGGTCCGCAGCCCGCGCTCTATATCGCCATTGAGAACCTCTCCCCGCAGATGCTGAACCGGCATGGCATCTTCTTCGAACTCGGTCCCGGGACCTATCCCGTTCAGCACGCGCTCTGTCACGAACCGTGGTGGATCTTTAACGAAGATGGCGACCTCTCCAGCGAAGGCCTGCTGCGCCCCCGGCGCGAAAACTGCGGTGTCTACCAGCTTGCCTTTCAGACCGCCGCCGCCGAGCCGGTCAGCATGCTGGATGCACCGCTGCCATCCATCCCGGACGGCTTCTATGCGGGCCGCCAGTTCGTCTTCCCCGCCATGGGAGCAACCGCGCCCTTCCGCTGCCGCGTCCCGCGTCTCCTGGAACCCGCTCTGTCAAGACTCCTTCATCGCGATGCCGCCAGCCTCCTGAACGAGCCGCGCGCCTGGATTCGCATTCCCATGCCGCCCGGCATCCCCGCTCTGCACCATGCGGTGAACGGCATCGTGCTGCACGCGGTCACCGTGTCAAACGTCTTTGCGCGGAACCAGACCGTCGTCTTCGCGCGCGACGGCATCTCCATCCCGGCCACCAGGAGCAGCGGCACGCCCGAGCTGCTGGTCGCGCCGCTCTCCGTCATGAGCGTCGATAATGACGCCTACACCGCCGGCACGCAGCCCGGTGCCAGCGCCGCCGCCGGTCGCTACGAACTCCACAACAACCGCCTCACCTTCTATCCGGGCCGCCACCCGGACGGCTCTGAACACACGGCCGCCAACGTCCGCCTCTGGCTCACCAACGGCGCGCTCGGCAACCGCGTTGGCATGGGCGACATCAAGGGCTTCGCCAACGCCGCCGCGCTTACCGGCATCCGCGTCACCCAACGCACAGCGTC
This sequence comes from uncultured Acidobacteriaceae bacterium, assembly GCA_964248055.1. GTDB lineage: Bacteria > Acidobacteriota > Terriglobia > Terriglobales > Acidobacteriaceae > Granulicella. The sequence continues at coordinate 1,039 of CAXTWN010000133.1, read as the reverse complement.
CTCC
>CAXTWN010000133.1:0-1025 GCA_964248055.1 uncultured Acidobacteriaceae bacterium | reverse complement strand
GTCCGACGGTGAAGACGTCGCCGCGGAAGAACGCCGCTTCGCCGACGCCCTGCTTACCCGTGGCCGCATCGTCACCCGGCAAGACCTCGAAACTGCCGCCATGGCGATCGACCGCCGCGTCCTCGCCGCCACCACCGGCACGGCCATGCAACGCTTCGACGATGGCCTCCGCCGCGTCCAGCACCTCCAGCTCACCCTCGACCCGCACGGCTTCACCCGCCCGGAGATCGAACTGCCTGCGCTCAAGTCGCAGCTTGAAACCTCCCTCCGCCAACGTCTGGTGCAAGGCTCGGAACTGACCGTGGAGTTCCTGTGGAACCAATAGCTAGCACTCCACCTCTGGTCATGCCTGACTTCGCAAAGGGGACGGAGGCGCACGCCCACACACTCCACTCCGCCCTCACCACCCTCGCCGCGCTCGGCATTGGGGCGCACCGCATCACCATCCGCCGGACAGGCCGCGAAATCCTTGAACCAGGCAGCATCGTTGCGCAATTCCCTGCTCCCGGCACAGCTCTCGCCCCTGACACCTCCATCACCCTCCACGTGGCCGGCCTCGGCTTTACCCACGCCCTGCCCGTCGGCATGTGGGACTCCGGTGGAGAAGCCTACGCGGGCACCCGCGAGATCCTGCAGGCCTTCGACGACCCCCTGGACAAGCTGAACCACTGGTTCCACGAGGGCGCTCCACTCTTCCGTATCGCCGCTAACGACCTTCCCGCCTGCGCCCGCTGGCTGCACCTCTTCGGCATCGTGCCGGAGCAATGGCCGCGTACCCTGTGGTATCCACTCGCCACGTTGGCTGCACGCCTGGCGCACCTGTCCTGTTCGCAGGAGGGGGTGGCCCTTGTCCTTCGCACCGTCCTTCATCTGCCGGTCAAGAGTTTCCGCCACCTGCCCGCCACGGCACCGGTTCCGCAGGCCCTGCTGTCATCGCTTGGCGGAAAGACATCGCGGCTCGGCGTCGATGCCCTCCTCGGCGACTCCGTCGAAGATCTCGCAACGCTACAGATCGAACTCGGCCC
>CAXTWN010000132.1:0-10112 GCA_964248055.1 uncultured Acidobacteriaceae bacterium | reverse complement strand
GGCGCTGGGACCGAAAGAGCGGAGCGGGTCAAGCCCGGCGACCACGGTGTGCGGGTCCTGAAGGATGAGGCCGCCGGAGGGAGCCAGGGTAAGCACGGCGCGCAGGGTGCCGTCCACGGTCTCCACCTCCACCCGGGCGTTGCGCGGGAAGCTGTTGCGGCTCTTCAGGGTGAAGCTGATGTGCGAAGCCAAGGGAAGGTCGTCGGCGCTGGCCAGGTTGATCACGGAGTTGGGCAGAGGATCGAAGCTGCGGCTGAGCAGAGCGACCGAGGGCCGTGGGGGAAGAACCGTCAGCGGAACTGGAAGCTCGCGGCCGTCGTTCAACGTGATGCGGGCGGAGAGGTGATCGCCGGCGTGGGTCGGTGGCGGAGGCGCGTTGGGAGGAAGGCTGAACCGGAGTTGCTCCTGGGATGAGCTGGAGGCCTCAGAGTCACCGTCGGTCTCCGGCTGGGGATGAAAGGTCAGGTCCCCCAGGGTGAGCTTATCGATGCTGTTGAGATGACTTCCTTTGAGCAGCAGGGTGCGATCGCCGGCGGGTAGGTCGACCTCAGCGAGAACCGGTGGATCCGCAAAGGTGCGCGTGGCGACAACGTCGGGTTTGGGCTGCCCGTACTGCTGAATCTCGAGATGCAGGCTGCCGGGGCTGATGGAGCGATCGCTGGGCAGGGACAAGGCGAGCAGGTTCGGGTGGTCGGGGTTCGGTATGGGCTTGAAGCTCAGCGTAATCGGCTGCTGACTGTCGGGCGCTTCAGCCGCGACCGTATGGACGCAGGCGCTGCCCGAGGAGGCGAGAAAGAGCTGGGCCGTTTTGCCGGCGATGACCTCGGGAGAGGCGCCGTTTTGCGCAACGATGTGCCAGTCGCCCCCGGGGCGTTGCTGCAGCTGCAGCGTGGGGCCAGTGAAGGTGTCAAAGCCCCAGCGGCCCTTCACGGTGCCGGTGAGGGTGACTGGTTCGGGACGGCTCGGCGGTGGGGGTGCAGGTTGAGCACTGGCTGCCGGGGCTGGGCTGGCCGGAGCCGCCGCGCTGAGGGCCTGCCGCTCATCGTGCAGAGGGATGTGGTGCTCGCGTCCGCGCTGGAGCACAAGCCCGCCTTCGTAGGCATCGGGAACGAGGGGGATATCAGATTCAGCGGGGGCGCCTTGCGGCGTGTTGAGGTGAAGCGCGAGGCCGGTGGCGAAGTCGGTAGAGAAGACCAGCGGCGCGCCATCGACCTGGAGAACCAGCGAGGGTTGGAGCAGACAGGCGACCTGGGAGGGATCGGCGGGCCGAAGCGGGGGCGTTTCGGCGGGCTGGACGCTGGGCAGGCCGATCACCAGGACGGACTTCGGGTTGTGGAACGACGGCGGAGTGTTCAGGCGCAGGTTGAGCGCCTCGCCCTGCGGGAAGGCGATGGCGGGGATGTAGCGGTACTGCGCGGTATGCAGGTTGCCCATAATGCGGATCAGGTCGACCACCGCACCCACATAGGCGGAGTACACACCCGCGCCGGCCAGCTGGGTGTAGCTGGCCGGGTTGATCAGGTCGGAGCCGGGGCCGGTGGAAAGAGCCGCCACGATGGTCTGTCCGTGACCGTCTTCCAGCAGGACCTGGGTACCGGTCTGGGTCAGGCAGGTGAACTGCTGATCAGGCGGGCGCTTGAAGCAGTCGGCGTTGGGGCGAAGCGAGAGCGTGCGGGCGAGAAGGTCAGAGTGCCGCTGCAACTCGGCCGGGTCGGAGGACGGAACGCGGCGGATGTCGGCGACGTAGCGCTCAATCCGGGCCTCCTCAAAGCCCGCGAGGGCGAGATCCTGCGAGGCGCGCACAAAGGTGCCCGGGGTACCGCGAACCGCGGATTTCAGGGTGGAAAAATCGCCTCCGGTCTCGGGCGCGAGAAACAGGAGAGCCTGCTGCGCCTCGCTTGGAACAGTGACGAACACGCCTTCGTCTCGCACTTTCTTGTTCCAGGTCTCAATGCGAAAAAACCAGTCCTCCGGGGGAGGGTTGGTCGTACCCCGCAGAAACACGCAGATCAGGAGGTATTTGACGGATTGTGTGGGCGGCAGGTCGGGATGCAGCCACAGCTTGTCGCCGGACTGGAGGTTGGGTACCGAGGCGATGGGAAGGGTGTCGGGGCCGCGGGTGACGCGCACGTCGATCTTCGGTCCGACCAGGTCAAAGCGCGCGTTCTGGGCGAAACAGGGCGACAGCCAGGCAAGCAGAAGGACGCCGAGAGAGAGCCGTTTCAGCCACATCAACATGCTGCCTCGTTGGATGCTCAGGATCGCAGAAACTCTTCAGCTCGTCAGTGGCTCGAACGGGGGAGGGTCAGCGCACACGACGGCTGGGCTTGTCGCTTTCCACAGATCCATCGCGGATGGAGATGACGCGGTGGGCGTATTCGGCGATGTCGGGCTCATGGGTGACCAGAACGATGGTGTTGCCGCGGGCCTGGATATCGTCTAAAAGGGCCATGAGCTCCACCGAGGTCTTGGAGTCGAGGTTGCCGTGCGGCTCGTCGGCGAGGAGGAGGCTGGGCTGGTTCACGAGGGCCCGGGCGATGGCCACCCGCTGCCGCTGACCGCCGGAGAGCTCGTTCGGCTTGTGGTTCATGCGTGTCCCGAGATTGACGGACTCGAGCACGGCCTTGGCGCGCGCGATCCGTTCAGCGCCGGGCGTGCCGTTATAGATCAGGGGCAGCTCCACGTTGTGGAGGGCAGTGGCGCGGGCGAGGAGGTTGAAGGTCTGGAAGACAAACCCGATCTCCTTGTTACGGATCCGGGCAAGCTCGTCATCGTTTAACTCGGAGACATCGTGGCCGTTCAGCCAATAGCGGCCGACCGACGGAGAGTCCAGACAGCCGATCAGGTTCATCAGCGTGGACTTGCCGGAGCCGGAGGGTCCCATGATGGCGACGTACTCGTTGTGGCGGATGCGTATGTCGACGCCCCGCAGCGCGTGCACCTGCTGGTCGCCCATCTCATAGGTCTTCCAGAGGTTATCGGTGACGATCACGTCGCCGGAGCGGGGCCCATCGGCGTTAGCGCCAACGCGACTTCTGGCGTCCAGCTCGAGCGGTGCGGCGGTGGTGGCCATCCGGACTCCTTATGCGGTTTGACGCAGGTAGCGACCTCAAGGTGCAGCCGGGGCCGACTTTCACACGGTTCAGCTGGCGGACTCGGGGCCGGCGGCGGCGGCGGAGTTGTCCTGCTTGACCGCTACGCCGCTTTTGAGCGTTCGCAGGACCTTGAAGAGCCCGGTAGCGACCTGGTCTCCTTCGTGAAGGCCGCTAAGGACCTCGATGTTGGTGGAACCGGAGACGCCGGTGGTGATCGGGGTGAACTTGGCGCGCAGGCGATCGCCGTCGCGCACCAGCACATACACGCCCTCGGTGGTCTGCTGACGAGCGGCTGCCGAGACGGTGTTGCCGGAGGCGGTGCCGTGATTCCGGAACAGCGCGGCTTCGACGGTGGGATCGCGTTCAACCAGGGCCTGGATGGGGAGCGCCAACACGTTGGTCTTGTGCGCGGTGGTAATCTTGGCGGTCACGGACAGGCCCGGCCGCAGTTCAGGCGCGGCGTTGTCCAGGGTGACGACGACCTTGAAGTCCTTGGCCTCTTCGGTGCCGGTGGTGGACTGCGAGGTGGCGACGCCGGTGGTGCGCAACAGTGCCTGGTCGCCGACTTCGGTGACGTGGCCCTGGAAGACCTTGCCGGGCAGGGCATCGACGGTGACGTCGGCGCTCTGGCCGAGCGCGAGGTTGACGATGTCCGTCTCGTCGACCTTGACTTCGGCGGTGATCACGCTCATGTCGGCGAGGGTCATCAGGGTGGAGCCTTCGGCATTCTGGATGCCCTCGACGACGGTCTCGCCTTCGCGCACGGGGACGTTGGTCACGAGGGCGTCGAAGGGCGCGCGGCTCACCGTCCGGTCCAGGACGTTGAAGTTGGAGCGCTGCATGGCGACCGCCTGATTGACCTTGGCGCGAGCCGACGCCGTTTGCGCCTGGGCCTGCGCGAGCGCCGCCTTCCTTTGCGCCATGGTCGCCACGGCCATGTCGTACGCCGCTTTCTTGCTGTCAAAGTCCTGCTTGGCGATCAGCTTCCCGTCGTAGAGCTTTTCGGCCCGGCCATAGTCGAGTTGCTTCTGCTCGAGATCGGCCTGGCCCTCCTCGACGTTGGCCGCAGCGGTCTTTTCGGCGGCAAGGAAGGAATCTACATCGGTGCGGCTGGAGGCGATCGTGGCCTGCTGGGCGGCGACGGCGGCCTCGGGCTGCACGTTCTCCACGGTGGCGAGCACGGCCCCCCGCTTCACATGGTCGCCTTCCTTGACCAGCAGATGGGTGATCCGGCCGATGGTCTCTGCGCCGACGTTGACGTACGTCTTGGGCTTGATCTGCCCGGTGCCGCTGACCGTGGCAAGGAGGTCCTGGCGCGTCACCTTGGCCGTGGTCACCGCGATGACGTTGGAGCGGGTCTGCAGGATGGTGCCGACGACGATGCCCACGCAAAGCAGCACGCCCAGGGCGAGGAGAACGATCTTTTTGGCACTCATTGCAGTGTCTTTCTCAACCTCGGGCGAACGCTGTTGTGCTCCGTACGCTGGAAGTGGGAGTGAAGTTCCGACCTGCGGCTGTATCGGAGCGAGGAACCGTGGAACCGATGCTCTTGCGGAGCCGGTTCCGTTGCGGAGCCGGTCCATTGCGGAGCCAGTTTCGTTGCGGAGCCAGTTCCATTCTAGAACGGAAGGTCGCCGCGCCGGCCTTAGATGCTTGTGCCCGGCGTTAACACAACGTACACTAGGTGGGTTCCTGCCCGGAGTCCGGCCCATGCGCTTTCGCTTCATCCTCGCCGCTGTCGCGCTTCTCTCGCTTGGCTACGCGCCCTCGCATTTGTATGCGCAGGATGCGCCCGCGGCACAGGACAACGGAGGGGTGAACAAGGCGGCTCCGGTGGAGGAGAAGCCTGATCCGCTGAAGCGGCGGCTGAGCGATCACGAGGAGATGCAGCGGCGCAAGGCGGTCCGTAATGAGTTAAGCCCGGAAGACAAGAAGTGGCTCAACGAGGACGTTCGCTGGATCATCACGGACGAAGAGTCCAAGGCGTTCAAGAATCTGACTAACGAAGAAGAGCGGCAGCAGTTCATCGAGCTCTTCTGGCAGCGGCGCAACCCCAATCCGGACAGCCCGGACAACGAATTCCGGGACGAGCATTACGCGCGTATCGCCTATGCGAATGAGCACTTTGCCGCCGGCAAGCCGGGCTGGATGACCGACCGTGGGCACATCTGGATCGCGTACGGCAAGCCGGACAGCGTGGACTCGCATCCCTCGGGCGGCAGCTATGACCGGCCCCTGGAAGAGGGCGGCGGCGAGACGTCGACCTTTCCTTTTGAGATCTGGCACTACCGGTATCTCGCCGGGGTAGGCGATAACATCAACATCGAGTTCGTGGACAGCTGCATGTGCGGCGACTACCACGCCACCATCGACCGGTCCGAGAAGGACGCGCTGAAGCACACGCCGGGTGCGGGACAGACGCTCTACGAGCAGATGGGCAAAGCCAAGCAGGCGGACCGCTTCAACAACGGGGGTTTGGAGCAGCTGGGACCGGGACCGAACTCCACCTCGGAGAACAGCAAGGAGTTCGACCGGCTGGATCAGTTCGCGAAGATCATGGCCGCGCCGCAGATCAAGTTTGCGGATCTGGACCAGTTTCTGAGCTCGGAGAAGATCCTGAGCGGACCTCCCTTCCTGTTCGACGTGCGGACGGACTACGTCAAGCTGACCAACGACACGGTGCTGGTGCCGGTGACGCTGCAGCTGCGTAACGCGGACATCACTTACAAGACCAAGGACGGCGACGCCACGGGTGTGGTGAACATTCTGGGCCGGGTGAGCAATATCAATCACCACGTCGTCCGCAACTTCGAGGAGACGGTCAAGGTGGAGAGCCCAGCCGACCTCCTGGACGTGGAGAAGAACAAGAGCTCGGTGTACTGGACGGCGCTGGATCTGGCACCCGGACGGTACAAGCTAGAGATCGCGATCAAGGATGTGAATAACCCGGAACATGTGGGCACATGGAAGCGCAGCGTCGACGTGCCCAAGTTTGACGATGACCGGTTGGGTCACTCCTCGTTGATCCTGGCGGACCAGATGGAGCGCGTTCCTTCCAAGGAGGTAGGAGCCGGCACCTTTGTGATCGGGAATACGAAGATCCGTCCGCGGGTGTCGTCGACGATCTCGACTCCGGTGGTCTTTCACCAGCGGCAAAACCTGAACTTCTGGATGCAGGTGTACAACCTGGGCATCGGCGACAACAAGCGGAACGACGCGACGATTGAGTACCAGATCGTCGATCTCGCCTCGAACAAGCAGATCCTGGAGTCACAGGAGAGCGCCGCGAAGCTGAACCCCAATGCGGACCAGCTCACGTTGGAAAAGACGATGCCGCTGGGCGCGCTACAACCTGGCCGGTATCAGGTTGTGATCAAGGTGAATGACGTCGTTTCCAAGCAACAGATTGCGGAAAGCGCTCCGTTCGTCGTCGAGCAGTAGGAGCACCGATCAGACCTAACGGAACAGCGGCGCCGCAGACACCAACGTGGCCCCGAGTTCACCTACCTGGCTCCGGAGAGCAAGACCGAGGAGCTTTTCCGGAGCCAAGACGCGCAAAGGAGTACCCGGCGCGGTGAAGCGAGTCGTACCAAGCGTTGTGCTTTTGGTGCTGTTCTGGTGTCCCTCCCTCCTGCCCGCCCTGGCGCAGGGCAGTGCGGGGGTCGGCGGGGTTGTGCGCGACCTCCACGGAACACCGCAGATGGGAGCTCTGATCGAGCTCCTCGGTCCCGATGCCACCGTCATTGCGCGCACGTTCACGGATGACCACGGGCGCTATCTGCTTCGCGATCTAACCCCGGGCCGGTATGACCTGAGGGCCTCGGGTGCGCTACTGGTGCCGGCGCTGCGTTCTGACCTGCGCCTTGCCGCCGGAGTCCGCGCGCTGGCCAATCTGACGATGACCGCCGTCTTCGAGGTAGGGGTCTGGTTTCCTGCGGAGAAGCGAACTGCGGACGAGCCGGTGGACGATTGGCGCTGGACGCTCCGGTCGAGCGCTAACCGACCGTTGCTGCGTGTCGCCGGCGATGATCCGGCAGACAACGCAGCCGTTGCCGGCGCCGGCGAAAAACCGAAGGTGGCCTTCCGTCAGGCGACGGCTACCGTGCTTTCCGGCGACGGAGGCTTTGGCGAGGGTGGGACGCACGAGGTCGTCAGCCTGGATCGCACGACGGCGAATGGTGTCGCGGAGATGTTCCAGGGCGATATCGCCGAGGGCGCGCTGAGAAATGATCCGGGTTCGATCGCGTTGAGCGGTGGCTTGGAGCGGCAGACCGCGTTCGGCGGCGATACGCGGATGGTGGTCGGGGTACAAAGCCGCCCGGAGATCGCCGGCCCTGCGCTCGCGGGTCGCGGGACTTCCGGACTGCAGACGGTCTCGCTGGCGACCAGCGAACGCATCGTGCTTGGCGATGCGGTGATGATCGATGCTGGAACGCTGCTGCTCGCCGAACACCTGGCCGCGAGTCGGGCTCAGGCCTTGCCGTTTCTGCGTGTGGTGTTTGCCCCCGCCGAAGGGGTGACCCTGACCTACCGTCTGGCGACGGATCGGCGGCTGCAAAGTTCAACGGATTTGGACAGCCCGCAGATGGATCCCGAGGTCCTGAGCGACGCAGCGGGCCGGCCCATTCTGGAACGCGCGACGCACCAGGAGCTTACGGCCGCTCACGTCTCAGGCGCGAACACCGAGACGCTCACGCTGTTTCAGGACGATCTCCCCGTAAGCGCTTTGGAGGGCGGCGGCTTGCTTCCTCCTGCCGAACTCGAGGGCCTTCCAGTGGTGACGGACGCGGGAACGGGGACGCTGCGGGTCGCGGTCTCGGGGCACGTGGCCCACGGGGTGAGCGTCACGCTCGCGCATCAGTTTGCGCCCAGCATAAGGGCGTCTTTGGCAGCGGACGTCGGGTCAACGCTGGTCCGGAATGATGGGCCGCTTGCGCTGGCGACTTTAGGCAGCGAGGTACACACGCGCATGGCTCCGGCGATCACGGCCGAGCTACAGGGCGAGATCGCGCGGTCGGAGACCAAGTTTCGCGTGCAGTACCGGTGGCAGAGCAGCGGGACGTTGGAGGCGGTGAACAGCTTCGACGCCGCGCCGCGGCAGGCCTTCTTGAGCGCCTATCTCCGTCAGCGGCTGTGGTCAGGGCACCGGTTGCAGGGAGTGGATGCAGTGTTGGAGGCGACCAATCTGCTCGAAGAGGGGTATCAGCCCATGGTGGGGCCGGACGGTCAGACGCTATTTTTGGCCCAGGCGCCGCGGGCGTTGCGAGCGGGGCTTTCCTTCACGTTCTAGGGAGTGAGGCAAGCCCCCGCCAGGCGGAGTCGAAAATCCACGCAGACGCTGAGGCCCTTTACCACTCCCAGCGAGGAGGCTCGCCGGAGACCCCGGGGCGCGTAGAACGATCGCGGCCGGAACCCCTTGCGACTGAATTCAGCCTAGGAGGCGTGCTGGGTTTGCGCGCGCTTTGCGGAGAGCCGGCGTGGCTCGCCGGTGTCCGCGTCGAAGCTGATGATCAGCGCCGTGGCGGCGCTGCCACCGGCGCTGCGGTAGCTGCGTTCAGTCTCACCGGAGATGTACATGACGTCGCGCGGTCCGAGTTCGTGATAGTCGCCGTTCCGCTGCACGGCCAGCGTGCCGCTGAGCACGTACACCATCTCTACCCCGGGGTAGCGCTCCGGCGAAAAGGGGTGACGTTCTTCCCCGGGGAGGAACTCGGCTTTGCAGGGCCGAAGGCCGCCTTCGGGCACGAGAATGCCGAAGCTCTCCGCGATGTAATCGGGGTCGGGGGTGCCCATGGGCAGGCGCACGCGATCTTTGCCGCGCTGCACGCGAAAGACGCCACCCTCGCCGGAGTCGAAGAAGTAAGAAAGGTCCTTGCCGAAGACGATGGCGATGCGTGCGAGGTTGCGCAGCGTCGGAACCACACGGCCGGTCTCCAGTTGCGAGAGAAAGCTGGCGGAGAGACCGGTCTGTTTGCCGAGCTCGACGAGACCCATGGAGCGCTTCAGGCGGAGACGCTTGATGCGCTGGCCCAGGCGCGCCTCGGCGAGCAGATCCTCCGCCGCCTCCGGGTCTACGGACTGCCGCTGGAGTTCTTCGGTGAGCTGTTCTGTCTCGATCACGGGTGCGCCTCGCCTGGGGTGCGAAAAGTATTGTCAAGGGTTGAGATGCGAGAAGTTTTTGCTGCGGTTCGGCTGCTGTTTACAGCCGTCACGCTAAAGCGAACGGAGTCGCGTGGGATCGAGGCTCTGTTGCAGGGTGGTGATTCGCCTCCAGGGATCGCGGGCGAGTCTGGCCTGCCAGTTCGGGAAGTCACGCACCGAGAAGGCCGGACGCTCGCCGGTGTCCAGCTCCTTCCAGTCGAGCGGGACTGAGACGTTCACCCCGGGACGGGCGCGGGGGGAGAACGGGGCGACGGCGGTAGCGCCGCGTTCGTTGCGCAGGTAGTCGAGGTAGATCTTGCCTTTGCGCGCCGCCTTGGTCATCTTCGTGAGGTAGAGCGCGGGGTTGTGGCGCTCCATGGTGAGGACGAACTTGTGCGCGGCGTCCTTGACGGCGGCGAAGTCCAACTCCGGCAGGATCGGCGCGACGATGTGCAGGCCCTTGCCGCCGGTTGTCTTTAGAAAGCTCTCGAGACCGATCCGCTTGAGACGGGACCTTACATCACGAGCCGCATCGGCAACCGTGGTCCAGGGCAGATCCTCGTCAGGATCGAGGTCGAAGATGATGCGATCGGGGTGTTCGAGATTCTCGTTGCGGGAGCCCCAGGGATGCACTTCGAGGACCCCCATCTGCGCCAGACCGGCCAGGGCTTCCGGGGTGCTGAGGGTGATGTAGGGCTCGAGCACCCCGGTCTTCTTGTCGGGGACATCGACTGCGCCGACTCCGGGGGGCAGCATGTGGTTGACGTGCTTCTGGTAGAAACAGGGCTTGCCGGCGCCTTCAGGGCAGCGGACCAGGCTGAGCGGGCGATCGGCGATGTGGGGCAGCATGCGCGCGGCGACCGTCCAGTAGTACTC
>CAXTWN010000131.1:0-10128 GCA_964248055.1 uncultured Acidobacteriaceae bacterium | reverse complement strand
GTCCCGCGATCGCAACGTCTGGCTGAATCGCCGCCGCACCGCGCTGGACTTCGGTGTGACGGGCATTGCGATCCTCAGCACGGTGCTGGTGCTCGTGCCGCTGATCGCCATTCTGGGCTACCTGATCTACAAGGGTGCGAGCTCACTCAACTTCGCCTTTTTCACGAAAATCCCGGCGCCGGTGGGCGAGAGCGGCGGCGGCATGGCCAACGCGATCGTGGGCTCGGGCACGATCCTGGCCATTGCGAGCCTGATTGGTGTGCCGCTCGGGATCGGCGCAGGCGTGTTTCTCGCCGAGTATGGGCGCGGTCGGCTGTTTGGGAACATCGTCCGATTCACCGCGGATGTGCTGAACGGTGTGCCCTCGATCGTGATGGGCATCGCGGCGTATGCGCTGATCGTGGCCAAGCAGCAGCACTTTTCCGCCCTGGCCGGTGGCGTGGCGCTGGCGATCATGATGGTGCCGACCATCACGCGCACCACCGAGGAGATGCTGGCCACGGTGCCGAACTCGCTGCGCGAAGCTGCCCTCGGTCTGGGGGTCCCGCGGTGGCGGACGGTGCTTTCGGTGAGTCTGCGGACGGCGTCGCCGGGCATCATCACCGGCTGCATGCTGGCCTTTGCGCGCGTGGCCGGCGAGACCGCCCCACTGTTGTTCACGGCATTCGGCAACCAGTTCTGGAGCTTTAAGCTGAACCAGCCCATCGCGGCGCTGCCGTTGCAGATCTACTCCTATGCGATCTCGCCTTACGACGAGTGGCATCGTCTGGCGTGGGCCGGGGCGCTGGTGCTGATCGTCCTGATTATGTGTTCGGTGACCCTGGTGCGCATCTTTGCCAGCCGCGGTGAGCTCAAGGGAGGGCACTAGTGGGTGTCGATATACGGGTCGAGGGCCTGAACGCCTGGTACGGACCCGTGCACACGCTGAAGGATGTGACGCTTCATATCCCGGCGAACAACGCAACGGCGCTGATTGGCCCGTCCGGCTGCGGCAAATCAACGTTTGTGCGCTGCCTGAACCGCATGCATGAGACCACCCCCGGCGCGCGCGCGGAGGGCACGGTGCGCATCGGCGAGGTAAATATTTACCAGGACGCCACGCCGGTGGAGATTCGCCGGCGCATTGGTATGGTCTTTCAACGGCCGAACCCGTTTCCGACGATGTCGATTTACGACAACGTCGCCAGTGGCCTGAAGCTGAACGGCTTTCGAAAGCGGCGCGTGCTGGATGAGATCGTGGAGCGCTCCCTGAAGCAGGCCGCGTTGTGGGAAGAGGTGAAGGACGATCTCCGCAAGAAGTCCGGCGGAAGTCTGTCGGGCGGCCAGCAGCAGCGGTTGTGCATTGCGCGAGCACTGGCAGTGGATCCCGAGGTGCTGTTGATGGACGAACCGGCCAGCGCGCTGGACCCGGTTTCCACATCCAAGATCGAGGACTTGATCTTTCACCTGAAGGCGCAGTACACCATCGTTATCGTGACGCATAACATGCAACAGGCGGCGCGCGTCGCCGAGCAGACCGGGTTCTTCCTGATGGGCAAGCTGGTGGAGTTCGACACGACACACAAGATCTTTACTGGCCCGTCCGACAAGCGGACGGAGGACTACATCACCGGGAGGTTCGGCTGATGCGAACTCGATTTCACCAGGCCCTGGATGGCCTGAAAGAGCGTCTGCTGGTGATGGCCGGGCTCGTGGAGCAGGCGATTCAACGCGCGACGGCAGCCTACTCCGAACGGGATACCGAGCTTTGCGACCTGGTGCTGCTGTCGGAGCCGGCGGTGAACCGCATGGAGCGCGAGATCGATCAGCTGGCGATGGACCTGCTGGCCATGGAACAGCCCATGGCGGTTGACCTGCGCTTCATCATGGCGGTGATTCGCATCAACGCCGACCTGGAGCGCGTGGGCGATCAGGCAGTGAACATCGCCAACCGCGTGAAGGAGCTGGGCAGCCTGCAGTCCACCGATCTTCCCGTGGATATCCCCAAGCTGGCGCAGCTGTCGTCGGCGATGGTGCGCAAAGCCCTGCAGGCGTTCATCGAGGCCGATCCGGAGATGGCGCATTCGGTGCTGCTGCTGGACGACCAGGTGGATGACATGAACCGCAACGCCTACCATTCGCTGGGAAGGTACATCCAGGAGCATCCGGAGTGCGCCTCGCAGGCGTTGAATGCGTTGGTAATCTCCAGGAACCTGGAGCGGGTGGGCGACCATGCCACCAACATCGCAGAGGATGTGATCTTTTGGGTCCGCGGGGATGACGTGCGGCACGGCGGCGCGTAAGAGTTCCCGCCTCGCCACATCCCGGCCTACCAGGCACCAAGCGAGCTCGGCTATGGCCGCGACGTGCGTTTGCGGCCATAGCGTTCAAGGGATTCGCTCTGCTAGGCTGCGGATATGCGGGTAACCTTGGACATCCCGGACCAGTTCGTTCACCAGTTGGTACCGATGGGTCGCGATGTGTCGCAAAGCCTGCTGGAACAGGCCGTGGCCGGAGCCTACCGGGAACGCCGCCTAACCATGGAGCAGGTCCGTCAGCTGCTCGGGTACGGAACACGCCTGCAGGTGGATGCCTTTCTTCAGGAGCACGAGATCTACGACTACACAGTCGAGGACCTGGACCGGGACATCGCCACCCTTGAGCTTCTGTTTCCGTCGACGCCGGAACCTCGACGCGCGTGATCGTTGTTGCTGACACTAGCCCGCTGAACTACCTGGTCCGGCTTGGTCATCCTGAGATCCTGCGGGTCATCTATGGGCATGTGATTGCGCCGCCGTCTGTCCTGACCGAGTTGCAGCACCCGGACGCTCCACCCGAGGTACGTGCCTGGGCCGTCGCTCCTCCGTCCTGGCTCGAACAGATCTTGGTAACGCACTTGGACGAGAGTCTGGCACTGCAGTTGGGCGCGGGTGAACGCGAAGCCATCAGCCTGGCGATCGAACTGCAAGCCGAAGTGCTGCTGATTGACGAACTAGCGGGGCGCCGTGAAGCCGAGACGCGCCATATCGCGGTGGCTGGCACGCTAGCTGTCCTTATGCAAGCGTCGTTGCGCGGTCACCTGGATCTTCCCGAGCAGCTGGATCGACTGCGCCAGCTTGGATTTCGCCTCTCTGCGAGCGTCGCGGCAACGATGCTGGCCCGTTACGAACGCGCGAGAGGTACCCTGGGTTGAGATCTGAAGACGTCAGGGTGATCGCCCTGGCGTACGATTTGGAGGCTAGCGCAGCGTGCCGTCGTTGATGTCGTAGGCGGAGATGCCGAGGTCGGTGAGGGTGCCGACGGTGCGTTCGAGGTTGCGGCGCACGACCGGCTCCTGTTTGGGCGGGGTCTTATGGGCCTCTTCGATAGCGACGACGCGACCGTAGGGCCAGGCGCTTTGGGGGATGGCGCTCAAGGCTTCACCGAGCTTTTCGGGGCTGACGTTGAGCTCTTCACGGCGTGCGGCGACGGGGCGCAGCATGCCGCCCGCGCCATAGGGCGTGGTGTTCGCGTCGGCCAGCAGGACGTGCACCGTGACCATGTCGGGCTGCACCGTGAGGTAAGGATTCTCCCAGCCCTCGAAGCTGTGAACCGCCATGTAGCGGTTTTTGCTGGGCGGCGGGATCATCTCTAATTGCTGGCGCTCTGTGGCGGCTTCGGCGCGGTGCTCCGCGGCGGCCTGGGCGCCTGAGACGACGCGGCTGGCGCATCCTGTGCTGGCGAGAAGGACGAGGCTGAGGAGGGGAATACCGGGTCGGCGAGACGCGCGCAACATCACGCTTCAAGGATACCGAAGGACGGCGGCGGTGGCGTGAAATCTTGTGCAACCGGATGCCGAAGCTGGAACGGCAAACGCGGCGCAGGCTGCCCCACGCCGTGGAGAGCAGCGTTGTTTGTGGCTGGGCCGCATGCTGTCACACCGAGCTGGTGCTCGGGCGCGCCGGGCTCCGGACGGTACAATCGAGGGATGATCAAGGGTGTCACCAGCATTGCGTCGGCGAGCTCGCCGGAGGCGTTTCTCCGGCTTTCGGAGTTGCTCCGTTCGCTCGGCTTTGAGCCCGGGCGCGGATGGGACGATGGTGCGGGCCGGGGTGCGGCGTTTCTGGCGCCCGTGGGCAATCTGGAGCTGGTGACGGGACGCGCGCCCGCCTTACCATCGCTGCTGATTGAGACGACACAGCTGGACGAGGTACACGCTGCCGTGGTGCGTTGGGTGCATGCTGGTGCGGCAGTGCCCGCGCCTCAGAGTTCATTGAGCGAGGTGCAGGAGACGCACTGGAACTCGCGGCTGTTCACGGTGGAGCTTCTGCCCGGACTGACGGTGGGCTTTTGGGAGTCGCTGAACCCGCTGCATGGGCGACCGGTGGCGGTCGAGGGGGATTTGTCCGCCGCGGGGAAGCGGTTTGCGATCGTGGTGGCGCGTTGGAACGCGGTGATCACGGACCGGCTGCTGCAGGGCGCGTTGGATGCGCTGTACCGCAGCGGCACGGGCAAGGCGGATGTCGAGATCGTGCGGGTGCCGGGCGCTTGGGAGATCCCCTCCGCGGCACGGACGCTGGCCGAAACCCGGCGGTTCGACGGGATCATCACCCTGGGCGTGCTGCTGCGCGGCGAGACGGCGCACTATGAGGCGATCTACAACGAGGTCGCGCGCGGCATCGGGCAGTCGCAACAGGAGACCGGCGTGCCGCATGCCTTCGGCGTGCTGACGTGCGAGACGCTGGAGCAGGCGCTGGACCGGGCGGGACTGAAGGCGGGCAACAAGGGTTTCGAGGCGGCGATTGCGGCCATCGAGATGGCGTCGATCCAGGACAAGATTCGCGGCGGGCAAGCGGCGGATCGCGCCGGGGACGGACCGGCAGCCGGGGCAGAACGCGCGCCCGCAGAGATGAGCCGCTGATGGGGAGCCGCAGGAAGAGTCGCGAACTCGCGATGCAGATGCTGTTCCAGGGCGACCTGGGCAAGCAGAAGCCGGCCGAGGTGGAACGCCTGTTCTGGGACTCGCGCGAGGATGTAGACGAGGAGACGCGGGGGTTTGCGGACGATCTGCACCGGCTGGCTACGCGGCGCGAGGAGGAGATCGACGCGCTGATCGCCAAACATGCCCAGAACTGGCGGGTGGAGCGAATGCCGGTGGTGGACCGCAACCTGCTGCGCGCTGGGACCGCCGAGATGCTGGGCATGCCGTCGACCCCGACGGCGGTGGTGATCAACGAGACGCTGGAGATCGCGCGCCGGTACGCCGCCCCGGAGAGCTTGAACTTCCTGAACGGGGTGCTCGATGCAATCGGGCGGGACCTGTTGGCACGGAAGCTGGAGGGGTCGCGACCGGCGTAGGGTGGCGCTGCTCTGTTTGCCGGGCGTTAGCGGCTGAAAGGCGAACGCGGTGTGCGCGGTGTACACAGCGGGGCGTGGTGTTTCTCTTCAGATCGCAGACGGGAAGACCCGGAACGGAGCGGGCTGACGGCTCGGTTCCGGGTCTGTGTTGCTACTGCAGAGAAGCGGTGCTGTACTCGGTTATGAGGTGGCTCTCCGGGCGTGGCTGACAATGAGGTTGGGGGTGGCGATGCCGCCGTTGGCGCCGGGAAGTGCGGGGTTGATGGTGCCGGATTCCTTGCCGGTGGTGCCGGTGACGGAGATGATGTGCACCAGGTTGTCGCCTGAGGCGCCGGCGTAGATGGTGGTGTTGTCGGTGGAAAAGACGCCGGCGATCGGGGCGCTGGTGGCGCCGCCGGAGAGCGCGACCGGGGTGACGGTGCCGGTAGCGGGGGCGTAGAGCGGCAGGACGCCGCCCGATCCCGTGTAGGTGACGAAGGCCACCGCGGAGTTGCTGGCGGGCACGATGCCGGTGATCGCGGAGGCCGTGATGCCGGTGAGGGGATGGGTCGTGTACGCGGTGTTGAAGGTGATGCCGGCGCGGGCGGTGGTGCAGACCTCTGGGCCGTTCGGCTGCGCAGGGGAGGTGGTCAACGCCGGGTTGAGATCGACCAGGCGCGCCGGCGTGGTGGTGACGGTGGCCCCGAGGATGTGGGCGCCGTCGGTGGTGGCGGCGAGCCGGTCGGTGGCGACGGCGGTCACGCTGGCCAGCGGGGTAAATACGTTGTTGGTGGTGACGGGGACGTCGCCGGTGTTCTCCGTGGTGGTGGCGCAGTAGCTGCGGCCGTCCGTCGTGTTCGCCCCGGCGAAGTAGGCTCCATAGCTGGGCACGGTAACGGCCACATCGTTGTACTGCGTTTGATCGCTGATGGTGGTGCTCTCCCAGCCGACGAAGGTGGAAAACGTGAGCAGCTGGTTGCCGGGGGTGGTGACGTAAAGGGTACTGCTGTCCGGGGTCCACTCCGCATGTGTGCCCACGCCGTTGAAGCTGCTGGTGACGGCGCCCGAGGGCGAGACCAGCGAGACGGTGTTGCGCGTGGCGTCAGTGATCACGGCGTACTCGTTGTTCGGAGCCACGCTGAGGACCGTGCCCTGAATGCTCTGGTACGGGCCGCCGACCGCACCGGTGCCGGTGGCTAGCGTCTCCAGACCCCCCGCCGAGCCCATGTAGATTGTGGACCCATCCTGCGAGATGACCATGGAGTTCGGTACGTAGGGCAGCTTCACCGGGGAGGCGAGCTGCCCGGTGGTGAAGTCTTCGCTGGCGATGTACTGGGAGTTGGTGCTGCCCATGTAGAGGACGTCGGAGGGGGTGCCCGGGGCCGTCACAAGGAGGCCGTTCGAGGTGACGGGCTTGCCGTTGCCGAGATAGCCGATCTGGCTGAAGGGCGCGGGGTTGCAGCTGGGCGGCTGGCAGGCGGCGGTGATCGTGGCCGTGCCTGGGAACGCCGGGGTGACGGTGCCGGAGGTGACGGGGAAGTTGACCGGCAGGGTGGAGGTAAACGTGAGCGCGAGACCCGTGATGGGCTTGCCTTGGGTATCGGTCACCGTCGCGCTGAGCTCCTGCGGTGTATTCAGCGCGACCGAGATGCCGCCGTCCACGGGCGTCTGGTTCACCGGCGTGAGCACGATGGAGGCTGGCGGACAGGTGGAGACGTAGCCGTTGTTGACCGCGGAGGAGGCGTTGGCGACGGTGGCGGTGACCAGAGCGGAGCCAGGCAGGTCGGCGGTGATGAAGCCGTTCGCGTTGACGGCGGCTACGGAGGGGTTGCCCTGCAGGGAGAAGCTGATTGGGCCGACCTGGCAGCTGATGTTGTCCGCGGGATTCGTGGTTCCGTTCGCATAGACACGGGCGACAAGCTGGCCGGTCTGGGTCTGCGACAGACAGGAGTTGCCGGTGTAGACGGGGGCAGTCTGGGTAATGCCGACGGTGTTGGGATTGCAGACGGAGCAGTTCGATGCCGGGTCTGTGCCGGCCGTATGGTTCGCGTCCGTAGGACAACTGGTCGATGTATTGCCCAGCACGATACCCGTGACGGCGGGGTGAATGTAGACCTCGATGGGGTTGCTGGTGCCACCGCTTGCCGTGGCGGTAATAAAGGCGGTGTGATTGGTCGGGCTCGCCGGCGGAGTGCATACGGTGTAGTTGGCGATGCCGCCGCCGGTGTTGCGGTTCCAGCTGCCCGCGCACACCTGCCCCGTGGTGGGGTTGATGTCCGCGATGCTCATATCGGACGTCTCGTAGGTGTAGTGTGTGACGGTGACGGGGTTGTTTTCGCAGTCGACGGCAGAGGCCGACAGGCTCGAGGGGCCCATCTGCCCATAGTTGAGCGAGATCCCGGTCGCGACGAGGGTGGGCGCTAGATTGATGTGGTCTACCTGCCCTGTGGTGATGCCGTAGCCTTCACCGTTGCAGTAGACCGTAGCCGTGCCATGACCGCAGCCGACCACCGAAAGGCCCAGCGGAAACGCGAAGAACACAAGGAACAAGAGACCGACGAACCGCTGCATTACCCCTCCCCGCTCCTCCGTTAGCACGGGGGAGCGGTCCTGCATGCGTACCTTCTCAGGAGCGCGCTTCTAGTGTAGAGACCGCCGGATAGGCAGGCAACTCGGGCGCCTGTGCTAGCGTCGGGGCCTTCGAGCCTCGGCGCCGGGGCGCGTAGGCAGGTGCGCTCCGCCGGTAGGGGTTGGACGTTACTGGCCCGTAGAGGTCTGCGGCGTGGCGGCAGAGCCGGCGGGCATGTTGTCGGTGAACCATCTGGCGATGCGCTCATTGCGGTCGCGGATGTGCTCGGGGTCGCGGAAGCCGTGGCCTTCGTCGGGATAGACGACGAGCTGAGTTTTGACGCCCAGATCGCGCAGGGCGTGCCAGAACTCGAAGCTCTGCGGGGCGGGGCACTCGCCGTCGCGGTCGCCGACGATGACCAGGGTCGGTGTCTTCACGTTCTTGATGTAGGTGATGGCGGAGGATTTGGCGTAGACGGCGGGATCGTCATAGACGGAGGCGCCGAAGAAGGGGATCATCCACTGGTCGATGGAGTTTTCGCCGTAGTAGCTGAGCCAGTCGGAGAGGCCGGCGCCGGCGACCGCGGCGCGGAAGCGATGGGTCTGCGTGACCGCAAACATGGTCATGAAGCCGCCATAGCTCCAGCCGGTGAGGCCTTCGCGATCCTTGTCGATGGGGTACTTGGCTTCGAGCATGTCCATGCCGGCGAGGATGTCCTGGAGGTCGCCGTAGCCGAAGTCCTTGCGGTTGGCCTCGGTGAAGGCTTCGCCCTGGCCGAACGAGCCGCGGGGGTTGGGCTGGAACTCGAAGTAGCCCTTTTCCGCCCATTGCCCGCCGCCCCAGCGGGCGGTGGTGGAGGCCGAGGGACCGCCGTGGACGGTGACGATCATGGGGTACTTCGTATTGGGATCGAAGTGGGCGGGAAAGGTGAGCCAGCCCTGGACGTGGAAGGCGCCGTTGGTCCACTCCACGGACTCGGTGCGAGCGGTGGGGACGGCGCCGTCGTTTAGGTGTGTGAGCTGGTGGGGAGTGGAGCCGCCCGTCACGGCGTAGATCTCCGGGGCTTTAGTAAAGCCCTGCATGGTGAAGGCGACAACGCGGTCCTTGCTGTTGCCCACGCGATTGGACACGGCGATCGCGTCCTTGATGGGGCCGCCACTGACCGAGACCTCGCCCAGGTCGACCGGAGCGCCGGGAACGATCTTGCCGTCGTTGACGTTGACGGCGCTGAGGAGGGTGTGGCCGCGGCGGTCTTCGACGAAGCTAAGCGTGTGGTCGCTGATCCACTCCTCATACGCAGGGGTGCCGTCTAGGGTGGGAGTGACGTCGGTGGGCTGGCTGCCGAGCTGGGCGTTAAGGACGTAAAGATCGCCGCCGGTGGAGCCCTGATCGGACATTAAGCCGCCTATAAAGGCGATGTGTTTGCCGTCCGGCGACCAGCGGGGGACTGCGATCTGCAAGCCGTGCAGCGGACCGGGGATAGTAGCGGTATCGAGGATCACGGTGGGCGCGG
Source organism: uncultured Acidobacteriaceae bacterium (assembly GCA_964248055.1). Lineage (GTDB taxonomy): Bacteria > Acidobacteriota > Terriglobia > Terriglobales > Acidobacteriaceae > Granulicella. Next base: position 751 of record CAXTWN010000131.1, on the reverse strand, counting down.
GTGTGTTCAGAGCGTAGAGGCTCTGGGTGTAAAGCTTGGCGACCCACCAATTGTTTTCGCCCGGAGGGTTGGAGGCAATGTACGTGACCTCGGGCTTGGCCGGGTTGTAAGCGAACTCGTAGACGTGAAGGTTGGGGGGGCTGATCCACTCACCCTTGCCGGAGGCGATCGGCACGCCGTAGACGCGCTGGATTTCCACGCCGTCTTCGCCGATGACTCCGGCGAAGGGCTTCATCGCGTCGAGCGCGCCGGCGGAGCGGCTGGCGTTTTCGACGAACAGGAAGGCGATGGCCTTGCCGTCGGGAGACCAGGCGGGCTGCTGGAGCTCGCCGGTGAGGTGGGTGAGCTGCTTGACCTCGCCGGTGGCCCGGGACCAGAGGAAGATTTGTTCCTGGCCCTTTTGCTGGGAGCCTTCAAGGGCGGCACAGGTGGACAGAAAGGCGAGCGTCTGGCCATCGGGCGACCAGATGGGGGTGCTGTAGGCGCAGTTGGTGGCGCCGGCGACGGAGACGAGCTTTTCCGTGGCGGGATCGGGGTGCTGCACGGAGGTGAGGTGCAGGGCGGAGCCCTCGCGGCCGCGGAGGGTGAAGGCCACCGTCTCGCCGTCGGGCGAGAGTGCCACGCTGCCGGGGGTAACGATGTGGCGGCCGTTGGCAGACGTGGCCCCGCTGGGGTCCGGCTGCTGCTGCTGTTGCATCTGGCTCTGGCTCTGGCTCTGGCTGTGGGGCTGGGGCTGGGACAGGGTCTGGGG
>CAXTWN010000130.1:4155-10173 GCA_964248055.1 uncultured Acidobacteriaceae bacterium | reverse complement strand
GTGTACTCCTGCAGAAAGAACATCTGGCCGCCGACGGCCAGACCGCCGAGGTATAGGAAGAGCTTCTGCAGCGTGCCGAAGTTGGACGCCCCGGCAGCGGCGGCGCGGTTCATCGCCGCCAGAATGAGAAACAGCATGCCGAAGGCGACCGCGCGGATGCCGAGGATGAGCAGCGTGTGCGGCGGCGAGACGATCTTGACGTCCAGGCCGTAGGCGTTGTGCCACCAGTTGTCGAAGGGGGCGGAGGTGAGCATGGCAACGCCACCCCAGCCCGCGAGAAAGACGCCCAGCGGGGCGCGCAGGCCGAAGACGGAGACCGAGGCGGCGCGGAGTTCGGGGTCGCGGTTGAGGGTGGTGCGGACGACGAGAAAGAGGCCGACGATGCCGGCGAGCACGCCGCACAGATAGATCATCATGTGGGCGGGGGTCCAGAAGCTGTCGCGGCCGATGGAGCGATGCCAGGCGACGTCCCACGAGCCGCCGATGGTGGCCGAGGTCACGGCGGCGACGCCGGTCCAGATATACCAGGGGACGCCCGCCTGCGGGGAGCCGCGGTAGACGCGGCCTGGCGTGGCAGGCAGGCTCTGGCCGAAGGCGCCGAGGGGGTTGGAAAGGTCGGACACGGGTGGTTCTCCTCGAACAGGTCGTGTCTTTAGGGTACGCGCTGAGGGTGTCTTCTTGCAGGAGGTGCGTCAGGCGCTCGTCAGAGCTCGTGCTGCAACAGGCGCTCCCGAGGCCGCACTCTGCCGGCGAGCTGAAATGCGGGGGTCTCTCCACTGCGCGAACGGTGAAGCCGTTCGCTCCGGTCGAGATGACGCGTTTGCGGGTGTCTCTCCACTGCGCGCTGCGCGCTCCGGTCGAGATGACGCGTTTTTGCGGTGTGCCCAGGTCGAGGTCTGCCTGGGGTCGAGATCAAGCGTTCTGCGAGGTGTGCTTTGGTTGAGGTGTGTTTGGGTGGAGTGAGTCAGTCTTCTTCGCTTTCGCCTTCCTCGATCAGGGAGCTGGTGCCGGCGACGTCGAAGGTGATGGGCTGGCCTCCGGTGAGCTTCAGCGTGGCGCGCATGGGGGTGCGCTGCCATTCGGCGGGGGCGCAGACCGGGTGCAGCGGTTTGTCGAGCGGCCAGTTGGCGATGACGTGCTGGGCGATGGCCTTGCGCGCGCCGAGCTCCGCAACGATCGCCATGACGCCGCCTTTGAGGGTGGGCACGAGGCCGCAGTAGGCGGCGTAGTCGCGGAACCAGGTGACCTCGGAGATCTGCGGGTCGAAGTCGGGGAGGTGGAGCGGCGTGATATGGCCGGAGGTGCGATCGACCTGCAGCCAGGGGCCGGGCTGCCAGGTCCAGTGCGAGGGTTCGCTGGGCAGGGAGTCGTTGATGTGGAGCACGCGGCGGATGACGAAGGTGCGGTCGGTGACCTCGTGGAGCTCGCCGACGGTCCATTCCCGCGGTTTGTCGTCGACCACCAGGGGACGGATGCGGAGGGTGGTGGCCTCTTCGCTCTTGTTGTCGGCGGTGGCCTCGGGCGGCGTGTAGGGGACCTTGCGGTAGGGGCCGAGGGTGACGAAGTGCATCTTGGCCGCACGCACGGGTGCGGGGAAGAGCGTCGCGCAGGCGAGCAGCAGCAGCGGCACGGCAGCCGGACGAAGGGTCTGCATGGGCCTGAGGCTAGCAAGGCATGGGCGTGGTGGCTGTACTGCTTTTGTGGGGGTGAGGAACGGCCGACGCCTTCGCGTGAGGGAGACAGGCACCGGAGCGAGGCAAAAGCAGGTCCTTCCCCTTTTTCGTTTCGCGCAAGGGTCAGGATGACAACTTCGCCCACTCAGCCTGTGTATGTCACTCTCCGGGGTTATTCTTCGTCGGTCGCGCCGGGGTGGCCGGCGAGGCGCTCGGGCATGTCGGCGAGGACAAAAGTCATAACGGCGAGCGAAGCGACGTTCTTGCGGAACTGGGTGGGGTCGACCTTGTCGAGGGTGTCGGCCTCGGTGTGGTGCCAGTCGAAGTAATGGGCCATGGTAGTGATCTCGCCCAGGCCGGGAACGCCTGCGCCCATCAGGGGTTCGATGTCGGAGCCGCCGCCTCCAGCCTTGATCGTGCCGGCGTCCACTGGGGTGAGCAGGGTGCCGATCTCCTGGAGGAGGGTGAGGGAGTGCTCTTCCGCAGGGGTAAGCTGCGGCCTGGGCGCAGGGCCGGCGACCGTGGCGCGGCGGTCGCGGCCGCTGGAGCCGTAACCGTAGCCGACCGGTTCCTCAGCGCCGCCGTCCATCTCGATCGCTGCGACGTGATTCTTGACCTGATCGTCGAGCATCTTGCGGTAGGCCTCGCCACCCGCGCCGCCGTTCTCCTCGTTGACCCAGAAGACAACGCGAACCGTGCGCTTGGGACGGAGGTTGAGCTTGTGGATGAGGTCCACGGCGGCGAGCGCAGCGGTGATGCCGGAGCCGTCGTCCTGGGCGCCCTGGCCCACATCCCAGGAGTCGATGTGGCCGCCGACGTCGACGATCTCTTCGGGGTGTTCGGAGCCGGGGATCTCGCCGTAGATGTTGAAGCTGGGGGCGTCGGGCTCCTGGTGAGCGGCCATCTCCAGGTGGACGCGGGTGGCGCCTTGCTGCGCGAGCCGCTGCAGCATCAGGGCGTCTTCAATGGAGATGGCGGCGGCGGGGATCCTGGGCTGTTTGGGGTCGTAGTGAAGAGTGCCGGTGTGCGGGGTCTGCATCGCGAGCGGGGTGATGGAGCGAACCAGCACGGCGACCGCGCCGAGGGCGGCGGCCTGCGAGGGGCCGGCGACGCGGTACATCACGGTCTGGCCGTAGCCGACATAGGGGGCGTTGAAGACGACGATCTTGCCGTCCACGCCGGCGCGCCCCAAAGCCTTGAGTGCGGCGAAGTCTGGGACGACGACGACCTCCGCGGTGAGGCCGCCGGGCGGGGTGCCGACGCTCATGCCGAGGCCGAGCATGTGCAGCGGCTTGGTAACGGGGGCGACGATGGCGCCGGACTCCGCCCCGCGCACCCAGTGGGGAACCATGACGGGCTGCATCGTGACGTTTTGAAGGCCGGCGGCGCGCATGGCATCGGCGGCCCAGTGGGTCGCGCGGGTGAGCGACTCGGAGCCGGAGATGCGCTTGCCGATGCGGTCGCACAAAAAGGCGAGCCGGGCGTAGCCGTCGGTGTCGCTGAGCGCCGCGGTGATGAGCCGGTCGGCGGTGGGTTTGTATTGCGTCACGAGCGAGGGCGTCTGGGCGGGGGAGGTGCCGGAGGCGAGCGCCAGCAGGACCAGCGCACAGGCTGCGTTCGTGCCGGGGTGTCGGTGGGCGCGCGTCGTCTGCATGGCGATCTCCTCAGGATGTGGCAGTGAATGTGGGTTCGGCTGCATCATTGATTACTGCCCGTAGAACTCGCTGCGTTTGCGGCTGTAGAGGAAGTACACGCAGAGCCCAACCAGCAGCCAGACGAAGAAGCGCAGCCAGGTGATCATCGGCAGGCCGGCCATGAGCACGACGCAGAACAGCACACTCAGAATGGGCACCACCGGCCCGCCGGGAACGCAGAAGCCGCGCCGGCGCGCCGGCTGCTTGCGGCGCAGAACAAGGACGCCGATGGAGACCAGCACGAAGGCGAACAGGGTGCCGATGTTGGAGAGTTCGGCGAGCGTGCCGACGTCGAAGAGCCCGGCGGGGATCGCCACCAGCACGCCGGCGAACCAGGTGGCAAACGCGGGGGTGCGAAAGCGCGGATGGAGGCGCGAGAAGGCGTCGGGGAGCAGGCGGTCGCGGCTCATGGCGAACCAGACGCGCGCCTGACCAAGCTGAAAGACCAGGATGGAGCTGACCATCCCGATGATGGCGCCGAGCAGGACGACGAGCCGCGTCCAGTGGAGCAGAGGACTGTTCGTGGCCAGGGTCAGGCGCTTCAGGGCGTTGACCACCGGAGCGGCATCGCCGATCACCGTCTTCCACGGCACAATCCCGGTGAGCACCAGCGCGACGCTGATATAGAGCAGCGTGCAGATGACCAGCGTGGCGATGATGCCGATCGGGACATCGCGCTGGGGGTTCTTGCACTCCTCGCTGGCGGTTGAGACCGAGTCGAAGCCGATGTAGGTGAAGAAGATGATGGAGCCGCCGACGAGCACGCCGCTCCAGCCATTGGGCGCGAACGGATGGTAGTTGGTGGGGTGAATGAAGTGCAGGCCGACGAAGACGAAGACCAGAATGGCGACCAGCTTGACCAGTACCATCAGGTTGTTGGTGCGGGCGCTTTCGCGGATGCCGCGCACGAGGATCGTGGTGAGCAGAATGACGATCAGAAACGCCGGGATGTTGAAGCCGAGGTGCCAGCCCGGCTTGTAGATATCGTTGCCGGCAAGGTCCTGGAGCCCTTGCGGCAGAAAGGCCGGCGACAGCCACTCCGGGCTGAGGCGAAGGCCAAGCCAGTCAAGCAGATCGACGAAGTGCGCGGCAAAGCCCACGCTGACGCTCATGTTGGAGAAGGCGTACTCCAGGATGAGGTCCCAGCCGATGATCCAGGCGATGAGCTCGCCGAGCGTGGCGTAGGTATACGTGTAGGCGGAGCCGGCGATGGGAATCATGCTCGCGAGCTCGGCATAGCAGAGCCCGGTGAAGCAGCAGACGATGGCGACCAGCACCATGCTGAGCGCCAGCGCCGGACCCGCGCCGGGGCGACCGGCGACGTGGCCGGCGGTGTGATGGAGGGCGCCCCACACCAGATCGACCACCGGGGACTCGGTCCAATCGGCGGTCTTGGTGGGGTTGCCGCCGATGGCCGTGCCGATGACGGTAAAGATGCCCGAGCCGATCACCGCACCGATGCCCAGAGCCGTCAGCGAGACCGGCCCCAGGGTCTTCTTCAGGGAATGCTCCGGACGCTCGCTTTCACGGATGAGCTTGTCGATAGACTTCGTGGCGAAGATTTGTCGGGGCAGTGGGCTGTCCTCGTCGGCTCAATCTTGAAGGCGGGGTTACGGTGATTGTATGCGGAGTTGCGGATACGGGCCGAACGGCAAACGCTGTGGACGCGGCGTACGCGGCGAGATCGCGGCGTCGGTCCCAGGTTTTGGGATGGGATGCAGCTGAGGAGCGGAACAAAGCCAAGGGCGGAGCCGAAGCTCCGCCCTTGTTGTTTTGCGACTGATTTACCGCTTGGACTGACCGCGCGAGAGCTTCTTGATCTTCTGCTTGTGCTCGCCGCGGGCCCAGGTGCGGGCGGTTTTGGGGGTGGCTTTCTTGCGGGCAGCGCGCTTGAGCTTCTTGCGCTCGGTGCGGTCGGTGATCTTGGTGGTATTTGCCATGCTGTTTCCTTGCACTTCGTCGATTGAGATGCGCCAGAGCCTGTCGCTCTGCCGTGTGCTGCCTTGGTTCTGGATCCTGTGCCGGCGGGCTGGGTAGATCGTGACTAAGACAGCCTTTCGAGCTGGGCGAACTTCTCCACCAGCTTTTTCACGCCGTGCCCTGTAAAGGATACCGTAATTTTTGCGTCGTCGCCGTCGCCTTCGCGGCCCACGATCATGCCTTCACCGTATTTGGGGTGGCGGACGCGGGTGTTTTTGCCCAGGCCGGTGCGGCCGGTGGGGGTGGGGATGTCCATCTTCGGGCGGCCGGGGTAGCGTTTATCGCCGAGCTGGTAGCCGGTGCCTCCGCCCACCGGACCTTTCCCGAAGAAGGTGGCGGTGCGATCGCTACCCCCGGGCTGCGGGCGATTGCTGTTGAAGCGATCCGCGACGTACTGGCGCGCGCCGTTGGCTCTGCCGGCTTCCTGGCTCTCGTCCTCGTAGGAGAAGTGGCCGGAGCCGCCCTCGTCGTCGCCTGCGGTGAAGCGCCGGCGGGCGTCGCCGCGTTGGGGGTAGGGCGTGGCGTACACATTCCCGGAGCGGTAGCCGCCGTACCCGTCGCGCTCGCCGCCGAAGCCCGGTGAGCCGAGATCTTCGACCAGACGCGAGGGCACCTCTTCGAGAAAGCGCGAGGCGACGGTGCCTTCGGGCGAGTCGTTGCCGTAGCGGCGG
>CAXTWN010000130.1:0-4145 GCA_964248055.1 uncultured Acidobacteriaceae bacterium | reverse complement strand
AAGGTTCAGCGGGTCCATGGCGCGGGTCATGCCGAGGTAGCAGAGGCGGCGCTCCTCCTCCATCTGGGTGGGATCGGTGAGGGTGCGGGCGTGCGGAAACAGCCCTTCCTCCATGCCGGCGAGGAAGACCAGCGGGAACTCCAGGCCTTTGGCGGCGTGGAGGGTCATCAGAGTGACGCGGGCCTCGGCCGAGTACTGATCCGCATCCGAGACCAGCGCGGCGTGGTCGAGGAACTCGGCCAGGGTCTCGCCGCGGGAGGTGGCGTCCTGCGCGGCGTTGGCGAGTTCCTTGAGATTTTCTATGCGGCTGAAGGCCTCGGGCGTGCCCTCTTCTTCCAGCGCGCGGAGGTAGCCGGAGCGGTCGTTGAGGAACTTGATCAGCTCCGGGAGAGTCGCGGGGTCGCCGGGCTTGCGAAAGGCCTTGTCCTCGGCCTCGTTGGCCGCGGCGTGGTTGCCATTCTGCGCCGCCACGATGCGGTCCAGGCGGGCTCGGTTCTGTTCGGTGATGCGATCGCCGCGGTTGTTTGTTCTTAGAGGCACCGGAGCGAAGGGGTTGTAGCTGACGCCTGCGGCGGCGGGGGCTGTTGGGGCGAGATCGGCGTCCTCAACGACCGCGTTCTCGGGCGCAAGGGTGGAGATCTCTTCGCTGGGACCGAAGTCGAAGCCGAAGTTGAAGCTGGTGTCGAAGTCGGTGTTGGCGTCGTTGGCGCGGACGGTGGGTGGCGCGGGTTCGTTGGCGCCGAAGTCGAAGCCGAAGTCGAAGGAAGCGTCCTCGGTGGAGGATTCAGGGTTCAGGGTCCAGGGTGCAGGTGTTGACGGCTCGGCGGGGCTGAATGCGGGGGTCTCTCCACTCCGGCCTTCGGCCTGCGGTCGAGATGACGCTTCGTTGGTGAGCTCATCGCGTGCACTCTCTGTGCCCTGTGCTCTGTCGCCTGTCCCCTGGACCCTGCCCCCTGGACTCTGGACCCTGTCTCCTGCTCCCTGTTCCACATCGGCCGCGAGCTTCTCGGCGAGGTCCTGGCCGTCGAGGTGGATCAGGGCGCGGGCGTCTTCGATGAGCTTGCGGAAGGTGGCGAGCGCGGCGAGGGCGCGGGCGGGGAGGAGCTTGTCGCTGACGGCCCGGGCGATGGCGTCCCAGGTGCTCATGCCGGTGGTGAGGGCCATGCGCTCGAGGGTGTCCATGGTGGTCTTGCCGATGCCGCGCGGGGGCGAGTTCACCACGCGGCCAAGCGCGATGCTGTCGTGCGGGTTCTGGACCAGCTTGAGGTAGCTGAGCAGGTCCTTGACCTCGGCCCGGTCGTAGAAGCTGAAGCCCCCGACCATGTGGTACTGGATGCCGTAGCGGCGCAGCGCCTCTTCCACCAGCCGTGACTGCGAGTTAGTGCGATACAGTACGGCGCAGCGCGGCAGGTCTTCGGACTGGCCGGCCCGCTTGAGGTACTTGTTTACACGATCGGCGATGAAGATCGCTTCTGATTCGCCGTCGGGCGCCTCGTACAGGCCGATCAGCGAGCCGCCCTCGCGCGAGGTCCAGAGATTCTTGCCCTTGCGCTGCACGTTTTGTGCGACGACCGCGCTGGCGCCTTCGAGGATGACCTGGGTGGAGCGGTAATTTTGCTCCAGGCGAATAGTCTGGGCGGCCGGGAAGTCCTTTTCGAACTCGAGGATGTTGCGGATGTCGGCGCCGCGCCAGGAGTAGATGGATTGATCCTCATCGCCGACCACGCAGACGTTGCCGTGCGAGCCGAGCAGTTTCATCAGCTCGTACTGCGGGCGGTTGGTGTCCTGGTACTCGTCGATCAGGAGGTACTTGTACCTGCGGTTGTAGCGCTCGCGCACCTCGGCACTGCTCTTGAGCAGGCGCACCGTCTCAAGAAGAAGATCGTCGAAGTCAAGCGCGTTGGCTTTGAAGAGCTCGTCGCGATAGATTTTGAATATATGCGCGATTTTTTCCTCCATCGGATTGGTGGAGGCGAGGAAGTACTCCTGGGGGTCGATCATGTGGTTTTTGGCCCAGGAGATGCGCCCCAGCGCGACGCGGGGTTTCAGCTGTTTGTCGTCGATGCCGAGGCGTTTCAGCGCGGATTTCACGACGGCCTGTTGATCGCTTTCGTCGTAGATGGCGAAGCTGCGGGTCAGGCCTTTGCCGTTGACGCGGAGGGCTTCGATGTCGCGGCGCAGCACGCGTACGCAGAACGAGTGAAAGGTTGCCAAGGTTGGTTTGGCGAGCGTAGAGTGCCCGAGGATCCTGGTGACGCGTTCTTCCATCTCCTTGGCAGCTTTGTTGGTGAAGGTGACGGCGAGGATGGCGTCGGGCGCGACGCCGCGCTCTTCGATCAGATAGGCGATGCGGTGGGTAATCACCCGCGTCTTGCCTGAGCCTGCGCCGGCGAGCAGCAGCACGGGGCCGTCAACGGAGCGGATGCCCTCCTGTTGCTGCGGATTCATGTTGGCGAGAAGGTCGGCCACAGATCCATTTTAGGCGCAGAGCCGTTGGACTCCGGCTGCCGCCTGTGGAGAGCGGGCAACCCGTTCTTCGTCGAAAGAAATTTCTGGAAAATATTCAAAAAGATCGCGGAGTTGTGGGAACGTTTCCCTTCCCGCTGCGTATAAGAAGAGGCGCCCGGTTTTCTGCCGATGTCTTTGGGCTCATTACGGCGGAGAGCGGGCCTCAGTGAATGAAATGAGGCAGTCTATGAATCGTCGTCTTGTCGCAGCCGCCACGGCTATGTTCTTCTCCGTCTTTGTCGCGCAGCCTGTCGCCGCGGTGGCTTCCCCGTTCTCCAAGCACACGGATACGACCAGGACCGCCAAGGTCAAGACGGTCAGCTTCCATTTGCGCAACGATTCGAGCTCGCCGTTGATGATCCAGGCCGGCGACCAGCAGATGACCATCGCTCCCGGCCAGTCTGCCGCCCTGAAGCTCGCGGAGGGGACGCAGGTGACCACTACCAACGGCACCTCGCACATCGCTGCGGGTGGCGTGGTGACCACAGTCACGAGCGTTCTGCAGGGCAGCACGTTGGCCGTAAGCTAATTCTAGACATCCTCAAGAAGGCGGCAGGCCTCGATAGGTCTGCCGCCTTCTTGCATCTGCGTGGCGCGGATGATGCGTCGTCTCACCAGAATGGGGTGTATGCGCCGAGCCAAGGCGTTACGGGCGCGCTCTGCGCAAGCACCTACAATCGGCAGCCATGGCCCGTTCTCGGGAAGGTGCGCGCGGCGGTCACGTGGTGTTCCTCACGCGCGATCCGGTGGTGCATCAGCAGGGGGGCAGCACGACCTATGCGCTGGGCCTGCTGGCGTTGCTGCGGGCGCAGGGCGCCGACGTCACCCTGGTGGCGACGACCGGCTATGGGCGCTCGCCGCGTCTGTTCTTTCGGGTGGTGGCGCCGCCGCCCGCAGGGGTGCAGCTTCGCTTCCCGGGGTACTCGCGGATTGGTCCGTGGTATGTGCGCCCGCTGCGCCTGAAGGCCTGGGCGCGGATGCTGGCGCGCGTCGCCGGCCGCCGCAAGGCGCTGGGCTGGGTCTCGCGCGCGATGGAAGCCGCCTACCGGGGCCGCCTCTACGCCCGGGCCTGGGACCTAACCCCGCCGACCGCTGCCGAAGAGGCGCTGGCGGTGCGCGAGATCCAGGCGGTGAAGCCAACCGTCGTGGTGGCCAACTATGCCCTCTGGGGACCGCTGTTGGGCGATGGACGCCTGGGTACGCGGCGCACGGCGATCCTGATGCACGATCTGCTTTCGGCGCGGGTGGCGCGCTTTCGCGAGGCGGGCCTGCCGCTGGACTGCCCGGCGATCACGGAGGACGAGGAACTTCGCTGGCTTGCGGGCGCGGACACGGTGCTGGCCGCTCAGGAGCGCGAGGCGGAGGCGATCCGGCCCCGGGTGAAGGGGCAGGTGCTGGTAACGCCGGTGGTGCTCCATCCCCGTGCCTTGAATCAGTCGCAAAGGGTGCCGGGCCGGTGCCTGTTTGTCGGCTCCAACATCCTGCCGAACCGCACCGGGCTGGAGTTTCTGCTGAACGAGGTCTGGCCGCGGGTGCGGGCGCAGGTGCCGGCGGCGACGCTGGTGATTGCGGGCACCGTGGGGCAGGCGCTCGAGGGGTGGCTTGACGCCGCAGAACGGAGGTCGCTGGGCGTCGAG
>CAXTWN010000129.1:0-10201 GCA_964248055.1 uncultured Acidobacteriaceae bacterium | reverse complement strand
GTGGAGCTCGTTTGTGTTCGAAGGGCCGAAGCACCGGGTGTACTTCGGGGCGGATTCCGGCATGTGGCCGGGCTTTGGGGAGATTGCGGTGCAATATGAGCGTCACCCCAGCGGACGGACGACCTCCGCGGGGATGCCGGTGCGGTTCGATCTGACGATGCTGGAGATTGGAGCCTTTCATCCGCTGTGGGCGGCGATTCACCTGGGGCCGGACGGCGCGGCGGAGGCGTACCGGCAGCTGGGCGGGCCGGAGGCTCTTCAACCTGGCGCTGCATGGCTGGCGGGAGCCCATCGAGCGGCTGACGACGATCGCGGCGAGCGAGGGCTGGCGCCTGTGGCTGCCGGAGCCGGGCAAGCCGACCGAGGTGGCGCCGGGAGAGGAACCGCAGTCTCGGTGGTGGGTAGCGCGCAACGGGTGAGTGGAGCTAATTCCACAGAAGATGGCAGTCGGAGCATGGCGCTGTTCCGTTTCGGGAACGAACGCGGAAGATTCGATTAGGGAAACCGTACGATTCCGCTTGTCTGCGGCGGAAGAACGGGGTAGAAGGGAGCTGAACCGAAGAGATCCCGGAAGACGGGCGAGAGTGGAGGACCGAGATGGCGGCAGCGGGAGGTCATCAGCTGGCAACGCGCGAGGTGATGGACATTCGGCAGGCGGCGGAGTACCTGGGCATCAGCGGCGACACGCTCTACCGATATGCGTCCGAGGGCTTCGTGCCGGCGTTCAAACTGGGGAACCGGTGGCGGTTTCGCAAGAGTCTGCTGGACGGCTGGATGGATGAGAAGAGCGGGGTGAAGGCAGCATCGGTGCCGGAGGTGGTAGAGCCGGGGCAGAAAAAATCGGTGCGGAAGGCGCGGTAGGTTGTGTCGGAGCCCCGGCCGATTCCCCCGTGGCTTGCCCTTAGCTGGTGGTGGCTGCTGGTAGGCAATCTGATCGAAGTAGCGGTTCGGGCCACGTTCTACCGCCATGCAGGGGACCTGCTAAGCACCGGGTCGTGGGTGGTCACCCTATGGGGGGTGGTGCAAGCGACATGGTTGTGGGCTGCGGACCGGCGCTGCTGGGCAATCTTTTCTCTACCTCGCCGAAGCGCTACTGGACGTCGCCACAGGAGCGCTCGCGTCGGAGAGCACACACCATCCGCCTGGACTTGCGGTGCTGGCGATCACCTTTTCGGGAAGCCTGTTGGCCGGTTTGGCGGGAATCTTTGTCTTTCGTTGGCAGATGAGGCGGTACTTCCGCAATCCCGAAGGTAGATCCCTGACACTTAGCTGGTGGATGAGCTTGTTTTTCTCCGTGTTCTACTTCCAATACCACTTTCACCGGATCGCGAAGGATCAGGCCCAGGCGGAGCGCCTCAGGCGCGCGTCAGTGTAATGTCGGTGATCTCGGCGGGGCAGTTCAGGCGGAAGGGAAGGCCTACGGTGCCGATGCCGCGGTTGACGTACAACTGCATTCTGCCGATCCGGTACAGCCCCTCGACGTAGCGTTTGCCCATGGGCGGCAGGACGATGGGGCCGAGCAGGGGCAGGCGAACCTGCCCGCCGTGGGAGTGGCCGGAGAGCATCACGTCGACCAGCGGGAAACGCGGATGGTGGCGAAAGATGTCGATGTAGTCAGGCTCGTGGACTAGAAAAAGCACTGGCGCGCGTGGCTCGGCGGGAATGGCGAGCAAGGGGTCGGGGGTGGGGGGGCCGGCGGCGGCGGCGCCGCAGTTTAAGCGCCGCTCCATTTTGTGTTCGCGCGGGAGAAAGCTGGCGATCACCACGGGGGTCCCGTGCGCTTCGAGCTCGCGGACGACCCAGTCGGCGTTCACGCCGACGTCGTGGTTGCCGAGGATCGCGACGCGCTGCGGGGCCTTGAGGCCGGAGAGGATCTCGGCGGCAACCCCGGCGGCACGTAGCGCCACGCGGCGAGGGCCGGGGCCGCGGCTGATGAAGTCGCCGGTAAGCAGGACCATGTCCGGATTGAGTATGTTGACCTGCTCGACAACATGCTCCAGGAACGAGGTCTCGGTGTACTCCTCGAGGTGGATGTCGGAGATCTGGGCCAGGCGCATGCCGAGGAAGGCGTCCGGGAGGTTGGCGATCGGGAAGGTGCGGCGAACGATCTCAAGCTGGTGCCGGCCGACGGTGCCGGAGTAGGCGCCCAGTCCAAGCGCCGCGACGGCGCCGCCGAGCAGCAGGGAGCGGCGCCCTGGATTGACCAACGTTGACTGTTCCGGGACCATCTCCGCGACAGGCATAGTCCATGATACCGGGTTGGCATGCGCACGGTACCGGCCGGCGTGATCTTCGAGCCTGCACCTTTTGGGGAGTCTTCGCGATTGGACGCGGCAGGGATGGTAGCCTCCCTCGCTCGCCGCCTAGGAACGACGGCAAAACGCAGCGGAGGCGGAGTACGCGGCGGGCCGGCAGGGAGAGGGTCGGCAGCTAAAGGCAGGCCAGCAAGTGAAGGCGGGCCAGCAAGTAGAATGGCTGGATGTTTGAAAGACAGCGGCGAAGGAGTGCGGTGCGCACCGTACGGGAGTTGGGCTGTGATGCGCTGCTGATAACGCATGCGCCGGATGTGCGCTGGCTGAGTGGGTTCACCGGGTCCAACGGAGCGATGGCGCTGTTTGGCGGACGCGCGGCGCTGTTCACGGATGGCCGCTACACGGCGCAGGCGCAGGCAGAGGCGCCGGAGCTTCGCGTGGTCGTGGGCAAGCGGCCTGCCGCGGCGCTGGCGTTGGAGTGGCTGGTGGCGCGAGGAGCGCAACGGTGTGGGTTCGACGCCCGGCAGACCACAGTGGCCGGGCTGGAGACGATGCGGAAGGCGCTTCCGAAGGAGCTGGGCTCGGCGCGGCGCGGCTTCTTTGTGCCCACCGAGGGCCTAGTGGCGCGCCTGCGCGAGGTGAAGGACGAGGACGAGATCGGGCGGGTGCGGCGCGCGGCGGATCTGGGTTGCCAGCTGTTCGAAGGTGCGCTGGAGCACATCGCGGCCGGCCGGACGGAGATCGAGGTCGCGCTGGAGCTGGAGTATGCGGCGCGGCAGGCTGGGGCCGAGGCGATGAGCTTCGAGACCATCGTCGCCAGCGGACGGCGCAGTGCGCTGCCGCATGGCCGGGCGACCGCCCAAAAGCTGCCGCGGCGGGGCTTTGTGACGCTGGATTTCGGCGTTGTGCTGGAGGGCTACTGCTCCGATATGACCCGGACCGTACACCTGGGCAAGGGCAGCCGCCGGGCGTGGGACGTGTATCATTCGGTGCTGGAAGCGCAGGAGGCCGCGGTGGCCGCGGCCGTACCGGGCGCCACCTGTGCCGCGGTGGACGAGGCCGCGCGCTCCGTGTTGAAACGGGCCAAGCTGGCGAAGTGGTTTTCGCACTCCACGGGACATGGCGTGGGGCTGGAGATCCATGAGGGACCGCGGCTCGCGGCCAAGGTGGAGCAGGTGCTAGCGCCGGGGATGGTGGTCACGGTGGAGCCCGGGGTATACCTGCCCGAGGAGTTCGGTGTGCGCATCGAAGACATGGTGCTGGTGACCGAGGACGGTAATGAGGTGCTGACGGCCGCAAGCCCGAAGGCCTGGATGGAGCTATAGAAGTCTGAGTGGAGCGGCAACGGAATGGGTGAAGGGGATTTGAAAGAACTGCGCGAGCTGGTCGAGTTCTTGAAGGCCAATGCGGTCGCGGAGTTCGACATGGAACGGCCGGAGCTCAAGGTCCGGCTGAAGTTCGCCGGCGTGGAGTCGAGTGCCGCGGCGGTTGCGGGCGCGGCGGCGCTGGATTTGGCGGCGTTGGCGCGTCTCATCGGCAATGGGGGCAACACGCCGGCCACGGGCGTCCTGGCTCCGGTGGCGGAGTCTGCGGCTCATCCGGTCGCTTCCGCTTCGGTGGGCGCTGAAGCGGCGGAAGGGAGCTCCGCTCAAACGTCCGATGAGGATGCCGGCCTCCACATTGTGAAATCGCCGCTGGTGGGGACGTTCTACGATGCGCCCTCGCCGGGGGCGGAGGCGTTTGTGAAGGTGGGCGATACGGTGGGTTCCGGCGATGTGGTCTGCATCGTGGAAGCAATGAAGATCATGAACGAGATCGAGAGCGATGCCGCGGGGCAGGTGGTGAAGGTGTATGTGAAGCCGGGACAGCCCGTGGAGTATGGCCAGCGGCTGTTTGGCATTCGGGTGTAAGGGGTTTCGCGTCCGAAGCATCGTTGGAAGCAGGTTTCCGCTGCGCTGAAGGAAACGCAAAAGCAGATCCCCTTCGGGGATGACAACAAGAAAAAGCAGACAACAAGACGCGAAGAGAAGCGGAGCAGATGTTTCGTAAGGTTTTGATAGCCAACCGGGGTGAGATTGCGCTGCGGGTGATCTCCGCGTGCAAGGAGATGGGCATTCGCACGGTGGCGGTGTACTCGGAGGCCGACCGCAACAGCCTGCATGTGCGTTTTGCGGATGAGGCGATCTGCATTGGACCGGCGCGGTCGGCCGATAGCTACCTGAACGTTCCGGCGGTGATTTCGGCGGCGGAGATTGCGGGGGCGGAGGCCATCCATCCCGGCTACGGATTGCTGAGCGAAAACGCGAACTTTGCGGAGGTGTGCCGGGCGTCGAACATCAAGTTCATCGGGCCGCCGCCGGAGGTCACGCGGATGATGGGCGAGAAGTCCACGGCGCGTCAGACGATGAAGAGGGCCAAGGTGCCCATTCTGCCGGGGTCGGACGGAGTCATCGAAAGCGAGGGCGCGGCGCTGGAGTGGGCGCAGAGCGTCGGCTATCCGGTGATCCTGAAGGCAGTGGCCGGTGGCGGTGGGCGCGGGATGCGGATCTGCCGGACGAAAGACGAGCTGCCAGGCCTGTACCAGCAGGCCTCGACGGAGGCGCTGAATGCCTTTGGCAACGGTGAGCTTTATATGGAGAAGTTCATCGAGCGGCCGCGGCATATCGAGTTTCAGGTGCTGGCCGATGAGCACGGACACGTGATGAGTCTGGGCGAGCGCGAGTGCTCCATCCAGCGGCGCCACCAGAAGTTGATTGAGGAGGCGCCCAGCTTGCAGGTGACTCCCAAGCTGCGGGAGCAGTTGGGCAAGACGATCGAGCGGTCGTTGAAGGAGATTGGCTACTGGAACGCGGGCACGATTGAGTTCCTGATGGATGAGGATGGATCCATCTACTTCATCGAGATGAACACGCGCATCCAGGTGGAGCACCCGGTAACGGAGATGGTGACCGGCGTGGATCTGGTGAAGGCGCAACTGCGGATTGCGGCAGGCGAGAAGCTCTCGCACATCGTCCCGGAGAAGCCGGCGATCAACGGCCACGCGATCGAGTGCCGTATCAATGCCGAGGATCCGGTGAAGTTCATTCCCAGCCCGGGCAAGATCACGGTGTATAACCTGCCGGGCGGCAACGGGGTGCGCGTGGACACGGCGCAGTATGCCGAGGGCGTGGTGCCGCAGTACTACGATTCGCTGATCGCCAAGCTGATCTGCCACGGCAAGGATCGCGAAGACGCGATGAACAAGATGCAGCGGGCGCTGAGTCAGTTCATCGTGCAGGGGATCCACACGACGATCCCGTTGCACCAGCAGATCTTTGCAGACCCGGAGTTTCGGAGTGGACTGTTTGATACGAAGTTTATGGAGCGGTTTCTGGCCCGGGAACGGGAAGAGCGGGCGGGGTAGCGCTGCGAACGCGGCGTGCGCGGAGTACGCGGTGGGGGCGCGGCGGGTGGTTACGACTGTTGCGGGCCGCGTAGACTGAAGCCGATGGCCCGACGCACGCAGGCACAATCCGGAGCCGGGGCGTGAGGCGCATCGCCCGGTTGCTGGAGTACATGCGGCCCTATGCGCTGGAGACGGTGCTGAGCGTGCTGCTGATGGCAGTGGTGGGCGCGATGCAGGCCTTCCGCGTGCTGCTGATCAAGCCGATCCTGGAGAATGTGCTGAGTCCGCGGGACGCGCCGGACCGGGTCCTGGTGTTCACGATTCCGCACACGGCGTATCGCGTGGACCTGCAGCGCTGGTTGCCTTCGCACTTTCATAACGCCTGGGTGGTGGTGGCCATCGCGCTGGTTGGATCGGCGCTGGTGAAGTCGGTATGCGACTACACGGGGACCCTGCTGGCAAACCGGGCCGGCTTTGGCATGGTGACGGATCTGCGCAACCGGCTGTATGAGGCCTTTCTGGGGCGCTCGACGAGCTTTTTTCAACAGCATGCGACGGGCACGCTGGTGTCGACGCTGATCAACGATGTGGATCGGGTACAGACGGCGATGTCGACCGTGCTGAGCGACGCGCTGCAGCAGATCTTCACGCTCGTTTTCATGATTGGGGCGGCCATTCTTGTGGGCGGCAAGATGGCCTGGGTGCTGTTGCTGTTTGTGCCGGTGATTGTGTCCTCAGCGCGACGCATCGGGCGGAGCGTACGCACCACCACGCGCACTGGGCAGGACAAGCTGGCGGAGATCCAGAACATCGTCCATGAGGCGATCACGGGCAACGGGATCGTAAAGGCGTTTGGGATGGAGCTGTGGGAGATGAACCGGTTCCGGCGGGCGGCGCAGCGGCTGCTGAAGGCCAACATGCGAGCGGTCGCGGTGCAGTCGATCTCGTCGCCGCTGATGGACGCGCTGGGTGCGGTGGCGATCGCGTTGCTGCTGTACCTGGGGCGGCAGTTGATCCTGCATCACGGCGGCACCGCGGGGAACTTCATCGCGTTTCTGGCGGCGGTGATGATGCTGTACGACCCGGTCCGCAAGATGCCGATCTACTACAACAGCTTTCAGCAGGCCGCCGGGGCCAGCGAGGAGATCTTCCGCTTCATGGACGCGCAGGACGAGGTGCGTGAGCGCCGGCGGGCGCCGGCACTGCCGGAGTTTTCGCGCGAGGTGGAGTTCCGCGAGGTGCGCTTCGCGTACGAACGTGAGGGGCGAAGGAGTGAGGTGCTGAAGGGCATTACGCTGACGCTGGGCCGCGGTGAGGTGGTGGCCCTGGTGGGGCCGAGCGGGGCGGGCAAGAGCACCCTGGCAAACCTGCTGCTGCGCTTTTATGACGTGACGGGCGGGGCCATCTTGCTGGATGGGCATGATGTGCGCGAGGTTACCGTGGCGTCGCTGCGCCGGCAGATCGGCAAGGTGACGCAGGAGACTGTGCTGTTCAACGACACCGTGCGCAACAACATTGCGTATGGCCGACCGGATGTGCCGCTGGAACGCATCCAGCAGGCGGCCAAGGCGGCGTATGCGCACGAGTTCATCCTGCGGCTGCCGGACGGGTACGACACCGTCGTGGGCGAGCGCGGGGCGCGGCTTTCGGGGGGCGAGCGGCAGAGGCTGGCGATTGCGCGCGCGCTACTCAAGGATGCGCCGATCCTGGTGCTGGATGAGGCGACCTCGGCGCTGGACACGGAGAGCGAGGCGGCGGTGCAGCTGGCCTTGTCCAACCTGATGGAGGGGCGCACGGTGCTGGTCATTGCGCACCGGCTTTCCACCGTGCGGCGGGCCGATCGCATCGTGGTGCTGGAGGCGGGCCAGGTGAGCGAGATGGGCACCCACGAGGAACTGGTGGTGCGGGGCGGGACGTACAGCCGGCTATACGCGCTGCAACTGGGTGCGAACGAGGAGAAGCGGCCGGGTGACCCGGTGGGTGTGGGCGTCGAGGGGACTGCCTAGAAGTGGTAGAGAAATCCTGAATCAGGACAGTAAACAGAACTCCGGGGCGGTTAGACTAGGCCCAACTGAGCGAGCATGGCAGGTATTTTGTTTCTCATCTCGGCGCCGAGTGGATCGGGCAAATCCAGCCTGGTGGGCGAGGTGCGCCGCCTGGTGAAAGGTCTCGACTTCTCGATCAGCTACACCACGCGCGAGCCGCGTGGCTCTGAGGAGGATGGCCGCGAGTACCACTTCACCACGCGCGAACAGTTCCAGGCGATGGTGGCCGGCGGCGAGTTTCTGGAGTGGGCTGAGGTGTTCGGCAATCTCTATGGTACGGCGCTGGCGGCGCTGGAGCATGCCCGGGAGCAAGGGCGGGATCTGCTGCTCGACATCGATGTGCAGGGTGCGCTGCAGGTGATGGGCAAGATGCCGGAGGCGGTGTCGATCTTTGTGTTGCCGCCCAGTCCGCAGGAGCTGGAGCGACGGCTGCGGCATCGCAGCCAGGCCGAGGGCGTGATGCAGGAGTCCGTGATCGAGCGACGGCTTTCGGAGGCGCGGCAGGAGCTGCTGCGTTTGGACCGCTACCAGTACGCGCTGGTGAACGACGTTCTGGACGCCGCAGCGGCGGAGATGCGCGCGATTGTGCTGACGGAACGGGGCGAAGCGGATGCGGAACAGCAAAGCATGGCACAGCGGTGCCGAACAGCCAGCCGGTCCGATGCACTGCAGTCCGCGCTGGGCAGCTTTGCCATTGAGCTAGCCGGGGTAGTGTAGGGAGAGTGCGTTCCGCGAGTCTGGCCTGTTCGGGGGACGACGTTTGCGGATCTTGCCGTTAAGATAGGGCAGTTCCCGGATTTCCAAGAGGTTGAGCTATGGTCGGCAATGATCCGTCGCAGAATAAGTACAGCCTGGTCAAGGGCGCGGCGCGCCGTGCGCGGCAGCTGCAGTCAGGAGCGCCTCCCTTGGGCGTATCCAAATCAATGAAGGCCTGCCGGGTGGCGCAGGACGAGATCCAGTCCGGCAAGGTGGCCTTTACGCTCACGGGCAAGAAGCCTCCGGTGCCGCCCGCGACGCTGTAGGAGTCGGATGGCGGTTGTACCGGAGAAGCGCTCCTATAGCCCCGCGAGCAAGCTCGCGGAAGACCCCGGACTGCGCGGGTGGGTGGAGTACCTGCGCGACCTGGGAATCTATGACCTGTACCGGCGGGAGACCCCGACCGCTGTTCTGCTGGACGAGGTGCGGGAGCGCCTGCTTTCGGCAGGTGGCGTGCGCATCGACGGCACGGTAGCCCAGCCCGCCCCCAGCGCCAGTCGCGATCAAGTGAAAGAGTCAGGGCGATCCGAGCCTCTGCCGCGCCCGAGCACCGCCCGACTTACGCCGCCTGCATCCGTTCGCGAGCAGATCCCGCGCGGAGCAGAGGTGGCGAAGGCCTCGCCCGAGGCGGTGCCAACGTATTTCAGCACGGAAGCCGAAACGTCACGGACGCTTCCCGCGGAGCTTGCTGCGCCCATGCCGAAGCCGGAACCCCTAGAGAAGCTTGCCACGCCTGCGGCGCCGGTGCCCGCTCCTGAACGCGCGGCGGCGCTGGAGCGATTGCGCGCGGAGATCGGCGACTGTACGCGCTGTCCGCTGGCGTACGCGGGCCGGCACACGATCGTGTTTGGCGAGGGCGATCCGAGCGCGCGGCTGATGTTTGTGGGCGAAGGCCCGGGGGCGGATGAGGATGCCAGTGGCCGGCCGTTTATCGGCAAAGCGGGGCAACTGCTGAACAACATGATCGGCGCGATGGGACTAGGGCGGGAGCAGGTCTATATCGCGAACATTGTGAAGTGCCGTCCGCCTGGAAACAGGGTGCCGGAGTTCGCCGAGGCCACCACCTGCTCGCAGTTTCTGCTGCGCCAGATCGATCTTGTGCAGCCCGAGGTGATTGTGGCGCTCGGTGCGACGGCCGCGACCTACGTATTGGGCGTGCGGCAATCGCTGGCTGCATTGCGTGGGCAGTGGTTTCGGTGCCGGTCCGCCAAAGTGGCCGTGACGTTCCATCCGGCGTTTTTGCTACGCGACCCGCGCCAGAAGTCCGAAGCCTGGAAGGACCTCCAGCGCGTGATGGCCGAGCTTGGCCTCCGGGCGGGCGCGCCGCGCACGAGCTAAAAGCCTCCGCCCAGATCGCCGTTGTCGGAGCTGGAATCGTCGAAGCCGGCGTCGTTGTCGAAGCCGCCACTGTTGTCGAAGCTGCCGCTGTCGTCGGCTGCGGCAAAATCTCGGCCATTGCCGGTGTCGGCGAACTGGGCGCCCGTATCGCGACTGGCATCGTCGCTGGGGTTGTAGAAGCTGCTGTCGTTGCGGCCGGTATCGTCGCGGTCACGCTCGCCTCGGTCCGACCGATCGTCGTCGTAGTAGTTATTCACGACGGTTTCGCCGCCGCCACCGCCTGCCCCGAAGCCGCGGTCGTACCCACCTCCGCCATGTTCAAAGCCGTGGAAGAGGGACTCCATGCCTTGAAACATGGCCTCTCCGGCAGCCACGCCGGCTGCGGTCTGGAGAGCTCCGGAGAGAAAACCGCCACCGCCGAAGCC
>CAXTWN010000128.1:0-10228 GCA_964248055.1 uncultured Acidobacteriaceae bacterium | reverse complement strand
CTTGTAGACCAGCCAGCCCCAGCCGGAGCCGAACTGCTTGGCGGTGGCCTCGTTGAACTTCTTCTTAAAATCCTCAAAGGTGCCGAAGTCTTCGGAGATCTGCTCGGCCAGGGCGCCGGTCGGGTCGCCGCCGCCGCCGGGCTTCATGATCAGCCAGAACATGGAGTGGTTGACGTGGCCGCCGCCGTTGTTGCGGACCACGGAACGGACCTCTTCGGGCACGCTATCCAGGTTCTTGATCAGCTCCTCGGGGGTCTTCTGGCCGAGGTCAGGGTGCTTCTCCACCGCGCCGTTCAGGTTGGTGACGTAGGTCTGGTGGTGCTTGTCGTGGTGCAGCTTCATGGTCGCTTCGTCGATCGTCGGTTGGAGCGCGGCGTAGTCATAGGGGAGGGGAGGAAGTTCAAAGGCCATAGCGTTCTCCTTAAGGGTGTGTGGGCGGCAGGGCGCTGGCCCTGGCGGTGGCGCGTGTGCGGAGAACACTCCGCATGCACTGGCTTGCAACTAGGTTGGATGCGCCTGGCCGGTTGTGGGCGGGCGGGAGGTCCTTTGCACCCCGAAGAGGGTAGCACCGCGGCGTGATGCTCGCGTGACTACGGGGGGCAAGCAGGCTGGGCTGCTCCGGCAGTTTTCCCTCACGGTTTTGCCCGTCCGGGTTGCATCCTAGGGGACATGGAGATCGAGGGGGCATGAAGATCGAGAAGGTGAACTATCAGTGGCTGGAGGACGACGGCCCGGCCCCGGGCGGTCCGGGACTGCCGCCACGCTGGACCTCCAGCAAGAAGGATGCGGTCTCGACGGCGTATGCGGCCTCCAGCCGGATCTGGTTCACGCTCTCGCACGGCACCCTGAACGAGATCTACTACCCCACCATCGACCGGCCGCAGACCCGGGATATGGAGCTGCTGTTCTCCGACGGCGAGACCTTCTTCCATGAGGAGAAGCGCGACTTCGAGTACGACTTCCACTACATCGACGATGACGCGCTGGCGGTGCGCGTGGTGGCCAACGACCTGAGCGGCCGGTACACCGTGACCAAGGAGTTCATCACCGACCCGCACCATCCGGTGGTGCTGATGCACGTGAAGATCGAGGGCAGGGAAGAGATCCTGTCGCGGCTGAAGTGCTATGCGCTGCTGGCGCCGCATCTGGATGGGGGTGGCGCGGGGAACTCGGCGCGCTCGCTGAATGTGGCCGGCCGGCGCTGTGTGCTGGCGTGGAAGGACGATGTGGCGCTGGCGCTGGGGGCGAGCTGCGGCTTTTCACGCTCCTCGTGCGACTATGTGGGCGTCAGCGACGGCTTCCAGGACCTTTCCCGCGACCTGCGCATGAACTGGAGCTACGGGCAGGCGCTGGACGGCAACATCGCCGTGATCGGCGAGATCGATGTGGCCGCCAATCGCGAGTTTACGGTGGCGATCGCACTGGGCGACGGCCCCCATGCCGCGCTGGCGGGCATGATGCAGACCCTGGCGACCCCGTTTGCGCTGCATGCCAAGCGCTTCATCGAGCAGTGGCACCGCGCCATCAGCCCCGAACGGCTGGCAGCGGTCGCGACCGACGGCGGTCGGCTGGCGCGCGTCTCGCATAACGTGATCCTGGCGCACGAGGACAAGACCTACTCCGGCGCGTTTATCGCCTCGGCCTCGATCCCGTGGGGCAACGCCAAGGGCGACGACGACCTGGGCGGCTACCACCTGGTGTGGACGCGGGACATGATCCAGTCTGCGACCGCGCTGCTGGCCTGCGGACGCGGCGAGACGGCCCTGCGCGCGCTGGTCTACCTCGCCTGCACGCAGCACCCGGACGGCGGCTTTTCGCAGAACTTCTGGATCAACGGCGAGCCGTACTGGTCGGGCATTCAGCTGGACGAGGTAGCGTTTCCGATCATCCTGGCGTGGCGGCTCTGGAAGCTGGACGCCCTGGGCTCGTTCGACATCTTTCCGTTCGTCAGCAAGGCCGCCGGGTTCCTGGTGCGCTACGCGCCGGTGACGCAGCAGGAGCGCTGGGAGGAGAACGCCGGCTACTCGCCGTCCACGCTGGCGGTGGTGATCTCGGCGCTGGTGTGCGCGGCGGATATCTGCCGTAGCTTCCACTCCGATGAGCTGGGTGGCTTTCTGGAGGACTACGCCGATTGGATTGAGGCGCACCTGGACGAGTGGACCACCACCACGCAGGGCGTGCTCGACCCCGAGGTGAAGTACCACTACATGCGCATCCGGCCGCCGGCGGAAGGCGAGCCGTTTCATAATCCCGAGGTGCCGCCGGGGCAGATCCACATCGCGAACCGTGCGCCGGGGGAGGAGTTCTCGTTTGAGGCGCGCGCGGTGATCGACGGCGGCTTTCTGGAGCTGGTGCGCTATGGCATCCGCCGTGCGGACGATCCGCTGATCATCGATTCGCTCAAGGTGGTCGACAGGATCCTGAGGATTGACACGCCATATGGGCCCTGCTGGCGGCGCTACAACCATGACGGCTACGGCCAGCGAAAGGACGGCGGCCCCTACGAGGGCTATGGGCAGGGCCGCGCGTGGCCCATCCTGGCGGGTGAACGCGCGCACTACGAGCTCGCGGCCGGCCATGACGTGACGCCGTTGCTGCAGGCGCTGGAGCAGTTTTCGTCCATCGGCGGCATGCTGCCCGAGCAGGTCTGGGACTATGCTGACATGCCCTCAGAGGGCATGTACTGCGGGCGGTCCGCCGGCTCCGCGCAGCCGCTGGTTTGGGCGCATGCGGAGTACCTCAAGCTGTTGCGCTCGATCGCGGATGGGCAGGTCTTCGATCGCATCCCGATCGTCGCCGAACGCTATGGCGTGCCCAAAGACAAGCGCAGCTTTGAAAGCCGCTTGGAGATCTTTCGGCTGAACCGACCCATCACCGCCATGACGGAGGGGAGCGTGCTGCGCATCACCGATGAAGAGCCGTTCCAGGTGCTATGGACGACGGATAACTGGGCCAGCAAGGAGCAGAAGGACTCCCGCCAGGTAGGGCACCCGGGCTCCTATGCCGACATCGCCGCGGCCCCTGACCAGACCGGAAGCCTCGAGTTCACGCTGTTCTGGCCGCGCTCGAATCGCTGGCTCGGCCGCAACTTTGAGGTGAGCATTGCTCCACAGCCGCCGCGGCAGGAACCCGTGGCGCTTAAGCCGCAGTCCTAGCCGCGGCGTGGGGTGCCGAAAGCATGGTTGCTTCTCCTATGCCGTAGGGCGCAGGATCTCCACCGGCACTGTCGTTCTAGACGGCTTCTATGCCGCCATCGACAAAAAACTCTACCCCGGCCACAAAGGTGGAATCATCCGACGCAAGGAAGACCGCCGCCTTCGCAATATCGCTGCCTTGGCCGATCCGACCGCGGGGCACCATGTTGATCACGTAGTCGCGTATCTCCCTCACGCTGCCGAGTGTGGATGCATTTCCTGCCGTGTCGATCGGTCCGGGGCTGATCACGTTGACGCGAGGCCCCACACCTTTCAGCTCCGCTGTGAAGGTGCGCGCAAAGCTCCTGACGGCCGCCTTCGTCGCTCCATACACAGCCATGCCCGGAAAGCCGGAGCTGCCGATGAACGAACCGTTGAGGATGATGGAGCCGTTCTTGTCCATGAGCGGGATGGCCTTTTGGATCGTGAAGAAGACGCCCTTGGCATTGATGTCCACACATTGGTCGTAAAACTCTTCGCTGACTTTGTCGTACGGCATCGGCTCATACACGCCGGCGTTTGCAAACACCACGTCGAGCTTGCCTTTCTTCTCCTTGATCTCGGCATACATGCGGTCAAGGTCTGGCAGCATACCGGCGTCGGCCTGAATGGCCGCCGAGTTCTCTCCCAGAGCGTCAATCGCCTTATCGAGCGCCACCCTTCGGCGGCCTGTAATGAACACAAACGCGCCCTCGCGGATGAACTCCTTCGCTGTATCGAAGCCTATCCCTTCGCTCCCGCCTGTGATCAGTGCGATCTTGCCGTCCAGTTTGCCCATTCGTCACGCTCCGTTGCCTATGTCGATCTCCAAGTCAGATGAACTTGATCTGCCGAACGACTTGACCGATCCGCCGGAAGTCTTGCCTAATCCCACAAATCGCTGGATCACGGTATGCTCGCGGACGTCCAATCGACGAAGCGAAGAAAAGGATCTCGATGTCAAAATCGGCGCAGCTGGCAGAACTCATTCAGGAGCAATGGCAGAAGGACGGCTGGCACCAGACCGGCATTGGTGGTCTGTTTCTTACCCGATACTCCACGACGGAGGTGCCGCGCACGTCGCTCAGTCAGGCGATCCTGTGTGTGGTCGCGCAGGGATCTAAGTCGATCTTGCTCAGCGATCAACGTTTCGTGTACGCCGCAGACAAGTACCTGCTCGTCTCCCTGGACCTGCCGCTCGTGGGACAGATCGAGCAAGCTACCCCGGCGAAACCTTTCCTTGGGCTGAGCCTGACGCTTGATCTGGAAGAGATCGCCTCCCTTATGCGTGAGGCAGATCTTCCCCAGGAGATCACTCCGCCCCTGCATCCAGGTCTCATGATCGGTTCGATGGACGATGAGCTGATGGATGCCGTGATCCGACTCACGGAGCTGCTCCGAAAGCCCGCACAGATCCCTGTGCTCGCACCGCTCATACGACGCGAGATCTTTTACAAACTTCTGCTCAGGGAGCAGGGCGGCCTGTTGCGTCGCATAGCGGCCGGTAGCGGAAAGGTGCAACGTGTGGCGGCAGGTCTTGCATGGCTCCGACGTAACGTTGACCGGCCGATCCGCATGCAAGAGCTCGCTCGGGAGATGCGCATGAGCCCTTCAGCCATGCATAGCTGGTTTCGCGCGGTCACGTCCATGAGCCCGCTCCAATACCAGAAACAGCTACGGCTCCAGGAGGCTCGCCGCATTCTTCTCACGGAGTCTCTCGATGCCGGCACGGCGAGCCGCCGAGTGGGGTACGAGAGTGCCTCTCAGTTCAGCCGCGAGTATCGTCGCTTCTTCGGGAATCCTCCGATGCAGGACATCGAACATCTCCGCGCCCGGATGGCCTTATAACGCTCGATGTGGGAGGTGTGGGCTGTCGTTCCAGCAAAAGGCAAGCTCCGCCTGTGAGGAGCGCCCCCTCATCACAGGCGGTGAAGTTCTACCAGGGGATCTCGCCCGCCGTTTCCAGGAACTTGCCGGTCACCGGTGGGTCAAGCAGGGCCACGCGAACGATCTCGGCCGCGCCCTCTTCTATGGTCTGGGTACCGCTGTTGTGGTTCAGGTCGGTGGCGGTGTAGCCCGGATTGACCGAGTTGACGGCGATGCTGCCGTCGCGAAACTCGTAGGCAAGCTGGACGGTCAACATGTTCAGCGCGGCCTTGGACCCGCAGTAGGCGAGATACTTCACAGAGGCGTACTTCCAGTTCGGGTCGTTATGCAGGCTCACGGAGCCGAGTTCGCTGGAGACGTTGATGATCTGAGCTTTTCCACCGTGTTGGAGCAGCGGCAGCATGGCCTGGGTTACTGCGAGGGTGCCGACGTAGTTGGTTTGCGTTACGGTTTGGGCACTTTCCAGCTTGACCTTGCTGGGCGGCCCATCGCTCATATCTGCCACCGCAGCGTTGTTGATGAGCAGGTCGAGTCTGCCGAACTGGTTGCGAACGGTCTCCGCTGCGACGAGTGCGGTCTCGTGGTCGTCCAGATCGATGTGAAGGAATCGGACGTCGAGACCCTCCGCCTGAAGTTTGGCCGCGGCCGCTTTGCCGAGTTCTTCCTTGCGGGCCCCAACGAGCACGGTCCAGCCGGCCTTGGCGATTTGCCGGCTGACCTCGAAGCCGATGCCCTTGTTGGCGCCGGTGACTAGAGCTACTTTGCTTGCTTCTTGCATATGTTCTCCTCACCTGATTAGATGAAGGAACATTCAGGTTCTTATTCGCATATGACAAAAGCAGCGTTGGTCGCGTTAGAACCAAGAAAAGCGCCGCAACAGAGCCGATCCGTGGCTACGGTGGAGGCTATTTACGACGCGACCATTCAGGTTTTGCTGAAGAGTGGACAGGATCGGCTGACGACGGTTCACGTAGCCGAGCGCGCCGGCGTCTCCGTGGGAACGCTCTACCAGTACTTCCCAAACAAGCAGGCTCTCCTGCTTGCCCTGCTGGAGCGGCATCTGCTCAGGACCGCAAAGGTTGTGGAGGAGGTCTGCGCAGCGAATCACTTTCAGCCGCTCGAGGTCATGGTGCATGAGCTGGTGAACCGATTCATCGACGCGAAGCTAGCGGATCGGGACACCTCGGTGGCGCTGTACCGGATCGCTGCCGAGGCCGGTGGCGACCTGATCGTGGAACGAACGCGGCGGCGCTTTCAGACCGCGATGACGGCCATGTTGCGCACCGGGAGAATGCCGGCCTCCGCAGATGTGCCCTTTATGGTGCACGTGATCTATCTCACCATGGCGGGCACGCTTCGCGGACACCTGGAGAGCAATGCCCCACAACGAAGCACTCAGAAGTTGAGAGAACATCTTGCTACGCTGCTGCTCGCGTACTGCAGAGCGATGTAACTGTTGCCCGGACATCTCTCCAGCAACTCGAGTCTGTGATGTCTCTTCCCGCACCACTCCACCCCCTCGTAAGAGTCATTCCCGTGATACATAAGTCAGGTCACGTGAGAACGGTACCAGTACACCTGTCACTTACCAGAAATGCGTGCCGCGGTTACTAACTGGACGGTGCGGAAATGCCCCTCAAGTTGTAACTTGGGTTTCAGCAGACGAACAGATGCGAGGCAGGACGATCTCGCACAGCGATCTGCTCCCCCGCAGCCCACACTGCGGGAGAGGAGTCCTCTATGCGCCTGAAGCATTTCGCTGTTGCCAGCGTTCTTTGTCTTTCTGCCCTGTTCTGCAACACCAGCCGCGCCGATACCCTCACCCTGGAAAGTGTCGGTGGCCAGAGCGCCGGCGGGTATTCCGTGTATCCCTACAACTTCAGCATCGACGGATCCAGCAATCTGACCTCGCTGATGTGCATCAACTTCAACCTTGACGTCACCCTCGGCGAATCGTGGCAGGTCACCGAACAGTCCATCCCCATGGATAACTCCACGAACTCGCAGAACCTTCGCGCGGACGCCTGGATCTTCTCCCAGATGGGCCAGACGGTGAACGGTGTCACTTACACCAACGCCGAAGTGCAGTACGCCGCCTGGGACATCTTGGACCCCGCGACTAGCTCCAACTCCGCGTTTGACAGCACGGCAAGCTACCTTGCGGGGCAGGGACTGCTTGAAGCCAACAACGCCACCCTGCTCTCCAACGGCTTCTTCTCGAACTATGACCTGTTCGTCCCCACGCAGGACAGCACCGGTTGGACCGAGGGCACGCCCCAGAGTTACATCGTGAACGCCGCCGCCGTAACGCCGGAGCCATCGAGCCTGCTCCTGCTGGGAACCGGCCTCATGGGTACGGGCATCCTGCTGCTTCGCCGCCGTCCCGCTGCCGCACCCCTGGCTTCCTAAGCCAAAGCGGCGACCCGGACCGTAACGACGTTCGAAAACGAAGAGCACGGCGGAAGCCGTGCTCTTCTCGTCCCCATCTGTCGTCTGCTTCGCTGTCCGGAGACGAGCGCCGTCAAAGGCGAGCCGGCACGCTGCTCAGGCTAGAGATTCGTACCTCGATTGCCGGTGATGAGCCGAAGCAGGAAGGTAAGCAGGACCGCCCCGACGACCGCCACGATGATCGAGTAGATCAGTCCACCCGAAGCCGCCGCACCAAAGATGTGCGACATGATGAAGCCACCGATCAAGGCGCCCACGATGCCGACGATGATGTCCATCAGGGCGCCGTACCCCGAGCCCTTCATGATCTTTCCTGTGAGAAAACCGGCAATCAGGCCGACAAGGATCCACCAGATAATGCCATGATTCATAACTTGTTACCTCCTGTGAAGTAAGGGCCCGCTCCAGTCAGAGTGCGTCCAAGCCCCCGAGGTTGTGCCAACCCCGCCGATCTCGCCCCTGCCGGCCCGCAGCCGTTCCAGCTCAGCGGATCTCAGCCACAATCGGCGTGTGATCCGAAGGTTTCTCCTGCATTCGCGGCCCGCGGTCGATCTCGCAGGCCTCCAGCCGCTCGGCGAGCGCCGGCGAGAGCAGCAGGTGATCGATCCGGATGCCGCGATTGTTCTCAAACGCGGCGCGAAAATAGTCCCAATACGTGAACTGACCCCCTTCGCCCGGGTGCAGTGCCCGGAACGCGTCGGTATACCCGAGGCCCAGCAGCCCCCGGTACCTGGCCCGCGGCTCCGGCTGAAACAGCGCATCGTGCATCCAGGACGACGGCTTATGACAGTCGATGTCCTCCGGGATGACGTTGAAGTCCCCGCCGACCAGCGTAGGCTCAGGGCTGCGAAGCCAGGCAGCCATCTGTCGGCTTAGCCGCTCCATCCAGGCCAACTTGTAGTCGAACTTAGCGGTACCCACGGGATTGCCATTGGGCAGGTAAATATTTACCACCCGCACCGGTCCCTGCGCCGTCTCTACCCGGGTCTCGAGAAAGCGTGCGTGGCTGTCCTCCTCGTCGCCGGGCAAAGTCGTGCTTACCGTCTCCAGCGGATACCGCGACAGGACTGCGACCCCGTTATAGGTCTTCTGGGTGACCGCGGCGCTTCGGTACCCGAGCCCTTCGAAGACCTCGGCCGGAAACTCCAGCCCCTTCAACTCCTGCAGCAGCAGCACATCCGGCTTTCGCTCCTGCAGCCATGCCGTCACATGGCCCAGGCGCGCCCGGATCGAGTTCACATTCCAGCTCGCAACGCGGATCTCGCCCTCCTCGGCCCCTCTTACGCTGACCAGTCTCCTCAGCAGCGTAGGAGCTCCGGAACAAGCAGGTCCCGAAGCTCCCACGATGGCAACAGTGAACTACTTGTTCGCGGGCTCGGTCATCCTCTCGTGCATCTTCGCGAGCAGCGCGTCGGGCACCAGGCCTAGCATCGCGCCCTCCATCTTGGTCTTCAAGCTCGCTGCGTATACATGCTCGTCGCCGTCCATCAGCGCCTTGAAGCCCTGCTTGGCCACCTCGTACGGATCCGATTCCTGCTTTCCGCTGGTTCCCGCCTTGGTCTCGCCCAGGTCGGCGCGCTCGAAGAAGTTTGTATCCGTGGGTCCGGGCTGCAGTACCGTTACCGAAACGCCGGTGTCCTTCAACTCATACCGCAGGCTCTTGCCAAAGCTCAGATCGAACGCCTTGCTCGCCGCGTACACCGCCTCTTTGGGCGCGACCATCTCGCCGGCGATCGACGACGTGATCAGGATCCTGCCATCCTTCTGTGCCACCATCTTGCGGGCCGCGTACTTGGCCAAGTGCACCGTGCTTTCCACGTTTACGCGCACCAGGTTGATCTCCTTCTCGAGATCGGTGTCCACGAAGAAACCACCCACGCCGACGCCGGCGTTGATCGCCACCGCATCCACCTTGCGCCCGGTAGCCTCTACGGCACTCCAGAAACGCGTGCACTCCTCGAATTTCGCCAGATCCGCCTGCACCGGGGTCACCTGCACCCCTAACCCGCTGAAGTCCGAGGCCGCTCTTTGCAGGCCCGCATCCTCCGCGTTGATCAGCAGGTCGTACCCGTTCTCCGCGAAGACCTTCGCCAGGTTGTACCCGATTCCGCTGGACGCACCCGTCACCACCGCCAGTTTGTTCGCCATCTCGAATCCTCTCGCCCCGACCGTCCGGCCCTGAGCCCGCTCTCTCTTGGGATGCCGTGGCCGCGCGACGCGTCGGCCCGCGGATCAGCGCAGCCGCGACCGGCGAAAGTCTTTGGCTGCTCAAGACGGATCAGCCGTTCCTACTCCACATCTTCCAGACAGCCGACCGCAACCAGGCAAGGAGACAGCACCAGCAGCAGAAACAGGGAAGCAACGCCAAGGTCGTGCATACACGCTCCGCAGGACCGCAAGCGATCCCTACTCAGCGTCTCGCCGAGTCACGCGCCCCACCACTCCCCAAAGGTCGCGCCGGCCTCCCAGAAGAGGCACCGATCGTGATTTGCTGTTCCGTTCTGAACACATCCCAACTTGGGATCGGCGCCTAGAGCAACGCACGCGATCTCATATGCGCGCGTGCGATCTCCTCCACTCATTCAGTCAGAAGGAACTCAGACCTGCACGCCGCTTGCGCGTTTCATCAAACATTTGGTGCCGAAGAAAGGACGCGAACCTTCACGCTGCTTGCGCGTTTCATCAAACATTTGGTGCCGAAGAAAGGACTCGAACCTTCA
>CAXTWN010000127.1:2104-10488 GCA_964248055.1 uncultured Acidobacteriaceae bacterium | reverse complement strand
CATTCCCAGCGGTCTTCGTGGTGACACTCCGCATAATCGCCCCCTCCACATAATGTTCGATGTGACCGAGCTTTCCTTCGGAGACGATCTTTCCATCACGCGTGCGGATACGCCTGACGCGGTGATTGAGGCGTCCAGCCTGCTGTCGCATGCGGCGGATCATGAACATGTGGGCCTGGAGCGTATCTCTTCCACCGAGGAGGATCTCTTTCCGGCTCTGCACAAGGCTGCGGAAGGGCAGCAGCTGCTGGCGATCGGGACCGCGCAGGTGGTGGGCGATATTGCTATCAGCTTTGGCGCCGCGCAGGATCGCATCCTGCGCGAGTTCACGACCGATGTGCTGCTGACGGTGTGGCCGGAGCCGGAGATGCCGGCCATCAAGCGGATTCTTGTGCCGCTGAATGGGCTTGGGCACTCGCTCGCCGCAGCGGACGTGGCGGCCTACATCGCGAAGGGAAGCGATGCCGAGGTGGTGTTGCTGACGGCCGTGGCGCCGCGTCTGGGATCGATGTTCTGGCGCGAAAGGAAGCATCGGGATCTGCTGCAGGCGGGATACACGATTACACGTGAGGCCCAGGCGCGCATTGCGCGGCTGGAGGTAAAGCAGTCGGAGCGCGTGGTGCTTGCGGAGAACGCGGCGGAGGCGGCGCTCGCCGAGATGAAGAGGCAGCCGTATGACCTGTTGCTGCTGGGAAGCGTGATGCGCACCAATGAACAGGGCATCTCGCTGGGGAGGACCGTGGAACATCTGCTGCAGGAGGCGACGATTCCGCGAGCGCTTCTGGTGTCGCGAACGGTGGATGTGTCGTAGCGTCGAGCGTTGCTTGGGCGATGGTCGCGAGCAGAGCGTCGTTGAGGTCGCCGAAGAACGACTACGTCAGGCCGGCCATGCAGCGGACAGCGTCTTCCCGGGCCTTGCGCAGGGTCGCCACGGGGTCGCCTGTAGGGTAGAACTCCATCGCGATCATGCCCTGGTAGCGGAGCCTGGCGAGCGTGCGGAAGATGTTGCAGAAGTTGATCTCGCCGGTCCCGGGCTCATGCCGGCCGGGAACATCGGCGACGTGGATGAGGCCGACCTGGTCGATGTTCTTTTCGAGCTTTTCGAGCAGATTTCCGAGGCCGCGCTGCTCGTGGTAGAGGTCGTAGAGCACCTTGAGGTGGGGGCTGCCCACGGTGCGAACGATGTCAAAGGCTTCGCTGACGCCGTCGAGATAGATGTGCGGATTCTCGAGGCGATCGATCGGCTCGATGAGCCCGGTGAGATTGGCTTCGGCGAGCAGCACGGCGGCACGCTGCAGCGCACTGATCGACGCGGCATGCTGCTGCTGTGCGGCAACGCTTTCAATGCGATCGCCGGAGAGCAGGATGATCTGCCCGCAGCCGAGCCGCTTGGCGACCGGGATCAGCGCTGCGAGCTCGCGGAGGAAGGTATCGGCTGTTGACGGGTCGGCGAAGCCGGTCGGGACACCGGAGAGGGCATCGACGGAGAGTTGCAGCGTGTGGAGTTTCGCGAGGATGCGCGTCCACTCCGGTTCACTCCAGTGCTTGTATTCGCCGACGAGTTCCACGTGGCGATAGCCGGCTTGCGCGATGCGTTCGAGGTTCTGGTCGAGGGTGCCATGGTCGTTGAGGGTCCAGAGCATGACGGAGAAATTCCCCTCGCCACTTGCCTGCGTCTGGGAAGCGAGTGAGCTCGCCGGCGTAAGCGAGTGGAGCGCGCCGGCGCCGGCCAGAGCGGTGAATCGTCGGCGGGTCAACATGCCGGTTGATGCTAGCAGATGGAGCTTTGAAGGAGGAGGAGGGTAGGTGAGCGTGAGCTGCAGTCACGGGTGGGCTAACCCTGACTGCGACGTCGCTCGAAGGAAAAAGCAGGTCCTTCCCCTTCGCTTCGCTCATGGGTCAGGATGACAATGTCGGGGTGAAGGATAAAATCTGCGCCGTTTGTTTTAGGGCTGGTTCAGGATCGGCTCTGAGAAGGATGGCTTGTAGTCGAACTGAAAGCGTTGTGTGCGGTCGCCGGTCTCCGTGCGATCGTTCCACTCGAGGCGATAGGCCACGGCGCCGGCGTCGTCAGGGAAGCGCTCGTGCGCGGTGTAAGGATAGGCGGACATCTCGTGAAAGGGCATCTCCGCGACGGTGAAGGGCAGCGCCTCGTAGAAGTCCATGTCCTTGACGAAGCCATCGGCGTAGAAGAAGTAATCGCGCTTCCAGCCTTTGGGCAGATGTGGAAGGGAGGCGTCGCTGAACTCGGCGTCGATGTCTTCCCCGCTGCCGAAGATGACATAGTGGTTGTCGCGCGCGTTGAGAAGTGGCGTGACGTCGCCGTAACGCGTGTAGTTGCCGCGCTGCCAACCGAAGGGCCCTGTCATGCTGATGCTCTGGTAGTCGTAGGTGAGATCGCCGGGGGTTTGCCGTTCCACTTGCTTCGGGTAGCCGCGGAAGGCGAGATGGGCGGTGGTGAGGGGGAGCTCGGTGATGCGTGTGCGGGTTGTGTCGGCGCCGTTGTCGACCAGCACCTGATCCCAGTAGATCTGCAGATTGGTGGTCAGACGGACGCGCCGTGAGCCGGCCGGGAGCTTGCCGGTAAGGTCCGCGACGATGGTGCGCGGCAGCCCCGCAGGGAAGCCCATGTCAGGCACGATGAGCTTCCAGGTGCCGTCAGGCAGCTGCGCCTCCACGCTGGGTGGGTGGGGCTGAATGCCTGCCTGCCAGGCCGCGTACATGGAGCTCGCGCTGAAGTACTCCACGTAGCCGTGCAGGAAGAGACGAAGCGGGTTCTGTGGCGACCAGGGACCGAGGTCGAGCGTAAGGGTGTGGTCGTTGGCAAAGCCCGCGTAGCTCAGATTGGTAAAGTCCTGGAGGAAGTGGTGATCGACCTTGGAGAGCACGGGTAGAGCATCGTGGCCGTGATCGTCCCAGGCGCCTGCGGGCAGATGCGTGGACGGCGAGGCGACGACGCTGCGGCCGGAGGCGAAGGGCGGCTCCGTGAGGAACTTCTCGTCGGGGTAGACCTCGGTATTGGCGGGGTGATCGACCGCAATCATGCGGAGGTGATCGATGTAGTTGATCTCCTCCATCGGCTCACCGAAGCGCACGCTGAGATGGCCGTTGCGAGGCTGAAGCAGATCGCCGTCGATCTTGGTCCACTCATCGGAGTCAGGCTCGTTGCGGGCGTCGGGGGAGATCCAATGACCGACAACCCCGGCGCCGATGACATCGGAGACGAAGGTGTACTTGTGGCCGTCCCAGGCGAAGAGCACGGGGCAGGAGCTGCCGCGACGATCGAGTTCGGTCAACGGCAGCGGCTTGTTGGCGGCGAGATCGAGCTCGTCCTGGGGAACGCCCGTGGGCCACAGCAGGCGCACGACGTCGGCATGTTCGCTGGCGCCCAGGCCGGCGATGAGCTCCATCGAGCCCTGGCCCAGATACCCGGACGCGCCCGGAACCTCGAACTTCTGCCAGTTGCCATCGGAGAAGATCTCGATCTTGGTACCGATACCGCTCTTGTTGTCGGCAAGTCCGGCGAGATCGATCCGCAGGGAGTGATTGTGGTTGCCGCCAACGTTGCGCAGCACCAGCGGTGCGGCGTTGGTTCGACCGAGGACGAGATCGGCGGCGCCATCGTGGTTCATGTCGGCGGCTACAACGGAGCGGGCGTTGGCCAGACTGAGCTTGTGCAGGCCAAGCGCTTCGCTGACATCGGTGAAGCCCATGCCGCCCTCGTTGCGCAGAACGCGAAGCTCTGTGCCCGCGGAGGTCTGGACGAGCACGGCGAGATCGATCCATCCATCGTTGTCGAAGTCGATGGGCGTGAGACCCCAGGCCGCCGTGACGCCGGGCAGGTTCAGCGGAACGCGCGTGAACTGCGTGCCGTCCACATTGCGCCAGAGGCTGAGGCCGGGAGCGCCGGTGTGGGTGACGGCGATGTCCATCAGGCCGTCTTTGTTGAAATCGGCGATGGCGAGCCCGCGTGAGGGCGTGAGTGCAGCGTCCGTGTAGAGCGCGAGCTGCTTGAAGGCGCCTTCGCGCTGATTGAGATAGAGCTGCGGCGACGCCCCTGTGCCGCTGACGATGAGATCGACGGCGCGGTCGTTGTTGAGATCGGAGAGGACGGCTCCGACGGTGTTGCCGTCACCGGTGAGGCCGGTGGGCCTGGTCCACTCCGTGAAGGTGGCGTTGCCGTTGTTGCGCCAAAGCACGCTGGCGCTCGCCGCGGTGGCTGAGCCCGTGACGTAGAGATCGAGGTCGCCGTCATGATCGAAGTCGACGAAGGTAAGGCCGGAGGGCTTGTTGAGCGCCTTAAGGCCGGCCTTCTCAGTGACATCGGCGAACTTGCCATGACCAAGGTTGCGGAAGAGGATGACGCGATCGGTCAGCGCGAGCGCAAGATCAGGGAGGCCATCATTGTCAAAGTCGCCGACCGCGCAGGAGACGCCGTCACCCTTTGCGACGAGCCCTGTGGTGCTGCTTGGGAGAGGCTCCGGCGTGCCGTTCTCAGCGAGATGAAAGGCGTGCAGACCCTCGCCTGCCGCGGTGCTGACCAGGTCTTTGCTGCCGTTACCTTCAATGTCCAGAACACAGACGCCATCGCCGGCTCTGGCGGTGGCCTCGGCAGGTGAACTCGGGGCCACTTCGGAGGCAGCGTCCGCAACGAAGGTGATGGGGATCATGGCCGGGGCATGTGCGGGCGAGGCAAGCATGTCCTGCACGGTGGCATAGCGGCCCTGCTCGCCGTAGGAGGCGCTCATCAGCGTGCCGATCTTCTTGTCGGTGATCTCCTGAAAGCGCTTAAGGTGCTCGCGTGCCTCGTCTGTCTTGCCCTCGCGCTGCAGCGCGCGCGCAAGGCCAAACTGCGCGGAGGCCTGCAGGGGATTGAGGCTCAGCGCGAGGTTGAATTCGGTGATGGCCGCGTCAAACTTCTTCTGGCTGGAAAGGATGGTGCCGAGGAAGTAGTGCGTGTCGGCGTCCTTGGGATCGAGAGACGCAGCGTGCTGGAAGTCGACTAGCGCCACATCCTGATTGCCCCCGGTAAAGGCGGCTACGCCGAGGCTGTACCACGCGCGCACGTTGTTGGGGTCGAGGGCCGTGGCCTTGTTGAGCGCCTCCTCGGCCTCGGGGAGTTTGCGCAGATAGAGGTACGCCAGGCCTTCGTTGACGAGCGGAATGACCGCGCCCACGTCCGTATGCGTGGCCTCTTCAAAGTTATGCAGCGCCTTCTCGGTGAGCTGCTGGTTCATGTAGGCCACGCCGACGTTGTTGGCGCGCGCTGCCGCCTGGGACGGCGGGGCGTTGTCGGCGGCGCGCGGCGCCTTGGCGAGAGCCGGCGAAAGAACGGAAAGACCGAGAGCAAGGAGGGCCAGGGTGCGCGGTCGCGGAAGGGGTCCGGAATGACAGAGAACTGAGGACGGAGGTGCAGGCCGACGCGTAGCGTTCATAAGTACCACTGGATTTCTATGATACGCGGGCGTAGGGCCGCCAAAAGGCCGGCATGCAGCCCGGCCAACGTGAAAGGAACGGATTCGCCTATGCCGAAAACGGAGTGTCAGGGAGCGGCGTGCCGTGAGGGGCAGGCGATAAAATTCTGGTAGTTGCAAGGAATCGAGGCCGGGCTTTTGAACCAGTACATCGAACGCGTCGTGGACCTGATCGACCCCGCGGAGAATCAGCTGTATCGTCTTTCGATCGACGAGGCGCGGGCGGTTCTGCTGACCCAGCCGGCGGAGCGGATGCTGGACGTACAGGGGTCGTTCGCGCTGATTGCACGTGAAGGCAAGACGGTGCGGATGGCGCGGTCGATGGATCGGCCGATGCGGTACTTCCTGGCCAAGCGGAAAGAAGGGCCGGTGCTGATTGTGGCCTCGCGGATCGACGCGATCTATGAGCAGCTGCGCAGTGAAGGCCTGGAAGGGCAGTTTCGGCCGAGCTACACGCGCATGGTGCCGGCGCACTATGTGACGGAGATCCAGCTGGTGGGGTGCCCTGATCCGGACCCGGTGTACACGCGCTTTTTTACCCCGCCCATGGGAGTGTTGCCGCCGGATCTGGATGTGATCGGGGAGCGGTATGTAAGTGCGCTGGCGGAGGAGATCGGGCTTTGGCTGGAGCATGTGCCGGCACAGGAGCCGATCGGGGTGTGCTTCTCCGGCGGCGTGGATAGCGGCGCGGTGTTTCTGACGGCGTATCACGTGATGAAGCAGCGTGGGATGCACCTGGGGCGGCTGAAGGCGTTTGTGCTGGACCTGGGGCGCGGGCCGGATGTGCAGCAGGCGCGGGCGTTTCTGGATGCGGTGGGGTTGGGGCTGTTTCTGGAGCCGGTGGAGGTGGACCCGGCGACGATCGATCCGCGCGAGACCATCGGCGTCATTGAAGACTACAAGTCGCTCGATGTAGAGTCGGCGAGCATGGCGCTGGCGCTGTGCAAGGGGATCCGGGCGCGGTACCCGGGGTGGACGTATCTGCTGGACGGCGATGGTGGGGACGAGAATTTGAAGGATTATCCGATTGAGGAGAACCCGGAGCTGACGATCCGCAGCGTGGTGAATAATCCCATGCTGTATCAGGAGGGCTGGGGTGTGGGGAAGATCAAGCACTCGCAGACCTACAGCGGTGGGTTGAGCCGGTCGTACACGCGGACATATGCGCCGGCGCACCGGCTCGGGTTCAAGGGCTTTAGCCCGTTCACAAGGCCGACGGTGATTGCGGCAGCGGAGGCGATTCCGTTCATCAAGCTGACGGGGTATGACGTGCCGCGGCTGTATGCGCTGAAGGGCGAGATTGTGGCGCGTGGCGTGAAGGCTGTGACGGGAATGACGATGGCCGTGTTTGAGAAGCGGCGGTTTCAGCATGGTGCGCTGCCGCAAACCGACCTGCGGACGCGGCTGCCGTTCGCGGAGGCGGACTACCGGCGCCAGTTTCTCGCGCTCTACGAGTAATGGCGGACGTGCTGGCGCTGTATCCCGCGAGTGCCGCAGAGCGGGACCGTTGGGTGGTGGCCCGGCGTGGGGAACGGGCCGCGGTGTCCGCGGATCGGCCGTATGCGTTCCTGGTGGAGCCGGAGCGCTTTGCGAATGGTGAAGTCGGGGACGTAGCGACGGTCTTTTTGACCAACCGTGAGTGCCCGTGGCGCTGCGTGGAGTGTGATCTTTGGCGGAATACGCTGGAGCATCCGGTGGCCGTGGGCGACATCCCACGGCAGATTGCGTATGCGCTGGAACGGCTGCCGAAGGCGCGGCAGATCAAGCTCTATAACAGCGGAAGTTTCTTTGATCGCGGGGCCATTCCGGTGGAGGATTACCGGGCGATCGCAGAGCTGGTGCGGCCGTTTGAGCGGGTGATCGTGGAGTGCCATCCGGCGCTGGTGAGCGAGAGCTGTTTGCGCTTTCGCGACATGCTGGCGGGGCAGCTGGAGATCGCGATGGGGCTGGAGACGGCGCATCCGGCCGTGCTGGACAAGCTGAACAAGCGCATGACGCTGGGGCAATATGCAGACGCAGCGGAGCGGTTGCGGCGAGGAGGCCTCGCGCTGCGGTCGTTTGTGCTGGTGCAGCCTCCGTTTATGGCGGCGGACGAGGCGTTGTTCTGGGCCTGCCGGTCGGTGGACCTCGCGCAGGAGTGCGGGGCGACGCTGGTGGCGCTGATCCCGACGCGGGGCGGCAATGGAGCGATGGAGGAGCTGGCGGCCGTGGGGGAGTTTGCGCCGCCGTCGCTGCTGATGATGGAAGAAGCTTTGGATTACGGCATCGGGCGTGGCGCGGGGCGGGTGTTGCTGGATGTGTGGGATCTAGAACGGGTGCGGAGCTGCGCGGTGTGCCGCGGGGCGCGGGTGGAGCGGGTGCGGCGGATGAACCTGTCGCAGGAGGTGGAAGCGCGCGTGATGTGCGCGGTTTGTGGAGGCATGGCGTGAGGCGGCAGTACGATATCGCGATTGCGGGCTCGGGCTTTGCGGGGTCGTTGATGGCGATGATTGCGCGGCGGCTGGGTTTGTCAGTTGTGCTGCTGGAGAAGGGCACCCATCCGCGAGTGGTCATCGGGGAGTCGTCGACGCCGTTGAGCAATCTGCTGCTGGAGACGCTGGCGGAGCGGTATGACCTGCCGATGCTGAAGCCGTTGACGAAGTGGGGCACGTGGCAGGAGAGCTATCCCGCGATCGGGTGTGGGCTGAAGCGAGGATTTACGTTCTTTCACCATGCGCTGGCGGGTGGGGATGCGGCGTTGGTGGATGCGGCGTGGGTGGATGCGAGGGACCGGCAGTTGCTGGTGGCGGCAAGTCCGCATGACGCGGTTGCGGATACGCATTGGTTTCGAGCGGACCTCGACAAGCTGCTGATGGAGCAGGCCTGTGTGATGGATATGGACTACCTCGACCGATGTGAGGTGCGGTCGGG
>CAXTWN010000127.1:0-2094 GCA_964248055.1 uncultured Acidobacteriaceae bacterium | reverse complement strand
CTGGACGCTGCGGTGTCGCCGGGAAGACAAGGATGTGGAGGTCGGTGCGGCGTTTGTGATCGATGCTACGGGGCCGCGCGGGTTGTTGCACCGAGCGTTGGGGCTGGAGGAGATGCCGCTGCCGGAGTATCCCGCGACGTGTGCGCTGTATAGCCACTTCACGGGGGTGAAGAAGTTTGCGGGCGCGCAAAGCTATGCCGCGGGAGCGCCGCCCTACCCGCCCGATGCGGCGGCGTTGCACCACGTGTTTGAGGGTGGATGGATGTGGGTGCTGCCTTTTAACAACGGCTGGACGAGTGCGGGCTTCGCGGTGACGCAGGCGGTGGCGGAGCGGTTTGGGCTCGCGGAGAAAGAGGCGGCCTGGGAGCGGCTGCTGGATACCCTGCCGGAGGTGAAGGCGCAGTTTGCGGAAGCGGAGGCGGTGCAGCCGTTTACCTACCTGCCGCAGGTGGCGTTTCGCAGTGCGCGTGCGGCGGGCGAGGGATGGGCGATGCTGCCTTCAGCGGCGGGTTTTGTGGATCCGCTGCTGTCGACGGGGTTCCCGCTGACGCTGTTGGGGATTTTGCGGCTGGGCGGGATTTTGGAGCGGGACTGGGGGTCTGCGCGGCTGGAGGGAAGTCTTGCGGAGTATGCGGCGGAGACGGATGCGGAGCTGGTGGCGACCTCGGCGCTGATCGGGGCGCTGTATGCGAACATGGGCGACTTTGCGATGTTTCGGGCGCTTTCGCTGCTGTACTTTGCCGCGGCGAGCTATGCGGAGACGGTGCGGCGATTAGGGAAGGCGGAGAAGGCGCGATCGTTTTTGTTGTGTACGGATGCGGCGTTCGGGCCTGCGCTGCGGCGACTTACGGCGAGGGCGCGCGGGCCTTTGAGCGCCGAAGAGAAGCTTCAATTGCAGGAAGAGATCTTAGCGGTGGTGGAGCGGTTTGATGTGGCGGGGTTGGCGAAACGGCCGAGCGATGCGTGCTACCCGGTGCGGGCGGAGGACCTCTTTGCCGGAGCGGAAATAGTCGGGGCTAGCCGGGAGGAGATCGAGGGTTTGCTGCGACGGACGGGGTTTTACGGCGAGGCCTGAGCAGATGTGCCACTTCGGGGCAAGATACGGGGGTCCTTAGCCTCCGGGCTGCGCCCTGCGCGCAGGATGACGCTGGTCCGGCATCAAGCGGTGCTGAGCTAGCGTGGCCGGGGGG
Organism: uncultured Acidobacteriaceae bacterium; assembly: GCA_964248055.1. GTDB lineage: Bacteria > Acidobacteriota > Terriglobia > Terriglobales > Acidobacteriaceae > Granulicella. The sequence continues at coordinate 904 of CAXTWN010000127.1, read as the reverse complement.
TTGGGCCGGCTAGCTGCAATGGTTTGGTGGTGAGGATGCCTTTGCCTTCCTGGATGGTGAGGAACTGGTTGGCTGGTGTGTTGGCGATGGACTCTTTGCGGCCGCTGGGCCAGGTGATGTCGAGCGAGACGAGCTTGTCGGGGGCGGGTTTGCCGAGGCCGAAGGTGAGCGGGAGTTCGCTCTGGGAGAGGTAGCTTGAACCGCTTTTGACCATGGCGGTCTGGGAACGGCCGTTGGCGAGTTTGAGGGTGACTTTGGCCCCGATGGCGTCGCGATTGGAACGCGTGCCGATGAGCTTTACGCGCAGCATATCGTTGGCATTGCCGCCGTCGTTGCGGAGCAGGCGGGCGGGGCCGTTGGAGACGTTGAGCGCGAGGTCGAGGTCCCCGTCGTTGTCGAAGTCGAGATAGGCAGCGCCGCGGCCGACGACGGGTTGGCGGAAGGCGGAGCCGACCTTCCCGGAGACGTTGTTGAACTTGCCGTTGCCGGTGTTCTGGAAGAGTAGCGGGGGTTCGGCGTATTTGACGGTGGGCTGGACGACACTGATGTCGTCGGCGACGTGGCCGTTGAAGGCGAAGACGTCGGGGCGACCGTCGAGGTCGTAATCGAAGAAGAAGGTGCTGAAGGTGAGGCTCTTGGCGGAGTCGGGGCCGAGGCCGGAGGCGGGCGTGGCGTCGGTGAAGAGGCCGCCGCCGTCGGTGTGGTAGAGCGCGAGGCGTTCGTTGGTGTAGTTGCCGATAAGCAGGCCCTGCTGGCCGGAGCCGTCCTGCCGGGCCTGGCTCACAGCCAGTGCGTCGGCAAGGTCCTGCTGCCGCCGGTGGAGACTTCGCGGGCGACCCGCGTGCTGGTCTCGCCCGGTCGCTTGGAGCGCATCTACGTGCCCGCCGAGGTGCGGCGCGAGAGT